>CAYLQV010000017.1:0-60243 GCA_964385925.1 uncultured Galactobacillus sp. | reverse complement strand
TCTTTCCAAATATCTTTGAAATACTACTTGACTTTGGTCATTACATAACAGTTTTTCAAAATAAACTTCACGTGGTGCACTGTTCTTGGTCGTATACTGTGCAAGCATTCCGCGCTTTGTCAATTCCACCAATAAATTAATTGAAATGACTGTTTTGCCTGTTCCTGGGCCTCCAGTCACAATCATGACTTTTTTATCAGGACTGTTCTGTACTTCATTAGCTAATGAAAGAGCTTCTTCATAAACTAGTTTCTGATCATCAATCATGACAAACTCTTCATTGCCGTCCAGCATTGATCCTAATGTATCCTGGAGCATCTTGCTTGGTCTTACCTTGCCATCTGAGATTTCATACAGCAGTGCACCCTTATCTCCACGACAAACATACTTACGGATAAAACCACGCAGTTTTTCAACGTCACCGCTTGCAAATACCGGAGCCTGTTCAAGATAATACTTATATTGGTCATCAATGACATCCGGATATTTTTCAATCTTGTAATTATGCAGATATGCGCATGGATGCAGATTGATTGGATCTTGCTGTACTGGCTCACTGAAATTTGTCAAAGATTCTTTATAAGAATAAGCCTGATAGCTTGGATGGGTTGTCTGCCTTTCAGCACCATTCAATCTAGTTATAACAACGCCGTCTTTATTTTCTACTTTTCTGCATTCATCCCACTGCTTCAATTCAACAATCACCGCTGACTTCATGTTCATTTCATCAAAACCGCTAATCATGAAGTCAATACGTTTGGCTGTCATCGGAATATTGAACTCAATTGCCACGCCGGCATCACTAGGAATCGTAGGTGTCATCAGAACCTTGTACATATACTCAAGGGAGTTTCTCCAGGAACGAATCTGTCCTTCAGAAGAATGACCAAAATGTTCCTGATATTTTGCGTAAACATTATCAGTAATCGTGTCATGTAGAACTTCCTGCACAAATTCAGAAACCGTTGCTTCATAAACAATCATGAGATATCTCCCCGCATACTGTTGAATCAAAATTATAATTCTGTATATTTCTTGCTTGTACCTTTTGCTTTTTCAATTGGATATTTTTTCTCTGTCTTATCAAGTTTCTGATTCACAATCTCATCCAGATCTACATCCAGTTTATCTGCCATTTGGACACAGTAATTTATTACATCCGCAAGTTCTTCCAGAACATGCTGCCTGTCATATTCCTCTTCGTTCCATTGAAAGCATTCAAGAAGTTCAGCTGATTCAATAGAAATGGATTTTGCTAAATTTGCAGGACTGTGAAATTGATCCCAATCGCGGTCACTTACAAAATCTTTAATCCGCTTAATTGTTTTATCAGACAACATATCGCACCTCGTTCAGAATTTACTATGTCTATTTTATCCCAACACAAATAAAATGTCTCCTCATAATGCGGGGAGACATGATGTACATTGAATGTCATCTGATGTGAAATGAAATACCTTCTTATTTTTGACTGCTCAAAAGGCTTTGTATTGCTTCCAGCATCTTCGGCACATCAATTGGCTTTGTGATATAGCCGTTCATGCCTTGTTCTGTGGCTTTATGAATATCTTCCTCAAATGCATTAGCTGACATTGCGATGATTGGTGTCTTTGCTTTGCGTGGATCCGGCAGCTTTCTGATTTCCTTGGTTGCCTGGTATCCATCCATCACCGGCATCTGGATATCCATTAAGATCAGATCATAGTCATTTGAATCCAGGGCAACTTTATCTACTGCTTCTGCGCCATTCTTTGCTGTATCAACACTGCATCCGACATCAGTGAGAATATGGCATGCAATCTCCTGATTCAGCTGATTGTCTTCAACTAACAGGATGTGTCTGCCCTTTAACATAGTGCCAATATTCGGCGGCTCTGGTTTTTCCTGAATGCCTGTATGATCAGATGCAGTCTTTGCATCAAAGGAAAAGACAAATGTTGTACCCTTGCCTAATTGACTGGTGCAGGTCAAGGTGCCGCCCATCAGATCCGTCAGCTTTTTAGCAATCGACAGGCCCAGTCCAGTACCCTGAATGCCGCTTTCCGTTGCTGTTCTTTCTCTTTCAAACGGCTGGAAGAGATGCTTCTGGTATTCTTCGCTCATGCCGATGCCGGTATCCTTGACGGTAATGTCATAGTGCACTGTGGCCGGTGCCTTCTGTGATTCTTCACAGCGGTAGAGCACGGTGCCTCCGGCTGGTGTAAATTTCATGGCATTGCTCAGCAGGTTCGTAATGACCTGCTTGATGCGCATGTCATCGCCATAAACGTAACAGGTACTGGCAGTATTTTCTGCGATGAAATGCAGGCCCTTCTGCTCCATGCCGAGACGGAACATATTTTCATTCTGAGTAAAAGCCTTCTTGACATCGATGACTTCTTCATGGAGTTCCAGTCGGCCGCTCTCGATTCTGGACATATCCAGGATATCATTGATGATATTCATCATATGCTCACTGGCATCCTTTGATTTTGCCAAGGCATCCTGCGCGGTCTTTGGATCATCAAGATGCTGAGAAGCAATAGCGTTGAAGCCGATAATGGCATTCATCGGTGTACGAATATCATGGCTCATATTGGATAAGAAGATCGATTTTGCAATATTCGCTGCTTCCGCATGCTGCTTTTCTGTTTCCAGTACTTTCTGGTAGGAAAGTGCTGTCTCCAGATCATGTTCACGGCGGTGCAGGACAGAGACAACGTAGAAGATCAATAACAGTGCAAACATCGCAAAGAATGCATAGGAAATATAGAACGTCTGGTTGCTGGCAAAGACGCCGACAAGTGTCTTGTTCTGCAGATTGGAACCGATCCATTTGTCATAAAGCTTATTGATTGTTCCGTCATCTGCCATGGACTTAATTACGTCATTGATCGGCTCTTCCAGTTCCGGTGCTGTTTCTCTGATGCCGAAAGCCGGGAAGCTTTCCATCAGTGTTGCAGAACCGATCAGATCCAGGTGATTCTTTTCGATGATCTTTTCAGCCGGTGAACCATGAACGATGCCGTAGTCTACTTCACCATTTGCCACGGCCTGCAGGATCTCCGTATTCGTATTGTAGCCAACATATTCGCAGTTCAGTTCATACAGTTTGGTAATGATGGAGCCTGCCGAGATGCCCACCCGCTTGCCTGACAGGGAGCCGACATCATTGATGGCTGTTTTTCCATAGACCTTGATGGAATCATGGGAGATTGGAATCGTCTTCAATGTTGATGTCTTGCTTTCATCCGCAAAGATTTCCAACCCTGCTAGGACATCTGCCTGGGAAGACTTGATCATCGCCTTGCACTCCTGCCAGTTTCCAGTCAGGATAACTGCTTTTCTGCCCATGCGGTTGGCAATTTCTGTTGCAATTTCAACATTCAGACCACTTGGATCTCCATTCTTATCCAAGTAGGAATATGGATCAAAGTCATAATCCATCGCAAAAGTAAGTGTTTCCGCATTGACATCAGTGACTGTAGAAACAGTCGTAACGGTTGGAGCTGGTGTAAACAAGCCCTGCTTGTAAAATGTATATACGACTGGAAAGCAGATAATGACTGCTGTCAGCAGTATCAGAAAGACCTTCAGTCTGTTTTTCATATTTCCCCCGCCCTCTGTTCAAGAACAAATCACCTAAAGTTATGGGATAATTATACCTGATTCAGGTGTCTTTCAAATCAGGAAACTGGCAAATCGGCAGAGAAGGTAAAAAAAATACCCATTGCTGGGTATTTCTATGGCGCAGGAACAGGGATTTGAACCCTGGCACCGTGTTACCGATCTACAAGCTTTCCAAGCCTGCCCCTTCAACCGCTTGGGTATTCCTGCACGGTCTCATTTTTGACGCTCAATTATATTACCATAAAAACGGGAACAATCAAGCACAAGAGAATCTTTTCTGTCATTTTCTCAGGACTTCTGTTTTGCCGGAGAAACGCCGTTTTCGCGGCGGTATTCTCGCCAGAATGTCAGCATCCGCTTTTGAATGATGTACTGATGCAGCGTGATGCCCAGCTCAGAAGATCACAAACAGCCGCGGATCAATATCTAGATGCACGTTCGAAACAGCACTGAACTTGATTGGCACCAGCAACTACTATAGAATTCTTGTATGAACAATACAGAGATCCCGGCAGACATCCTGCAGGACTATGAAAGCAACGTAAATATCATTGAACCTGCCAGTCAGGGCCTGCTGAAGGTTGTTTTAAATGATCCTGACTGTTATCTGGTCAAGATCAAGAATATCTATGTCTGCTACTTGAGAAATGATGACGGTGCAGATAAAGTGCTCCGTGCCTTGACCAGTGCCAAGGACATCCTGTGCGTCAACGGCTATGACAGTCCATTGATGAAGCAGAGCCGCCGATGGATCAGCGACTATCATGACTACAACTTTGTCTATGAGAGCAGAGAGAAGATTGCATATGAACTGCAGGAAGGCGCTTCCATCCGCTCCTTGAACATCAAGGATCTGGACTACGTCTTCAATCACTATAAAATTGTTCAGGACAGAGTGTATCTGAAGGATCGGATCCATCATGGCATGTATGGTGTTGTGGTGGAAAGAAAGCTGCGGGGTTTTGTCGGAACGCATACCGAAGGAAGTGTCGGCATCCTGTTTGTGGAAGAGCTGTCACAGAGAATGCACTTCGGCAGCGCGTTGGAAGCAGAGATGATCAATCATCTGCTGGAAAAGGAAATCGTGCCGTTTACCCAGGTGGAAGTCCATAATGTCGCTTCCAAGCGGCTGCAGGAATCACTCGGACTGGTCAAGGGAGAAAAGCCGGTCCACTGGTATTTCTGAATATAAAAGAGAGAGGTGCAGACTGCACTTCTCCCTTTTTCATAACACCATGCACAGCAGGGGTGCGTGCATCGTGGTCATGACTGGACTCAGCGGAGAACAACGTCTCCTGATTTGGAGCTCAAGACAACACGGCCCTTCCCATCGCCGATGATCCATGTCTTTTTCGACTGCAGGGAAGCACATAGATCTGTATCATTTCTGATATCACCGGACTTCGTAGATAATTCCGCAGTATAGTCACGGTCTTTCAGCCGGCAGGAAACATCACCGGAAACAGAAGATGCCTTGATCATCGCAATGCTTCCTTCCTGATGAACGTCGACATCCCCAGAAAAGGAAGATGCATAAACAGTATCTGATGCTGTATCCAGATCAATATCACCGGAGATGCTTTCAATCTCAATAGATGAGCAGTCGCTGTGATCTGCATCAACATCCCCGGAAACAGTCTTCAGATGAAGCTTTCCTTCATTGCTGTCTGCTTCAATATCACCGCTGGTCGACTGAATCAGAGCGTTCTCAAAAACAGAATCTTTAATGCAGAGATCACCGCTGACGCTCTTGAGCCTGACATCCTTGATCTTGGAAGAAGCGAGATCTGTATCTCCTGACTGCTGTCTGATATCAATCCTATCCAGAGAAAGTGCTTTTCCTCTGCAGTTGCCGGAAGACAGTTCCAGTTCTGCCGAACGCATTGTCTCCGGTAAGAAGACGGTCAGTTTGGCGCTGCCGTTCTTCACCACAAGACCTGCTGCCGAGCCATTGAATGTTGTGGACAGAACAGCCTGAGATGGAGAGAAAAGAGAGCTGCGCGAGGAGAACTGATAGGCCAGATGATCAGAAGGAACCAGCTCGACATCTACATTTCCGTCTGTTCCCTTTACATAAACTGCTTGAAATGTGCTGCCATCCTTGATGTTGACGACGTCGCCGGTTGTTCCTTCAAAGGAGCTCCAGTCGGTATGCTCCACGCTGTCCTTGACAACACCTGCCGCCGACTTCATTGTCCGTGTCAATGTATCTGAGAGGTCGTTCAGATTCTTTCTGAGATTCTGCATATTATCTTCTGTTGAACTCTTCTTTGGACCATCATAGAGGACATCGATATTGTTCATGACATCGTCAATGGACCCCAGATCATCCATGACTTCTTCTTCACTTCTGCCCTGAGACAGTCCTTCCTGGAAATGTCCTTCAAAGGCATCCAGCATATCCTGTCTGAAGTCTTCCGGGTATGCGGACAGACGCCGCTGCAGCTGTTCTAAATATTCCTGTTTGGTCATAATAGTTTTTCCGCTTTCTGTACGAAGGACAGCCATTCTGCCTTCTGTTCTTCCTGATACTTCTTTCCTTCTTCGGTGATGTGATAGTACTTTCTAGCCGGTCCATTCGGAGACTCCTTCAAGTACGTATTCAGATAGCCGCTGTCCTTCAAGCGCTTCAGAATCAAATACAAGGTACCGGCAGTCACTGACAGTTCATTGGAGATTGTCTCCGTCAGTTCATATCCGTACTCATCTCCCTTGATCAGCTGCGACAGCACACATAATTCAAGAACACCTTTTTTAAACTGAGCATCCATACCGTACCTCCTGCAACATGATTGTGTCACATACTAGTATGCATTGCAATATAGTAAATGAAAAAAAAGAATGTTTTTCTCGCTGTTCCTGCACAGGTTCATGATACAGCATACTGACGTTATCCATCACATCATCCACAGTCCCCAGTCTTTCGATGATCTCTTCTGCTGTCCTTCCCTGCAGGGCACCTTCCTTGAAATATGTGCCGATATATGCGGTCATCTTTTTTCTGAATGCCGGCGGGTATGCCTGCAGCCGATGGTCAAGCTGTTCCAGATATCTCTCTTCTGTCATGAGGTCCTCCTTTCTTTCTATAACATTGTTGTATCACATACTAGTATGCAATGCAATATAGCAATTCATAAAAAAGAAAGAATTATTCAATTCTTCCTTTTCTGCCTATTCTTCACCGACAATATTATCTTTCAGAAGATATGGCCGCTCACACTTTGCGCAGTGCACCTTGGCATCTTCATCAAAGATCAGGTTCTTGGCGACCCTAGTCTTTCTGCCGCAGTACGGGCATTTTACTGTGTGATACCTCTTGATACTGCACAATACTTGTGCTCTTGAAACATCTCTTACATTCCTGACAGCTCTCATATTGCACCCCAGACGATATTATCCATACTCGTCACCGATACTATAGATCATTTCATCGGAAAGGTAGAGGGTCCGCCATGAGTAATATATCTATCAGTCAAACGAATCTGACAGTGTCTAGCTGAATCGCTTTATTCCAGGTTGTCACCGTTGGATCTGTATACTTTCTGCATGTAGTAGAAAGAATCCTTGCGGGAGCGTGACAGGTCACCATTGCCTTCATCATCATAATTGACATAGATGAAGCCGTATCTCTTTCTCATTTCACCCGTTCCGGCTGAAACGAGGTCGATATGTCCCCATGGGGTATAGCCCATTAACGGTACGCCGTCGATCTCAACGGCATCCTTCATGGTCTGGATGTGCTCACGCATATAATCAATGCGATATGTATCATGGATGGAGCCGTCTGCTTCGACCTTGTCAATGGCACCTAAGCCGTTCTCAACGACCATCATCGGAATCTGATATCTGTCATAGATCTGATTGAGGTTGATGCGCAGTCCAAGCGGATCCACGGTCCAGCCCCATTCTGAAGCCTTCAGATAAGGATTCGGGACACCGCGGGTCATATTCCCCTCCTGGGCTCCATGTTCCTCAGGATGGGCTGCAAAGACCTGTGAGCTGTAGTAGGAGAAACTGTAGAAGTCAACCGTCCCTTCCTTCAACAGTGTATCATCCCCTGCTTCCTTCTTCAGTTCAATATGGCTGCGTTCCAGCTGCTTGACCTTCCAGGCTGGATAGTATCCTCTGACCTGAACATCGCCATAGAACCATTTGCCTTCTTCGGCACCCTTGAGCTCCGCAAAGACATCTTCTGGATTGCAGGAGAACGGATAGGTTGCGCCATGGGCAATCATCAGTCCGATCTTATTAGTTGGATCTACTTCATGTCCCTTCTTGACCGCATAGGCACTGCCGACAAACAGATGCCATCTGCACTGCTCTGCATTCTGCTTGTTGGTAAGATGTTCATGCACACCGTTCATCATGAAGTTGGTGTTGATGTTGATTTCATTGATGGTCAGCCAATAGTGGACCAGTCCCTTGTATCTTGCAAAAAGAACATCTACATACTTCTCAAATGCTTCCAATGTATGTCTGGAGACCCAGCCGTCATATTCATTAGCCAGGTGCAGCGGGCAGTCAAAGTGATAGATAGTGACTAACGGTTCGATATTGTACTTATGGCATTCCCTGAAGACATCTTCATAGAACTTTAAGCCTTCTTCATTCGGCTGAGCATCATCGCCGTTCGGGAAGATCCTGGTCCAGTTGATGGACAGTCTGTAGACATTGCATCCCATCTCGGCAAATAAAGCAATGTCTTCCTTCCAATGATGATAGAAGTCAGTTGCAACATGACTTGGATAATACGTATTTGGATCAACAATGGCTTTGGCTCCGGCTGGAATCTCATCCCGGTTGCCGAATTCTTTTCTGGATCCGTCCGGCATCTCCACGATGAATTTACGCGGAATATTGTGAATGCCGTCTCCGCCTGTCAATGTGTCTGCGACAGCTAATCCCTTTCCGCCGGAAAGATAGCCGCCTTCATACTGATTGGCAGCTGTTGCACCGCCCCATAAAAAACCTTTTGGAAAACTCATATTCTCCTCCTTATGTACATACTTTATATTATTTCATGATTTTCTCGGAATAAAATTCCAAATCAAGAAACAGTACAGCTTCACCAAATGTTCAGATACTGAACAATTGCTGTTCAGTGAATACTTCTATCCTTTCAGTATCAAGTAAAGGAGGTATCTGTTATGACACAGAACGTGATTACCGCAGAGTTTGAGAATGATGAGAAAGCTTATGCATCTCTTCATAGAATGCAGATCAAGTCATCCGCAAACGGATATGACATCTATCAGGCTGCACTTGTAAAAAACAGCAGCGCAGGCGCAGTCATCCTGGAGAAGTTCACAACAGGTGTCCTCACCCGCAGCCATATCTTCTCTGACTGGGCACTCGGTGCTTTGATCGGAGTACTGTTCGGCTTACATGGATTCCTAGTTGGCGGTCTGGCTGGGCTGTTCATCGGCACCTTGTATGACACCCATCAGCTGAACCGCGACAACAAGCTTCTCAAGGAAGCAACCAGAACGGCTGGTGATGATACAGCGACCCTTGTTATCGTAGCAAACGAAAAATATGAAGATGCCCTGGATCAGCAGCTGAGGGCATGCAGTGCCGTGATTCACCGTGCGTATGCTGGTGATCTGGATGATGAGATCAAAACAAAAAAGCTGTTGAATATATCATTGAATTGATGCACAGTTTTGGGAACAGATAAGATCTGCTCCCCCTTTTTTGTGTTGTAATTACTCAGTATAAAACATAGCTTTTCAGAAAAAAATGTTTAATATATTCATATGGAAAAAGAGAACAAATGAAGAAACTGCTGAAGAAAACAACAGCTGTCATCGTCTGTGCATCCCTGATCACCGGGTGTCCAGCCATCTTAGCGGCAGCCCGCAGCGAGCCGGTGCCGCAGATCAGCGATCCCCTTTTTACAGGAGAAGAACCAGCTGTTGCCGATGAAAGCGCGGCTGAAGAAGCAGATACAGAAACGGTCGAGAACTGGTATGACCGCGATCCGATTGAAACAAATGTCCATTTTGCCCAGCAGATCATTGAAGCATCTGATGCCTACTATGGACCTGCTGATCAACAGGGAAGTCTTTCCTATTTCAGCTATGCCACAAAGAATTACGACGGTGATGACACTGAAGAAGAAAAATACGCTGTCGTCTATACACCATACGGATACGATGCAGGCAGTCAGTATGACATCATGTATCTGATGCACGGCGTCTATGGATATGCTGAGATCTTCTTAGGATATCCCGGCGAAGAAACAGAGATGAAGAACTGCATTGACCATATGATCGAAGAAGGCATGATCCGTCCGATGATCATTGTGTGCATGTCCTACTACGACAATAACGAGCAGGAGATCAATGACAACGAAGATGCTGATATTACCAAGGCCTTCTCACAGGAATTCCAGAATGATCTGATGCCTGCAGTGGAAAGCAGCTACAGCACCTATGCGGCCAGCACCAGCAAGGAAGATCTCGCCGCCTCACGTGACCACCGCATCTTTGCCGGCTTCTCCATGGGCGGTGTCACCACATGGTATGCATTTATGCAGTCCATGTCCTACTGCCGCTATTATCTGGTCATGTCAGGCATGCTGTACTGGGGACCGGATGCACCTGCAGATCCAAATGGATCATGGTCCGGACAGATGCTTTCAAACGCTTTACGGTCACAGGGATACGGGAAAAACGATTTCTACATTTACATGGCAACCGGAGGCTATGATGAAGCAAAGCCTTTCCTGGAAAGTCAGATTAAATCAATGAAGAAAAAAGGAAAAGCATTTACGTTCGGCAGTCCTTTTGATCAAGATGTCAACTGCACGTATGCCTACAGTGAATATGAAGACCATTCATGGGCTGCTGTATTCCAGTATCTGTATAACGGTCTGCCGGTCATCTCCAAAAAAATAGATGAACGAGGCTGATTGACTTAAGGGGGGGGGTGAAGCAATGCTGCATATATTAAAAAAGACCGCAGTTTCTCTGCTGTCGATATCACTGCTGATGGGATGCACTTCCACTGCTTCTACTTCGCAGACAGCTGAGGATACCAGCGGCAAAGACGGTCATCCAGAGATGGAAGATCCATTTCCAGAACAGACCTATGACTTCACCAAAGCAATCAGCGATGTGCCGGATGACTATACAGAAGCCTGCGGCCAGCCCGGCAGTTTAACAAGATTCTACTACACCACCAAGAACTACGACGGTGACAGCAGTGATGAGATCAAATATGCAACTGTATATACGCCTTATCACTATCTCTCCACCAATCAGTACAATATACTCTATCTCATGCACGGCTATACCGGCAGTGCTGACGACTGGCTGGGAACACCGGAAGAACCAGATGATATCAAGAACTGCATCGACCATCTGATTGAAGATGGTTCTGTGGAGCCAATGATCGTTGTTGCCTTGACTTACTATGACAACAACACTGATGAGAATACGGATAATTATGATATCTATTTGACAAAAGGCTTCTCTACCGAATTCATCAATGATGTCATGCCGGCAGTTGAAAGCACCTACAGCACGTATGCTGCTTCAGCAGATGAAGCAGGACTGGCTGCTTCACGAGACCACCGCATGTTCGGCGGCTTCTCTATGGGCGGTGTCACCACCTGGTATCAGTTCTGCAGTTCTCTTAAGTATGTACGATACTTCTACCCTGCTTCCGGCTCTCTCTACTGGGGTCCTGATTCACAAGGCAAAGATACGACCTTCGGCGGCAGATTTGCATTGAATGCATTGACAAGTCAAGGCTATACCAAAGATGACTTCTACATGTACATGACCACCGGCAGTGAAGATTACGCCGAGTCGATTGTAGAAGCACAGATCTCCAGCATGCTGCTGTATCCCGATACATTTATCTTCGGTGATCCATTTACCGCTGGTGTCAACTGCTCCTATGGCATCAGTGATGGTGAAGATCATAACTTCCATGGACGTCTGCGTGACATCTATACGATCCTGCCGATCTTCTCTAAGAAAATGAACTCATAAACAGTCTTCTCATACAGTACTAAAACAGTCAGCCTGAAATTCAGACTGACTGTTTTTAATATGTATTTATATGATCTCTGAGAATTTTGTTTTTCCTGTCAGCTTTTCAAAGTCCTTGATGAAATCACCGACAGCACCATCAATGGCCGGGTTCTTCACGAAAGAAGCAATGACATCAGGAGCTGCAGTTGCTGCACCGACACCATATTCAGCCAATGCCAGCACCTGCTGTGAATTCTTAAAAGAAGCAGCCAGCACTTCACAGTCCATCCCATTATTCTCCAGAATATCCTGGATCTCTTCTGTTACTTTTATGCCGTCATAGCCCATGTTGTCAATGCGGTTGACATATGGTGCAACAAAACTAGCGCCTGCCTTTGCGGCAAGATAACCCTGCATCGGTGTATACACTACCGTGCCGCATGTCTTGATTCCTTCTTCTTTCAGGATCCGGATTGCCTTGAAGCCTTCTGGAATAGATGGAATCTTGACGATTGTATTCTTACCAGCAATGTCAATGATGCAGTGGGCATCCTCGACCATGCCTTCAGCATCTAAGGCGACTGCCTGGGCAAACAGGAGTGCATCATCACCAATGAAGGAACGGATCTCTTTTAATGTCTCGACAGGATCCTTGCCTACTTTATACAGGATGGATGGATTTGTGGTGACACCATCGATTGGATACTGATCATAGATCTTCTTGATTGCTTCTATATGTGCATCATCAATTAGTAATTTCATATACTTTCCTCTTTTCTCACAGAGTCTGCTCTGTTCTGCCGATGATATCATCCTGTGTCTTCTTGCTCAGTACATTGAAGAAGGCACTGTAGCCGGCAACTCTGACAATCAGGTCCTTATGCTTTTCAGGATGTGCCTGTGCATCCAGAAGTGTTTCCTTTGATACGATATTGTACTGCACATGATAGCCGTGGAGACGGTTGAAGAATGTCCCAATCAGCATTTCCAGCTTCTGCTTGTTCTCTTCCTTTGCAAGCATGGTCGGCGTCATCTTCTGGTTCAGCAGAACACCGCCGGTGATCTTCTCGGTTGGCAGCTTTGAGACGGTCTTAAAGACAGCTGTCGGTCCGTTCTTATCGGCATTATGTGCTGGCGAGCATCCTTCTGCTAACGGCTCCCATGCCTTTCTGCCATCTGGTGTTGCGGCTGTACCCATGCCCTGGCCGACATTGGCAGAGATAGAGGATGTACCACCATAGCGGATACCGCCGATCGGACCTCTGCCATATCTAGTATTTGGATATTTCTTGATCTCATCTAAATAAGAATCATATGCCTCAACAACTAAATTGTCGACATCGTCATTGTCATTGCCGTACTTCGGTGCATCATTGATCAGCAGATCCTGGATCTTCTGATTCTCTGGTGATGTGAAGTTATCCAGGATGGCATTCCATAACTGTTCCGCGGTAATCTTCTTTTCGTCATAGACCAGCTTCTTGATGGCTGCTAATGAATCTGCCATGTTGGCAATGCCGACCTGCAGACCGGAGATGAAGTCATAGACAGCGCCGCCTTGCTTGATGGTCTTGCCCCTAGCAATACAGTCATCAGTCAATGCAGAACATAAGATATCCGGAACATCTCTTTCGGATGCTTTATCAATCGCATTCTCAACAATGACACTGTATCTTGTCATTTCTCTGACGGTCTTATCCCAGGCAGCCAGGAGCTCATCATAAGACTTCATATCCTTGAAATACCCATAGCCTTTGGTGAATCTCTTCCCAGATGTCAGATCGACGCCATTGTTCATAGCACATAACAGGACTCTCGGGAAGTTGATATAGCTCATGCCGGTGCAGCGGTATCCCCACTTGCCAGGCACTGCAGTCTCAACACAGCCGATTGCACTGTAGTTATAGGCATCTTCTTCTTTGACACCCCAGTTGATGAACGATGGGATGATGACTTCATCATTGTTCAATGCCGGCATACCAAAACCGAGCTTCATGACTTCGATGCATTCATCAAAGAAATGTTTGTTGATATCGTGATGATAGCGGACAGTCAGATTCGGCTGGGTGAGACGCGTCTCGGCCACAGACTGCAGGACTAAGAAGGACAGTTCATTGACGGCATCTTTCTTATCTGGTGTCTGGCCGCCGATGGTCACATTCTGATACATTGGTGAACCGGCGGAACTTAATGTATGGGCCTGTGATCTGACCTTGTTGATAGTCAATGTCTTGATCCAGAGGCACGTCAGCAGTTCCAGTGCTTCTGCCCTAGTGATTCTCTCATTCTTGATGTCTTCCATGAAGTATGGATACATGTATTGGTCAAAGCGGCCATAGCTCAGCGAATGCCCATTGGATTCAATCTGCAGGATCAGCTGAATGAACCACACAGACTGAACCGCTTCATAGAAAGATGCCGCAGGTTCATATGGAACGCGGGCGCAGCTGTGGGAAATCTTTTCCAGTTCTTCCTTCCGTGCTGCAACAGTCTCTTTTGCGGCCATTTCTGAAGCCAGCAGTGAATAGCGCAGCGCAAATGCATGGACTGCATCAATCACGATCAGAACTGCTTTATAGAAGATATTCTTGTCGATTGCATCAGGGTCAGTCAGATCCAGCGCTGCCTGCATCTCTTTTGTACGGGCTTCATACCCTTTCAGGCCTTCTTTTAAAAGGCGCTGATAATTTACAGCCAGATGTGCATCACCGGCATTCAGCTTTCCTTCCATGCCAAAGACTCCTGTCTCCATAAAAACGGAGACTTCATCAGGAAGCAGTGCTTCGCCTCTTGCCCGCAGGTTGTTGTTGTCCCAGAATGGTGCAATCTCTCGAAGCTGTTTTTTTGTTTCTTCCGTCACATAGAAAACGTCACCGTCACGCTTTTCGAACTGATCCAGTTCATTGATGACGAACTCCATTGTATATTCCGGGAAGATCGGCGCATTTCTGTTCTTGGTCGCCTGATTGCCGACAATCAGTGTCTTATCTTCAATATAGATAGACATGCCTTCCAGGATTGTCTTGAGCATCAATGCCCGCTTCATGACCTGAGGCTGGTTCTTATTGGCTTCATAGGCTTTGGTTGTTAACAGTGCTCTTTCCGCATCAATATAAGGTCTTTCATCCAGTACTTCCTCACGGAATTTCTGCATTCTTTCCGTCAAAGCTCCAAAATGTGCTGTGTTTTCCATAGATAGTTCCTTTCATTCGTAAGTTTTTATACTTTCGTTACAAATTAATACTAGCTTTCGCCATTCTTTTCGTCAATATAATTTTGCAACATAATTATTTATACTTTCATTCGTAACTTATTTATTGCAAATCGAAATGGATATGCTACTATTTTGATAACAAGGAGATCAAACATGGCTGCAGACAGAACCACATCCGGCATCATCTTCAACATTCAAAAGTTTTCCCTCAATGACGGTCCCGGCATCCGTACGATTGTCTTTCTCAAAGGATGTCCTCTGCACTGCAGATGGTGTTCTAACCCCGAAAGCCAGTCTGCCCGGATCCAGGTCCTCTGGGACAGCCGGAAATGCGTCGGCTGCCATCACTGCATTGAAACATGTCCTGCGCATGCTGTCAGTCTTGCCGGCAGCCGTATTCATATTGACTATGACCAGTGCAGCGGCTGTCTGAAATGTGTCAGGGAATGTCCAGGCCACGCCTTACAAGCTGAAGGCCAGAGAAAAACAGTACAGGAAGTACTGGATGTATGCCTGCAGGATCTGCCTTTCTATGAAGGGAGCCATGGCGGCGTCACCCTCTCCGGCGGTGAGATGCTTGCCCAGCCTGTCTTTGCCAAAGCACTATATCAGGCATTGAAGGAAGAAGGCATTGATACTGCCTGTGAGACAACTGGATGCGCTTCTGCTGAAGTGTTCGCAGATGTCACAAAGGATATTGATCATCTTCTGTTTGATATGAAGCACTGGGATGCCGCAAAGCATCAGGAATATACAGGTGTGACCAATGAACTTCCTCTGCTGAATATGAAACATGCCATTGCAGCAGGAAAAGATGTTCTGCCGCGGATTCCAGTGATTCCCGGCTTCAATGACAGTTTGGAAGATGCACAGAAATTAGCAGAGCACCTGCAGGAAGTCGGCGCACATAGATGTCAGCTGCTTCCTTTCCATCAGTTCGGGGAAGGCAAGTATGACATGATGGATCTTGATTACGCCTACCGCAGTGTGCCTAACATGCATGCAGAGGAGATTGAGGACTACCGGCAGATATTTATCAAGAATGGCATTGATGCATTCTTTTAAAGAAAAGAGAACAACCATGAAGAATGACCGTGAAAGTAAAATATTAGATCTGCTGACGAAGCAGAAGAAAGCTGAAGTCACCGAGTTATCAAAGATGCTCGGCGTATCACAGGTGACTGTCAGAAAAGATCTGGATCTTCTTGAACAGAAGCATATCATCAAAAGGATCCACGGATATGCAGAGCTGAACAGCACAGATGATATTAACGGCAGACTCGCATATCATTATGAGACAAAAAAGATGATTGCCGAAAGAGCTGCAGAATATGTTCATGACGGTGATACAGTCATGATTGAAAGTGGCAGCTGCTGTGCTCTCCTTGCCCTTCAGCTGGCAAAGACAAAAAAGAATATCACCATTGTGACCAACAGTGCCTTCATTGCTGAATATATCCGCGATGAACCTGGAGCACAGACAGTTTTACTAGGCGGCATCTATCAGCCGGACAGTCAGTGTCTGGTCGGGCCAATGATCAAGGATGATGCCGCAAACTACAATGTTGAATACTTCTTTGTCGGCACAGATGGATGGAGTGAACGTACAGGTTTCACCAATAAAGATCAAATGCGTGCCCAGGCTGTCAGGGATATGTCCCTCTCCTGCACCAAAACAGCATATCTGACTGAAAGCGAAAAGTTCCACGCCGCCGGCACTGTTCCCATCAACATCAAAGGCCATGATGCCGTCGTCATCACCGATGACAAGATTGCATCTGATATTCAGGACGCGCTGATCAAGAAGCACGTTGAAGTCATCACAGTCCCATCAAAGCTTAAATAATTTCAAGCAATTGTCTGTTCCTCTGTGAACAGACTTTTTTTGTCTGCATGTTTTTAAAAAATATCATTTCATCCCTTTACAATTCTTTCATCATGATATATAATGATTGGTATACCAATCATTTATGTTGAAACGGAGGTGTTTGAAATGGGACGCAAAAAATTGAGCACAACAAAACAGCACAGAATGGATTACAACGCAGATTATCAAAAGGCTTATGTAAAGCGTTATGTGTTTAAACTTAACACAAAGCATGATCAGGAATTGATCGAACAGCTTGAAAAGATCCAGAACCGGAATTCCTGGTTCAAGAAGCAGTTGGGTGAAGGAATGTAAGTCATGGCTTCCAAAAAGAAAGCCAGAAAATTTCGTGGTAATTTCCTGCTGCCTTTCACAGTTTATGTTTTCTTATGCTCGGCGCTGCTGTATCTATGCAGCACGCTGTTCTTGAAATCCTACAATAATACGCTCAGTACGAAGAAACAGACTGTCGAGACCCAGGTCATTGCCGTAAAACAGCAGAATGATGAAGCATCCAAAGAAGTCAATGAACTATCATCGCAGAACCGTGTCGCTTCGGTAGCGCAGTCCTCCCTATCCTACCAGGCACAGAACATTGTCACTGTTACTGATGGCAACTAAAAAACAGCCCGCGGCAAATAGCTGCGGACTGTTTCTTTCTCTTATTTATTTTTTTAATTCATACAGATAATGATACAGAGCACCAATCATATTGGCATCATTGCCGAACTCACAGGAGGCAATCTCCGGAATCGATGCAGGCATGCCCATTTTTTGGGCTTCGTCATAATATTCATGGATCTTCTTATGTAGAGATTCCATCAATAATGGCTGTTTGGAAATACCGCCGCCAATAGCAACCTTCTGAACATCCAGAGCGAACTGCAGGCTCATGATGCCGGCTGCAAGTCCCATGCAGAATTCATCAATCGTATCCAGTGCTTCCTTCTGACCGTTGTTTGCTGCTTCAAACAGGATCTTGCCGTTGCAGTCCTTTGGATCCATGTTGATTCTTGCCGCATAATTAGCGACCATTGTCCGTACACTGTTTGGAACTGCCCACATGCTGCCGCCATGTCCATACGGCTGGTTGTTGTCAATGCATGTCGGGATTCCAGAGAACTCGCCGGCCGCAAAGGTAGAACCGCGGTACAGCTTTCCGTCAATGATCACAGCGCCGCCGATGCCGGTGCCTAAGGTAATCACAATACCGTTGGAAACACCCTTCATGGAGCCTTTCCAGATTTCTGCCAAAGCCGCTGCCTTAGCATCATTTTCAACTGCAAACGGAACTGGGATCAGATCCTTTAAGCGGTCCTTCAGATTGACCCCGCTGATGTATCCAAGTGCTCCAGATGTATAGAAATAGCCGGTGCCCGAATCAATTCTGCCCGGTGCGCTCATCACGACTGCTTCCGCTTTGGAACCGTATTTATCATAAACAGCTTTCAGGCTCTTGAGGAAACCGTCCAGTCCCTCATCCATCGGGGTTGGATAATCGCCCTTCTCACTGATTTCTGCATTCTCATTCATCACTGCAAACTTGATACTTGTGCCGCCTACATCAATTGTCAGATATTCTGCCATATATGTGTCTCCTTATTACAACACGTAAATTATAGCATTCTATCAAAGGCGAATCATTTCAATTTGTGGAACTGCAGGGCTCAGCTATGCTAAGATGGAATTATGAAAATCAGCCTGCCTTTCGGTAAATCTGAGATCAATGAGACAATGGAAGACTATATCCGCTGGCGCGGTGATCTTTCGTTTGCTGAAAGTCCATTGAATCCAATCGACAATATGATCCTGTGTGAGCTTTCCTATGTCAGCTATGCACAGGTGATCACAGATGAGAATCCTGAGGGTATCTCCTTACGAGAATGTGGGCAGAGGATCAAAGAAAAGAACTGCTATTCGCTGCAGAATCTATACGGCGGCCATGATGATTTCTTCTATGCTGTATGTCAATCCAGACGCTTTGGAGATCTTCTGCTGAAGAATTATGTCGATATCTTTGAAGAAAAGGATCAGGTGCAGTTCAGTGCTGTGGAGTTTGTCATCAATCCAAAACTGTCCTTTATTGCCTACCGCGGAACAGACAACTCCCTTGTCGGCTGGAAGGAAGATTTCATGATTGCCTTCACCAGGATCAAGGCACAGGAATATGCCAGAGACTATCTGCAGAAGGTATTCCAACCGAGACATTCCTACTATGTAGCAGGACATTCCAAGGGCGGCAATCTTGCCCTGTATGCATGCGCATGGCTCAGTAACAAGCAGCTGGAACATATCATCCGCATCTATGACAATGATGGTCCAGGCTTCTGTGCAGACGTCTTTGACAGGCGCAGATTGGATAAATTAAAAGATAAAGTCACCCGGATCATTCCGGAGTTCTGTGTCATCGGCAAGATCTTTGAAGTGACCTTCCCTGACAATCATATCGTCCGCTCCAATGAAACAGGTGCCAACCAGCATGACATCATCTCCTGGCGCATCAATGGGATGGAACTGGATGAAATTGAACAGAATGACAAGACCAGTGAATGGCTGGATGATACGATTGATAAATGGGTCCAGGGTGCGACCAATGAAGAGCGCAAGACCTTCGTCGATGAATTCTTCGACTCCTTAGCAGCAGGCGGCGCCGCGACCATGCAGGAGGTCTTCAGCAAAGGCCTGCCGGAAGTTGTCAAAGCGATGGCAGCTGCCAGTCCAACTTCCAAGAAGCTGGTCGTCAACCTGGCAGAAGCTGCCTTCTTGTCAAATAAGAAAGATAAGAAATAGTGCGGATCAAGATCTGCACTATTTTCATGTTCTGGAACATTTCAGCAAATCATAAAAAGCCTGATAGAATAGCTGAGTTGAAAATGGAGGCGCACTATGTCAATCAGTTTCAGTCTGATCGAATCGATTATCGTCATGTTCTTGATGATCCTGGCGGGATATGTACTGGTCCGTGTAAAGATCCTGCAGGCAAAGGACTCTGATGTATTGTCAAAGCTGGTGCTGTATGTTGCCTGCCCTGCCTCGATTATTTATTCTTTTCAGATCCAGCTGACCAGCGAAAACATGATCGGCTTTCTCATTTCTCTGACAGCCGGCTTCTCGATGCATTTTCTCTTTATCCTGATGGCTTGGCTGCTGGGGAAAAAGCTTCATCTGACACCGATTGAAAAAGCTTCCATGATCTATCCGAATGCCGGCAATCTGATCATTCCGCTGGTGATCATGGTGCTGGGCCGAGATATGGTCATCTACTGCTCGGGAGCTCTGATTGCTAATACGATCCTGTTATGGACGCATGGCCGTGAATTAGTGACCGGTGACAGAACAGGTGACTGGAAGAAGATCCTGGGCAACATCAACATCATCGCCATTGCCATCGGCATGCTGCTGTTCCTATGCAGCATCCAGCTGCCTGACGTCATCAATACAACGATCAACTCTTTGTCTGCCATCTTAGCACCGCTCAGCATGTTTGTCGTAGGTATGATCCTTTCAACTGCTGATCTCCGTGAAGTATTCATGAACAAGCGTGCCTACATGGTCTGCTTCTTCCGTCTGCTTGTCTTTCCAATCATCACGATGTTCCTGTTCATCATCACTGGTCTGACGAGAATTACACCAAACGCTTCTTCCATCCTGATGATTACGATGCTGGCTGCATCTGCCCCAAGTGCTTCAACCGTTGCCCAGTTCGCATCTCTGTATCATAAAGAAGCACAGCTTGCCTCGGTGATCAATGTCATGTCGATCATGCTGTGCATCATCACGATCCCGCTTGTCAATTTCCTGTATGTATTATTTACAGGCCTATAAGAACGATATAAAAAGGCTCTCGCGAGCCTTTTCTTTTAGAGATGATAAAGCATTGTATATTTGTCTTCCAGATAATCCAGATAGTAATTCACATTGAATTCCTCGCCGGTCGCCATCTTCATGATCTCATCTGCTTCATAGCGGAAGCCGTATTTCTGGATATGTTCCTTGAGCCAGCTGATGCAGTCAGTATAGCGGTTGTTCCGAAGGGCATCTTCTACATCCATGTCTTTTCTCATTGCATACATGAACTGTGCCGCAAAGGCAGAACCTAACGCATATGTCGGGAAGTAGCCGAAGCTGCCGTCGGACCAATGGACATCCTGCAGGATGCCTTCCTTTGCATTGGCTGGACGGACACCCAGGTACTTTTCATACAAATCAGCCCAGACTGTATCCAGGCCGTCTGTAGAGATGGTGCCGTTGAATAAGCCCTTCTCTATTTCATAGCGGATCAGGATATGCATCGGGTAAGTAAGTTCATCTGCTTCCGTGCGGATCAAGGAAGGAACACCAACATTCAGTGCATTGACGAATGTATCCAGGTCAATCCTGCCAAGCTGCTGCGGGAACTGCTTCTGCAGGAATGGATAGTTGTATTCCCAGAAAGCTCTTGTTCTGCCAAGATAGTTCTCACAGAAGCGGGACTGAGATTCATGCATGCCGGAAGATACACCGTCAGACAGGATCATACCGTCATACTTTGGATCAATGTTGTGTTCATAGTATGCATGCCCCACTTCATGAACGGTAGACAGAATTGCGGAGACAACATTGTTCTTTAAGTACTTTGTTGTTGTACGGCAGTCATTCTCACAAGTCCAGGAAGTGAATGGATGCTCCGTCTCATTCTGATAGCCCCATTCCGGATCGAAGTGGAGATACTGCAGCAGATGATCCATGAATTTCTTCTGCCCTTCAATATCGTAGTCTTGGAACAGGAAGCTGTTGTCGATCTGTTTGGCTTCCGTCACTTTCTTGATCAGCGGAACCAATCTTTTCTTCAATGCATTGAAGAAAGTATCATACTTCTCCTGATTCATATTCGGTTCAAAGTCATTCAGCATTTCATCATAGATGCTCCGATCTGAGTTCCGATCAGAGATCATCTTCTTTCTTGCCTCAATGACCTTCTTCAGATACGGTTCAAAGACTGCATAGTCAGCCTTGTTCTTAGCTTCCAGCCATTTGTCATAAGATTCATTGGCAAGCTGCTGGAAGGCAACAAATTCATCCTTAGGAATGCACAATGTCTTCACGGCATTCTCATAGTAGACTGCAGCCGCCCGTCTGGTATCATCATCTACTTCGGGATCATCCTTCAGCTGCTTTACAATCTCCACCATCTTCGGATCAGTTTCAATGGAGAACATCTCGCCTGCCAAGAAAGCAGTTCTTTCATCACGGTATGCCGATCCATTGACAGGAGCGACGGTCATCTTATCGATGCCGATAATTGATAATGCCATCTGATAACTGGACATCTTAAAGATCCAGTCCTGATACTCTTTCATCATTTCTTGTGTTGTCATATTTCACCTCAGTGCCTGTATTATAGCATGGCTCTCTTCTTCGTATCATCAAAAAGACTGCGCTGTCTTCTTGCGAAGGATCAATGCAGTCATCTGCTTATTCTTTTGGATCAGTGTCTTCTTCCGGAGGCATCGCCTGTCCGGAGGCTATGCCGCCGATATCATACGGTGTTGTCTGGTAGACAAAGTAGTTCAGCCAGTTGGAATACAGCAGGTTTGCATGTGCCCGCCAGCTTACAATCGGTTCTTTCGCCGGATCATCGTTTGGATAATAGTTCTTCGGGACAGAGATCGGCTTGTCTGCATTCAGGTCACGGAAATATTCCTGGCCAAGCGTGTCCGCATCATATTCGGAATGTCCGGTGATGAAGATCTGTCTGCCCTTTTTTGTAAAGATGGCATAAACACCTGCTTCTTCAGAGGAAGCTAGAATGCGTAATTCAGGAACCGCTTCAATGTCAGCCCGCTCAATGGTCGTATGACGTGAATGCGGTACGTAGAAGACATCGTCAAAGCCGCGGAACAGAATTGAGCGCTTGTATTCGACGGTATGCGGGAATACACCAAAGAGCTTTTCATCCAGCAGATGCTTCTGAATGCCGTAATGATAATAGAGTCCTGCCTGTGCTCCCCAGCAGATGTGGAATGTACTGTGGACATGAGTCTTGGTCCATTCCATGATCTGACAGAGTTCCGGCCAGTAGTCGACCTCTTCAAATTCCATCATCTCAACAGGTGCTCCGGTGATGATGCAGCCGTCAAAATAACGGTCTTTGATTTCATCAAAAGTCTGATAGAATTCGCTGATATGTGCAGCCGGTGTATTGACCGGCTCATGTGTCTTTGTACAGATGAGATTCAGTTCAATCTGCAGCGGCGTATTTCCCAGCAGTCTGGATAACTGTGTCTCAGTCTGGATTTTCTTCGGCATCAGGTTCAGGATCAGTATCTGAAGCGGTCTGATATCCTGTGTTGATGCACGTCCTTCCGGCATAATGAAGATATTCTCATGATGCAGTATCTCTGCAGCAGGAAGATTATTGGGAATCTTAATTGGCATATAAACGCGCCTCCCGCGCAGTGATCATTCAACGCTGTCGAGCGCCTGTGCAATATCCGCAATCAGATCTTCAGCATTTTCAAGACCGCAGGACATCCGGATCAGACCAGCAGGAATCCCCGCTGCGGCCAGCTGTTCGTCAGTCATCTGACGGTGTGTCGATGTGGCCGGATTCAGACAGCATGTTCTTGCGTCAGCAACATGTGTTTCAATCGCAGCCAGCTTCAGTGCTGCCATGAATTGACCTGCCGCTTTTCTGCCGCCGGCAATTTCAAATGATACAACACCGCAGGAACCCTTCGGCAGATACTTCAGGGCTGCTGCATGATACTTGTCGCCTTCCAGTCCGCAGTAATTGACATGCAGGACCTTTGTCTGCTTTGCAAGGAATTCAGCAACTGCCTGACCGTTCTCACAATGACGAGCCATTCTGACATGCAGGCTCTCCAAGCCTAGATTCAGAAGATATGCACTCTGCGGTGCAGGAGTAGAGCCAAAGTCACGCATCAGCTGCGCAGTGCACTTAGTAATGAAGGCACCTTCTTTGCCAAATTTCTCAGCATATACGATGCCATGATAGCTGTCATCGGGTCTGCATAAGCCAGGGAACTTGTTCGCATACGCCATCCAGTCAAATTTACCAGCATCTACAATTGCACCGCCGACAGCCGAGCCATGACCATCCATATACTTTGTCGTGGAATGCGTCACAATGTCAGCACCCCATTCAATTGGGCGGCAGTTGACCGGTGTTGCAAATGTATTATCTACAATCAGCGGAACGCCATGTGCATTCGCCGCTTTGGCAAACAGTTCTATATCCAGAACACAGAGTGCAGGATTGGCAATTGTCTCGCCAAACACTGCTTTTGTATTCGGACGGAAAGCTTCATTCAGTTCTTCTTCTGTGCAGTCCGGCGAAACGAAAGTCGCTTCAATGCCCATCTTCGCCATCGTTACAGCAATCAGGTTGAAAGTTCCGCCATAAATGCCGGAAGAAGCAACGATGTGATCACCGCAGTTGCAGATATTGAATAAGGCAAAGAAGTTCGCCGCCTGTCCGGATGATGTCAGCATGCCTGCTGTCCCGCCTTCCAGTTCGGTGATCTTTGCGGCAACATAATCGCAGGTAGGATTCTGCAGACGGGAGTAGAAATAACCGCTGGCTTCCAGGTCAAACAGTTTTCCCATGTCTTCTGATGTATCGTACTTAAATGTCGTACTCTGAATAATTGGAATCTGACGCGGTTCACCGTTCTTTGGTCTATAACCGCCCTGTACACATTTTGTTTCAATCTTGTAGCTGCTCATATGGGTCCTCCTTCAGGCTTTCATCCCCAACATAAAGATTGTATGAAATCAATGTTTATTGTTTGAGATTATAGAAGACATCAATACCGATTGTCAATTCAAGTTTGGCATGACAAACTCTCATATTTCATCTATACATTTTCGCTAAAATGATGCCTGTTATACATTTCCGGATAAATGCAGTCCAATGATATCTTGATATTACGCGCAGACAGGATAATACTATGAGCACCGGTGGGAGACCACGTCAGGTCAACAATTGGACTACGATCATATGATGCAGTGTGCCAACAGTACACCGTTCCAATTGGAGAAGCTGTCGAAAGACAGCTTTTTTCATGGAAAGATGATATGTGCACATGTCTCCCGCTGCAGAAGCTTTGCCTGTGCATCTCTGGAAGCATTTTCCTTCATCAATTCATGGCGGATGTCACCAGCTGTCAAAGCAGCTGCCTGAACATCAAAGAAATGTTCCTGATCACGGTATTTATAAACGCAGTTAAACTTTTTGAAGAACAATGGGCTGAAGGTCTGTTTATATTCCAGGCTGAAAATACGGTCCGAGATCAGATCAGTTATATTGCTGGTCAAGTCATAGTAGCCGTTCTTCAGGCTGCGCTGTTGATCCGCAAATAAATGAACTGTGATCTCATCCTCATTATCAATCATATGCAAACCCATCAGATTGCTGAGAATCAGCTTCACCATGCTTTTCTCTGCATAGTCAAGATACTGTCTGCGTGCCTCATCATCATTCATGATTTTTGGATTGACTTCCTTATTGTTGATCACAACCGCATAGATATACTCATTTCTAATCAGATTTTCAAGCTGCCTGTGATGCTTCTCCTCCAAAGGCAGACTGCTCTTCATCTCCGGACAGCGGGCATCGCAGGAATCTTTGTCCTGTGGACAGTAATCGCATTTGATCCGTTCATTAATTAGATGATAACTGTTAACAAAACGGTCATGGCTTTCTTTGTTGATAAAGACAATGCCTGACATCACGCACAGTTTCTCACTGTCATTCAGTTTTCCTGATGCATCCATACTGATAAAAATATCTTTTTTCATCACAGCCAACCTCCAATTCAAAATGAGAAGTTCATTTGATTTTCATATTTTATATCAGATAATTTATTCAGTTCAGCAACACTTTCCTCCTTCTGTCTATTCAGCATGGATGTACCTTGAAAATGAAAGCATTCTTTTCATAACAATAAAAGACTGCATATCAATTAAGACATGCAGTCCTTCTGTTCAACCGTAAATTGTTTTGAATGCCTGCGAATTACTTTGCGTAGTCAGCAGCAGCCTGTCCAGCAATTCTTCCGAAGACTGTGAAGTCTGCAACTGCATTTCCGCCTAAACGGTTTGCGCCGTGGACACCGCCGGTAACTTCGCCTGCAGCAAATAAGCCGCCGATGACATTTCCGCTTGTGTTCAGTACTTCTGTATTTGTATCAATCTTGAGTCCGCCCATTGTGTGGTGGATACCAGGCTGAACAGTCAATGCATAAAGGTTCCCTGTCAGCTGATGATTGAAGGAAGTGCGGTTGAATTCTGTATCAGACTTTGCTTCAACTGCTTTGTTCCAAGTCTCGATTGTTGTCTTTAATGCATCTGCATCAACATTCATTTCCTTTGCTAAGGAAGCAGCATCTGCACCTGTGACGGTATATCCGTCATTGATGTATCCCTGGATGACAGCAGAAGCATCAACCATGGACTGATCAACGATCAGCCATGCATATCCGCCTGTCTGCTTGTTTTCAGCAGCAGATACAACATCACGTGTACCAACTTCATCTGTGAATCTCTTGCCTTCTGCATTGACTAAGATAGCACCGTCGCCTCTTAATCCTTCAGTGATCAGATGTGCATTCTTGTCAGCATCGACATGAACTGTAGGATGGAGCTGGATCTGATCCATATCAACGGTAGCTGCATCAACATCATCTGCCTGTGCCATGACAATGCCCTGGCCCTGTGCACCGGCTGCATTTGTTGTAATGTAGCCCTTGAGTTCTGGATGATTCTGGGCAACGACCATATCATTGTTTGCACCGAAGCCGCCAGTTGCGATGACAACAGACTTTGCATTGATTGTGACCTTATTGCCTGTCTTGCCTGCTGCTTCAATCCCAACAGCCTTGCCGTCCTTCATCAGGATCTTATTTGCTGTTGTATTGTACATTACTTCAACACTGCGGTCTGTTAAGTTCTTTTCGAGGATTGGTACGACATAAGCACCAACTGCTGTGACCTTGCCTGCATCATTCAGCGGTCTGTGGATTCTCTTAACAGAAGCACCGCCGAACTGACCAACTGATGTCAGCTTTGCACCGATAGATGCCAGCCAGTCAATCGCTGCAGAACTGTTCTCAGCCAATGTCTTGACTAAGCTGAAATCATTCTTTGCATAGCCGCCGATCATTGTATCCAATTCCATTAATTCCACGGAATCAAAGTAGCCTGTTGGATTTGCCTGATAATCAGCCCACTGCTTCTTGACTGTTTCTGTCAATGCCTTGACATCCGCATTGTCAGCGTACTTCTCAGCAGACTTCAGTGTCTTTTCAACACCTGCAGATTCATCAAACTTATTTGCATCCTGATATGTTGTCTTAGCAGCATTCATACCGCCGGTAGAACGTACGGAGTTGCCGCCGGAGACATCCTGTGATTCAACAATGATGACTTTCTTGCCAGCATCTGTTGCAACAATCGCTGCTGTCATGCCAGCACCGCCGGCACCAACGATAACGACATCTGCAGATTCGGTAACATCTGCAGCAGCAGAAGCACTTGCACTGACTGCCTTAAGGTCACTTGCCTTCAAGCCTGACTTCTCAAGAGCTGCCTTGGCAGCTTCCATAATTGCATTTGAAGTAATAGTGGAACCTGATACTGCATCAACTGTAATTGTATTTCCTGCTACCATTTCTCCCGGCAGCTTTTCAATGGCTTTTGAACCAATACCTTCTGTTTCATTTGGTCCTTCCGCCTTAACGTCTGTAAGCACGTTATTTGCAATGGTAAGCGTGACTGTGACGTCACCGCCCATGCCCTTTGCGGTTCCAGTGAATGTTCCTGAAACTGATTTTGATGTGCAGCCTGGCATTGCACCAAGCACTGCAGCAACGCCAAAAAGTCCGGCTACTGCGATCTTTGAGATCACTTTCTGATTCATATATTCATTTCCTCCCAATACTGCGCCTACATTATGACAAAAAAAGCGGTCAGAAACAACTGTGATTGAAATCCTCAATATTTCACAAGTGTTCTGCAGCCGCTTATTTTTACGTATATATATAAAGTGGAAACAGAGGTTTTCTGTTTCTATGAATGCAATTCTACTGTGTGACAGTAAAGCTGTCCTGCGTACAGGTAATGGTGACTGCACCGGAGGATGTTTCATAATAACTGGCTCCGACATTCTTCAGCAGGGTCTCTGTTTTCTTCAGATCAGAAGAACTAGGATTGCTCTTGGAGTTGGTGATGACTGCAGCTGATGGTGTCACGGTATCGAACAGCAGTTCCAGATCATCCTGATAGTAGCCGTGGTATGGAACCTTCAAAAAATCTGCATCCGCATCGTGAGATGCCAGGTATTCTTCGATTCTTTCATCTTCAGCATCACCCATGAACAGATATTTCTTGGAACCGAAGGTGACCATCGTGATCAAAGATGAGTTATTGTCCTTGTTCGAGTCGTAATTCCCAGCAGCTCCATTGATGTCAAAAACAGCACCGCCCAATGTCATCGATGTATTGTAGACTCTGGTCATTGTCATGTTCTTGGCTGTCAATGCACTCTGGAAGTCCAGGACATCATCGTTGTCAGAAGTAATATAAGTGGTATAAACATGCGTAATGTCAAAGTTTTCAACAATCGCATCCGCGCCGCCGACATGATCCTTGTCAAAGTGCGTAATGATCAACGCTGCCAGTTTCGTTACACCGAGCTGCTGCAGTTTCTTGACCAGATCATCTTTATCTTCATCTAAGCCGGTATCCATCAATACATACCCTTCACTTGTCGCGAACAGCATTGCATCTGCCTTGCCCGACTGAAAGACTGTAATGACCATCTCATCCGAAGATACGGCCGCTGCAGAGGCAGAGGAAGCTGATGCCGTGGATGAGGCAGATGCTGAGGAAGCAGTGCTGCATCCTGCCAGAAATAAGATACCGCTCAGTAATATCACTGCAAATTTCTTCATAGATCTCTCCATTTCGATAATATATTTATCAGTTCACTGTGAATTCTATGTGATGATTTGAATACAGTTTGCTGGATTCGTTCATTTTCTCACTGATATCCTTGAAAACCGTTCTTTTTTTTTCTAAAATTATCAGGTTTATCAGATACATCATCAATGTATCTATGGGTGTGATCACTGCTCATAGAAACAGATGAAAAGCATACCTCGACCGCTTTATAGATATGCGGCCTAGAAAATATTTGGGGAGAAGATCAGATGAAAGTAGGACTGGATATCGGATCAACAACAATTAAATGCGTTGTTCTGGATGACAGCGGGAAACTGCTTTGGTCTACCTACGCACGCCACTACAGCCATATTCTGGAAAAGACAGAAAATCTCCTTCAGCAGCTTGTGAAAGATCACCTTCCTGACAAGCATGCTGTCTTAGCTGTCTCCGGTTCTGCTGGGATGGGCATTGCGGAAAGCTGCGGTGTTTCCTTTGTCCAGGAAGTCTACGCCGAGCGTGTAGCCGCCAACCGTCTGCAGCCTGATACTGACTGCATCATCGAACTGGGCGGAGAAGATGCGAAGATTGTCTTTTTGAGCAATGGCACAGAAGTCCGCATGAATGGATCCTGCGCTGGCGGTACAGGTGCCTTTATCGATCAGATGGCAGTTCTGCTGAAAATGAACGGGGATGCAATGGATGCCCATGCAATGCAGGCAGAACGCACTTATACAATTGCTTCGAGATGCGGTGTCTTTGCCAAATCAGATATTCAGCCATTGATCAATCAAGGAGCATCCCTGAATGATATTGCCGCTTCGATCTATCAGGCAGTGGTCAATCAAACGATTGCAGGTCTGGCTCAGGGCAGAACAATCCAGGGAAATATCCTGTATCTTGGCGGACCGCTGACTTTTTCAAAATGTCTGCGCAGATCCTTTGATGAGACGCTTCATGTCAAAGGAACGTGTCCGCAGAACTCACTGCTGTATGTTGCATTGGGTGCTGCCTATTATGCAGATCAGGAATATGACCTGAATGATGTCATCAAGAATTTAAAAGAATATCGGAAGACCGCAAAATATGTCAGTCTGCCGCCTTTGTTCCAGAATGAGGAAGAATATGAGGCATTCCGTGAACGGCATGCGAAAGCTTCTGTGCCGCGGGCAGAATTCAATGAACATACCGGTCCGGTCCATATTGGCATCGATTCTGGATCGACCACAATCAAGACAGCTGTCATTGACAGTCATGCCAATATTCTCTTTACTGACTATCGTTCCAATAACGGCAATCCTCTGCCGGTGATCAAGGACACCCTGCTCAGACTGTATTATGAGCATCCATACATGAAGGTTGCTTCAGTGACCGCAACCGGCTATGGCGAAGCACTCATGAAACAGGCTTTCCATTGTGACTTTGGTCTGGTCGAGACCGTTGCGCATTTTATCGCAGCCAAGTATTTTATGCCGGATGTTGATTTCATCATTGATATCGGCGGCCAGGATATGAAATGCTTCAAGATCCAGGATGGTGCTGTATCCGATATCTTCCTGAATGAAGCCTGCTCCTCTGGATGCGGTTCTTTTCTGCAGACATTTGCGGAAGCCCTTGGCTATCCAGTCAAGGATTTTGCTAGACTTGCCCTGTTTGCGGACAAGCCGGTCGACTTAGGATCACGCTGCACTGTATTTATGAATTCCTCCGTCAAGCAGGCACAGAAGGACGGTGCTTCAATCGAATGCATCTCTGCAGGTCTGGCAATTTCAGTCGTGAAGAATGCATTGTATAAAGTCATCCGCTGCTCTTCTGCAGATCAATTGGGAAAGAACATCGTTGTGCAGGGAGGCACGTTCTATAACGAAGCCGTTCTGCGCGCATTTGAAAAGGAAATGGGGATCAACGTCATCCGTCCGGATATTGCCGGTCTGATGGGAGCGTATGGTGCTGCCCTGTATGGACGCAAGCACACTGAGGAAGGACATCAGTCTTCCCTCCTGTCAAAGAAAGAGATTGAAGAGCTTTCTCAGAAAACAGCCAATATTCAGTGCCAAGGATGCGGAAATCACTGTCAGCTGACCATCAACACGTTCAATGACGGCCGCAGACTGATCTCAGGCAACCGCTGTGAGAAGCCGATCAATGGCAAAGAAACAGACAACACGCTCAATCTTTACGCTTATAAGCAGAAGAAGCTGCGTGCCATTGCCGAGGATCAGGGAAATGGAACCCGCGGCAGAATTGGTCTGCCGCTTGTCCTGAATATGTATGAACTGCTGCCTTTCTGGCATGCATTCTTTCAGTCGCTGGGCTATCAAGTAATTGTTTCCCCTGCATCCACACGAAAGATGTATCAGGAAGGGCAGGCAACGATTCCTTCTGACACTGCCTGCTATCCAGCCAAGTTGACCCATGGCCATATTCACTGGCTTGCCCAGCAGAATTTGGATCTGATCTGGTATCCATGCATGTCCTACAACATGGATGAACATCATGGCGACAATCACTACAACTGTCCGATTGTTGCCTACTATCCAGAAACACTCAAAGACAATGTCAGGGAGCTTGCTCAGGTAAAATTTGTCGATGCCTTCCTTGACCTCAGTCAGCCGAAAGTACTGAAAAAGAAACTGCCGGAGACAATCATGAAAGAACTGACCGGCACAAAGAAAGCAGAGATCATCAAGGCGGTGGACGCTGCTTATGATGCATATCATGCTTATATGAAAGACGTGCAGGAGGAAGGACAGAAGATCATCACTGCTGCCCGCGCTCAGGGAAAGCAGATCATCGTTCTTGCCGGCCGTCCGTATCACGTTGATCCAGAGATCAACCACGGTATCGATCAGCTGATCCTCTCAGAAGGTGCTGCTGTGATCACTGAAGATTCTGTTTCCCATCTCATTCCAAAATTTGACACCAATGTTCTGAACCAGTGGTCTTATCACAGCCGTCTGTACGCTGCCGCAAAATACTGTACTGAGAATCCAGATATTGATCTTGTGCAGCTGGTATCATTCGGATGCGGTCTCGACGCAATTACGACAGATGAGACACGTTCCATTCTTCAGGATGGAAACAAGCTGTATACGCAGCTCAAGATTGATGAAATTACGAATTTAGGTGCGGTAAAGATCCGTATCCGTTCTCTGTTTGCTGCATTAGAAGAAAGAAAATAATCGGAGGCTTGATGCCATGAAATATGTGACACCGAATTTTACCAAAGACATGATGAAGGATTATACGATCCTGATGCCGGACATGGCACCAGTACAGTTTTCCTGTCTCAAGTCGGCGATGGAATCCGAAGGCTTCCATATTGAAATGCTGAGCGGAGGTTCCTCAGAAGCGGCACAGCTAGGCTTGAAGTATGTGCACAATGACACCTGCTATCCTGCCCTGCTGATCATTGGTGAATTTATTGAGGCTTTGAACAGCGGCAGATATGACACCCATCATACTGCTCTGCTCATATCACAGTCCGGCGGCGGATGCCGTGCATCCAACTATATCAAGCTGCTGCGGAAAGCACTTGTCAAAGCAGGATATGAGTATGTTCCGGTTGCCAGTGCAAATGCCAGCGGATTAGAGAAAGATTCCAGCATCCCGATTTCATTCCGGATGATGCGCAAAGCATTGGCGGCACTGGAATATGGAGATGAGATTGCCAGTCTGCGCAATCAGATCGTTCCGTATGAGAATATCAAAGGCAGTGCAGATGAATGGTGCAGCCGCTGGCTCGAAAATGTCGGCAAGTGGATGCACAGCAGCCGCAACTATTCTTTTGGCGCTATGAAAAAGAAATTCCAAGAAATTGCTGAAGATGCCGCCAGGATCCCTGTTACCAGAGTCCCGAAAGTGAAAGTCGGTGTTGTCGGCGAGATCTTCGTCAAATTCTCACCGGCGGCCAACAATCATCTGCAGGCATTCCTGGAAGCACAGGACTGCGAAGTGAATATGCCGGGCATCATGGGCTTTGTCAATTACTGCATTGCCAACATGAAACTTGACCAGGTCAATTATGATATGAACTGGATGGTGGGAAACGGAGCTGCTGCTCTGCTGAAAGCTCTTGACAGCTTAGGAACAGCGCAGTCAGATACCATCAGAAAAGCAGGCTTCTATGCGCAGGTCTCCTTCAAGGAGCTGATGACAAAAACAGAAGGCATTCTTTCCCTAGGCGTCAAAATGGGTGAAGGATGGCTGCTGAGTGCAGAAATGGTAGAGCTGATTGAAAGCGGCTATGACAATATTGTCTGTGCACAGCCGTTCGGCTGCCTGCCGAATCATATTGCCGGCAAAGGCGTCACCAACAAGATCCGTTCTCTTTTTGAGAATGCAAACATCACTGCTGTTGACTATGACCCTTCTGCCAATCAGGTCAACCAGGAAAACCGCATCAAGCTGATGCTTGCCGTAGCAAAGGAAAAACTGGATCAATAGTATTCTTTGATTGATTCTGGATGAATTGGGACTGCCGGACGGGTTGCACTACAATTATTCTCATTCCTTTGTTATAATAAACCCATATCACTTATCCTTTCTGGTGATGAGCATAAATCTAGGGGTATTGAATGAGAGATTTTATTATTGCGACTGCTTCCACATGTGATATTGATCGTGACTGGCTTGATTCTCATGACATTCCAGTGATTTCATATACTTTTACTGTCGATGGGAAAATCTATATTGATGACTGCAGGGATACGACCCGCAGAGCAATCTACGCTGCCATGCGTGAAGGAAAACAGCCGAATACATCACAGATCACAACTTACAATTACTATGAATTCTTCAAGAAGCTGCTGAGCGAAGGAAAACCGGTCGTCTTTGTCGATATGGATAAATCGATCTCCGCTTCCTACAACAACTCCATCCACGCATCAGAAATGATTGCGCAGGAGATGCCGAATGCCAAGCTGGTCATTATGGATACCCGCTGCATAACAATGGGCTTAGCCTTCCTGATCAAGCATATGGCTGCTTTAGCAGAACAGGGAAAGAGCTTTGAAGAAGTCGTTGCCTGGGGAAATATGAATGCCGTAAAGATTTCTCACCGCTTTATGATCGATGATCTGCAGTGGCTCAGACGCGGTGGAAGATTATCCAATGCCTCCGCTATCGTGGGGAGCCTTCTTTCCATCAAGCCGCTGATCTATCTGGATGACGCCGGCACCTTGATTGCCTATGACAAAGTCAGAGGCAGAAAAAAAGCTGTTGCAGCATTATTAGCATCTACGGAAAAAGATCTCGGAGATGGAACTGACAAAGATATCATTGTCGGCCACAGTGATGATCCTGAAGAAGGAGAAAAGTGGAAACAGATGGTAGCTGAAAAGTATCCGAACGCCAATTCAATCACCATGATGGAACTAGGTCCTACCATTGCCTGCCATGTCGGTCCAGGCTTCCTGTCAATTGTTTATCTCTGTGAGAAAAGAAATGGATAAAAAAAGCTCGGAAATTCCGAGTTTTATTTATCTTCCTTCTTCAGGATATATTCCATGATGGTCTCTTTCGGCTTCAGCCCCATATGTTCATAGAAACCGCGGGCAGACTCATTCCCTTCCCATACAGCCAGGGTCACTTCATAGCAGCCCAGCTGAACAGCTTCTTTCTTGACATAATTGAACAATTCTTCACCGACATGCAGTCCACGCGCTGAAGCATCCACACACAGATCATCAATATACAGTTTCCGATGCGGCACCATGTTCTGCGATGCAGAAGGCTGTTCCAGCTTACAGAATGCATATCCGATCATTTCGTCTCTCTGATTGACAGCAGCGTAAATTGGACGGTCATCATCCTTCAGTATCTCCTTCAGCTGATCAATGGAATACTTGGTCGTGCCGGCGATGAAAAGATCCGGACGGATATCCGCGTGGACCTGCAGCACCTGCTGCAGAAGGTCAATCATCTTTGGAATATCTTTTTCTTGTGCTCTGCGTATATACATGGGAAAACTCCTTTGTGTATCCAGTATATCACTGCAGCTTCAAATCGTTCTCCTTGATCCAGCCGAAATGACGTTCCACTTCACAGAAGACGTAAGACAGAATGGCAGGCAGAATGATGCAGATAAGAGCCATGCCAAGCCAATCCATACCTGTCACTGCCTTGCCGGCATCGATCCATCCTGTATACACGCCGATTGGACCGACAAATCCACAGGTTCCCATTCCGGAGGACACAGCCGGCCCATTATTTTCAAAATGGAACAGACAGGTCGCCAGTGGACCGGTAACCGCGGAAGCCAGTGTTGGTGCAATCCAGATTTTTGGATTCTTGATGATATTCGGCATCTGCAGCATGGATGTGCCCAGGCCCTGCGACACTAGGCCGCCGATTTTGTTTTCTTTATAGGACATCACCGCAAAGCCAATCATCTGTGCACAGCATCCTGCTACCGCCGCTCCTCCGGCAAGTCCTGTTAAACCTAACGCAGCACAGATTGCCGCTGAAGAGATTGGCAGCGTCAAAGCAATGCCGACCAAGACAGATACAATCATGCCCATGAAGAACGGCTGCAGTTCGGTTGCCCACATGATGACATTTCCTAATGAAGATGCCGCAGCACCAATGCCAGGTGCCAGCAGCTGTGATAAGCCAGCACCGGCAAGAATTGTCACGGCTGGAGTTACGATGATATCGATTTTAGTTTCTTTGGATACCAGCTTGCCGAGCTCACATGCAAGAATGGCAATGATGTAGACTGCTAAAGGTCCTCCGGCTCCGCCTAAGGTATTGGCTGCCGCCCCAACGGCAATCAATGAAAAGAGGACCAGCTGCGGTGCCTGCAGTGCATAGCCGATGGAAACCGCCATGGCTGGACCGGCCACCGAACTGGCATAGCCTCCTGCCTGTACGAAGAACGGAACGTTGAGCTGCTTTCCAAGGGTGGAAATGATTGTGCCGATCAACAATGATGCAAATAATCCCTGTGCCATAGCCGCCATCGCCTCGACGCCGTATCGACGGGCAGAAAAGATGACATTCTTCTTGGTCAAAAATTCTTTTACGCTGTTCATTGAACTATCTCCCTCCGGTATAGTCATAATGACTATACTGTTGGGGATGTTATATCATACTTTTATCTTTTTTCATAGTCATTTTGACTATATTTTTTCGAACATTAAAAAAGGAGGAATATTTCCTCCTTGGATAAACTGCTACTTCAGCTTGAAATTGTCAGTGACCGTGCGCTTTGCCTCCCAGACCGTCAGTGTGATATCCTTACCGCGCATGCGGATCAGATGTTCATCAGGATTTGGGAAGATGCGGGAAGACATGACATAGTCACCATTGTTGATGAAGATTTCCACCGTGCTATGGTCAACAAAGATTTCCAATGACTTTAATCCTTCTTCCAGCTTGATGCGTCTGTCAGTACCGTACTCTGTATTGCATTGATTCTCCAAGTCACCGCGGTCAATCGTAAAGTACTTGCGGTTTGGATCATAGACAATTGAGAAGCCCTTCTTCATCGTCTGTGAATACAGCCCTAATTCAAAAGCATTGCTGTCTGGATCATCAACATGCATAACGCATGCCTGCGGCATTCTGCCGTGCATTGTATCCTTGGTGATATTGCCGCGCAGTGCCTCAAAGACTTTTTCACCCTTGAGCTGTTCAGCGGTACGGATCGGTCTCTGCTTCAGCCTGCCGTCTTCAATCGTCAGTTCACGCGGCAGTGTGATCAGACCTGACCATCCTTCCTCATCCGTTGCTGGATAAGAGTAGTCACTGCACCCAAACCACCCGGCCAGAACTGCAGTATTCTTATATTCATTCTGATTTGCGCATTGTGCCGCATAGAAATCAAAGCCGCGGTCCAATTCACGATATGGTCCTTCCGGTTTGAATTCAAGATTTGTCAGATCCAGGTCACCAATCAGATAGACATTCTGATAAGCATTGCGGAATTCATCACCCTTGGCAGCGTAGCCCTGCGGTGAGAACAGCAGCAGCCACTTGTCACCAATTTTTTCAATATCCGGGCATTCGACCATATAGCCGAAGTATGGATATCCCTTGACTTTCAGTTCACCGGCAAACTCCCAGCCGATGGCAATCTGCTTCGACTTGTAGAGGATCATTTTGCCATGCTGTTCTTTATCCTGTGCCCCCAGCAGCATCCAGTACATGCCATTGGCAAAGAAAATCTTTGGATCTCTCTGATGCTCGGTATAGTCCTTATGCGGTTCAACAATCGGATGCTTCAGCTTGGTAATGGTGCCCTTGGCATTCATTGCCGCAATCATCTGATACGGCGTACGCTTGTCATCCTGATCCTTATGGTTTCCTGTATACAGCAGATAAAGATATTCATCCTTCGGGAAAGCACTGCCTGAGTAGCAGCCGCGGTTGTCAAAGATCAGATCCGGTTCCATGGCCATGCCCACATTCTCCCAATGGATCAGGTCCTTACTGACAACGTGGTACCAGTGCTTGGTCCCATGAACTGCTCCGAATGGGAACCATTGATAGAATAAATGCCATTGCTTCTTAAAGCAGCAGAACCCATTAGGATCATTTAAAAGTCCTGTTACAGTCTGAATATGATATTGTGTACGCCACTTTGAAAGGGCGATTGCGTCGTGCAGTTTGTTCAAGCGTTCTTCGTCAGATGTTTTCAGTACCTGATTTTTTTCTTCTTTTGTCCAGCGTTCCAATTTGCTCACCTCACTTCTTCTATTATCTACGAAAACTGTTCGAAAGAAAAGCCATGATTCCTGCAGGTTCACAGAGATTTGAAAATATATTCGATTTCATGATGCATTGTTTCGCCGGCATGCACAATTGGCTTTTCTTCTACATCCTCATAGTTTATGGCATTCGGCATGTATTCTGCTTCAAAGCACAAAGCGCTTCTAGCTGCATATTTCATGCCGTATTTTCCCTTTTCACCATTCAGAAAATTACTTGTGTACAGATGCATGCCTGGGTAATCTGAACGCATTGTGAGTAAAAGTTTTTCGCCTTTGGCAGTGCACATATCACGCATGCCTTTTCCTGGTATAGCAAAATAATGATCATATCCGTTGCCGAATCTGAGCTGTTCATTATCCGCATGGATTTCTTTCCCAACTTCCTTGAAATGACGGAAGTCAAATGGTGTACCAGCCACATCATCCAATTGGTCCAGAGTCAGTCCATCAGCGTCGGTCGGTGCATATTGGCTGGCATTGATCTGCAGCTGATGATGCAGTGCATCATTGCTCTGATCCAGATTAAAGTAGCTGTGCTGCGTAAAGGCCAGCAGAGTATCCTTGTCAGCTGTTCCGTCACAGCTGATTGATATGCCATGGGGCAGAAGATGATACGTCACCTTGACATAAAGCACACCGGGAAAACCCGCATCTCCGTCTGGACTGGTATATCGGAAAACTATTTCATTCTCGCTTTCCAGAGCTGCCCAGATTTTTGTGTTGAAGCAGTCATTGCTGTGCAGGCTGTTGCCATTATTGTTGCAGACAAGGTGGTATGTCTCACCATTCAGAATAAAGGTCCCTTTTCCTATGCGGTTGGCTGTTCTGCCGATACAGACACCGATATGTGCTGGGCAGTAATCGAGATATCCCTGAACGCTGTCATATCCCTGGTGAACATCCAGGCCTGTCTTCTTGTCAATCAAAGAAACGAGAGCTGCACCGTAGTCAGATACCTTTAAGATGACATTCTCATTTTCAATTGTATACAGAGAAGCTTTCCTGCCGTCCGGCAGTGTGCCAAAATCTTGTTTCATTTTTATTCCTCACTTTCATGATCATGGTTCTTCCAATTTTTATTATCCTTCAAATTTGTCATTATTCCAACTGCAACCGGTTACATCCTCTGGTAAACTTGAAGTAGTTCTTTAACATGATATCCTTATTAGGTCGCTAGGAGGCATTCATGGGACTGTTCCGCAAAACTGTTGGAGAGCCTGAACTGCAGGAAGAACAACCTGTTCAGGAAAAACCAGTCAAAGATACAGGCGCAAAATATATCATTCTGCCGCTTCTTTTTGAGATGCTTCTATTGGCAGTCCTGTTCCTCAAGAACCGCACTGCGTGTTTTAATTACTTATATGCGCTGATTCCGCTTCTGCTGGGAACAGCTTTTATCGGCACTTATGTCTATAATCATGAAGGCAATATGAAACTGTTCATGAGTGCATCCTGTTTAACATCCTTAGGGACTGCCCTGCAGGTATTGGTCGATCAGGTCTATGACCCAATCACAACATTCTCTTTGATCAAGCTGGTCATCGGAATTATTGTCGCTATCATCTTCATTGCCATCTATAATTATTTCCGCAGATTCCTCAACTATTCCTTTACCCTGTATCTGATGATGGCTGTATCCGCAGGCATCTATCTGGTCCTGCTGCTGTTCGGTACAGATCCAAACGGATACGGCACGAGTGCCTGGATCAAAGTCGGCGCCTACACCATTCAGCTGACTGACTTCACCAAGATCTCCGCCGTGATGTTCTACGCATCGCTGTTCTCCGTCCACGCAAAAAGAGATGATAAGCAGGTCCTGCTCCTTTCCAACATCTTCTTCCTGATCAATCTGCTCGGTTCCGTTGCCATCAGAGAATTGGGCTCGTTCTTCATTCTGTTCTTCCTGCACCTTTCCATTCTTTATATCTTCATGCGCAGAGGAAACAAAAAGAGGATCTATCTGATCGTTGTCTTCTGTCTCGTTGTCCTTGCGGTCATCATGGTCTTTGTCTTATACAAGCTGATGCGGGCGGGCGCTGCCGCAGGCACATTGAATTCTCTGGAGTCTTTATTGTGGCCGGTCATTCAAAAAGCGTATCAGCGCTTTTCTGTCACTGCCAATATCAATCTTGATCCTAACGGCGCCGGCTATCAGCTGCTGCAGGGAAAGAAAGCATTATGGATGAGCGGTCTGTTCGGCAATACGGTCAACTTCTCAGCAATACCAGTTGCAGAAAGCGATATGGCTTTCATTGCCTTATGCAACGGCTTCGGTTTTGTCTTCGGCTTTGCGGCAGTTGCCATGTTATGGCGCATCATGATTAGCGGCTCCGAATTGAGCAGACAGTATCTGCTGAAGAGCAGAACGGATGCGATTGTTGTCTATGGTGCTTCGGTATTGATCTTCATGCAGGCGATGATTGTTATTCTCGGCTCCTGCAATGTCATTCCATTTACTGGACTGCCGATTCCATTTCTCAGCCGCGGCGGTACCTATCAGACTATCGTCTTCTGCTTTGTCGGCTTGATCCTGCATATGTCAGAAAAAGATATTGTGGAAGGAGGTGACAGCGATGACGACTTCGAATCCGATGGACCAGAAACCGAAGATGGAAGCGAGGAAGCTTCTCTCGAGGCGTAGGATCCGCTTTGCGGAAATCGGCGTGACCGCTGTATGCGTCGGCTTCGTTGCAGTCTTCGGCATCAAGTATATTGTCAATCCATATCTGTTGCCGACTTCTGCTGCCACAAAGAATACCGTGAAATATGAAGCTATCCAGAATTATGTTGTCGAAGGCGATATCGTTGATGCCAATGGAAACGTGATTCTCGGCAATGCCTCCCCTGGCACCGGGGCAACAGCTGCTTCGCCGCAGAACTACAGCTATGCATGGCTGCTGGGATATTACAGCGTCAACTCAGGCAAAGAAAATGCCTTTGGCCTCCGTGGAAATCTGAAGGACTATTCTCTCTACTTCCTCAACAGTCAGAACAAGGGTGCAACTACGACCCTGACGACCGATACCGGTCTGCAGGATTTTGCCTACCAGCTGCTGAATGGTCAGGAAGGATCTGTCATTGTCCTGGACAACAAGACAGGTGCCATCAAATGCCTGGCTTCCCAGAGCACGATTAATTATGACGTCAACGATACTAATACTCTTTTGGACACAACAGTCGAAGGTTCGCAGTACCGCAGAGGCACCTATGAAGTCGATCCTCCAGGATCGACATTCAAAGTCGTGACCAGTGCTGCAGCCTTAAAAAAACAGGAAGATGAAAATCTTCCTGACACCTTCTTCGACTATGTAGACAATGGCACCTATGTACCGGCCGGCTCTGACTTTACGATTACCAACTATGGCAATAAAGCCTACGGCAGCGTCAATCTGGAATCTGGACTGAACAATTCCGTCAATACCTACTTTGCTAATCTTGGCGTGCAGGTCGGAGGAACGCGAATCCAGGAAATGGCATCGAAGTTCATGATCGGCAAAAATATAGAGATTCCATTCCTCGGCACCATATCATCAAGCATTGATGACCTCTCCAAGGCAGATACGGCTGAAATAGCTCAGAGTGCCTTCGGCCAGGGACATACTCAGGTCACACCATTCAACATGGCTCTGATTGCCCAGGCGATTGCCAACAACGGTGAGATGATGGCACCATATATCGTCTCCAAGATCTCATCCGGAAGGATTCCTCTGTATTATGCCTTTACACATAAGCTGAGCACATGCATTGATGCGACTGTCGATGCCAAGCTGAAAGCCATCATGCATTCAACAGCTGTCGGCTATGGCCTGAGTGAATCCAGCTACGGTATGGTCTATGCCAAGACCGGCACCGCTGAATGTGCTGACAACCGCATTCACACTTACATCATCGGCTTTACCGAAAATGCGTCGTTCTGCATCTCACTCAATGACAGTGATACCTCAACAACCCTGTGGTACCATGCAAAGAAGCTGGTGGAGTATTTAAATCAAATGTATGCAAAGTGAAAACCAGATCTTCTCTATGCTAGAGACCACCTGGTTTTCTTTAAGGGATAGTACACAACGGAGTGTGTCGAGCATCAGTTTCAGTTACTTCTCGTCTTCATTCAGCCATTGAATGACAGTGCGGATATTGCGGTCCCAGAAATCCCATTCATGGGCACCGTGTTCCTCATGCCATGTCAGATCAGCACCATATGCCTTGAAGGCATCACGCATACTGACATTCATCTGATACAGAGGATCCTCTGTACCGCAGGCCTGGAAGAGCTTAGGTGCAGTCTGGCCTTTTTCTTTCAGCCGACTGTAGGAGTAGAGCAGATCATTCTCTGTGCTGCGGATATCATCTGCACTTTCCCAGACATCTTTGACGCTGCCAGGGAACAGATTCTTCTGCACTGCCATCTGATACAGCGGTTCCACTGCCAGAGCACCAGAAAGGCTGGCCGCATAGGAGAACTTGTCAGGGGCTGCCAGGGCAATCTTGAAGGCACCAAAGCCGCCCATCGAGAGTCCGGCAATGTATTTATCTTCCCGTTTGGAAGAGATTGGGAACATAGTCTCCGCAAACTGCGGTACTTCCTCTGAGATATAGGTATAGTAGCGGCTGCCATGGGACATATCGGTATAGAAGCTGTTGCGTGCACTCGGCATCACAACGGCAATATCAGCAGCCTGTGCATATCTTTCAATGCCTGTGTTCCTGACCCAGTCCGATGCATCTCCATAGATGCCGTGCAGCAGATACAGGACAGGGATTTTTCTCCCATCATCTCTTCTGCCTTCACTCTTCCCCTGTGAAAGATCAGTGGAATCATACGTTGGAACAATGACATACAGATCTGTGTTTTCAAACAGTGTGCGGGAGAAATAATTCACATGCATCAATGCCATATTATCTGGCCTCCGTTTCTTTTAATTCTGCATCGCGTTTCGCATTCTCTTCAGTAAACTTGGCAATATCAGAATCCTTCAGCTTATAGCAGAAGATAAAAACAAGCATCATCGCAGCAACACCGATGAACGGTACGATTGTCATCATTGAAAAGATGCCGTTCAGTGAAGCTTCAGACTGGACTGCATTCGGTACAAAGCCTGTCCCGTCCAGAATAAATCCAACAAGTGCTGATGCAATTGCCTGACCAAGCTTGGTGGTAAAGGTCTGCACGGAGAAGGAAATGCCTGTTGCCCTCTCACCTGACTTCCAGGTACCGTATTCAATACAGTCAGCGGTATACATTGGATACATGACATTGAAGATGCCCTGACTGAGACCAATCAGCACCATGAAGATGACAACGGTCGAAAAGTTCTTGTATCCGGCAAAGTTGAAGGCAAGCAGAACGATCATATAGAAGATGCATGTGCCGATCATGACTTTGTTCTTGCCAAACTTCTTGATCAGTCCCTGCACCAGCAGAGCATCTGCCATCATCGGCAGGACAGCCGCAGCCATCAGCACACCGACCAGACTGCTGTCATTCAGGTTATATTTCGTGAAATAGTCCAGCGTCAAGGTTGATGTGCTTGTCGCCAGCCACAATGTAATGCAGAGATAGTAGATCAATAAATACTTATTATGGAACAGGCAGCTGAGGATCTTCTTCAAAGTGACATTCTCTTCTTTTGCCTTATATTTCTCAACAACTTTTCTGCGCTGCAGATTCATGAAGATCATAGCAGCCAGGCCGATGATCAAGGCAGCTCCAGTCCAGCCGAACCGATTGCTCAATGGAATGATTGTCAGACTGACAATCATCAGACCGAGCACTGCAAACAGACGGCTTGTGGCAAGCATCTCATTACGCTCACTGATGTTCTTTGTCATCACAGTAGCCATCGCAAAGCCAGGAACATCAGAGATTGTATAAGTCATGCCCCACAGCACATAGATGACTGCCGCAAAGGCAATCTTGCCGCCCATTGGAATATTTGGAATACAGAACAGCAGGAAGGACACGACTGGGAGTGCAATCGAGACAAAGTTCATCCAAGGCTTATACTTGCCCTTTTTCATATTTGCTTTATCAACGATAACACCGAACATTGGATCATCAACTGCATCCCAGATTCTCGCACAAAGGAAGATGGTTCCGACGACTTTCGCAGTGATGCCGACATAATCTGTAAAATACAGCATGGCATATTGGTTCACGATAAAATAAAGCATGTTCTGACCAAGGAAGTAGCTGTAATAGACTGCTTTTTCCTTTGTACCAGTTTCATAATTTTCTTTTTTCATCTTGGTCTGCCTCCATATCTTTGCTATATGTAAGCGTATCTATTTGTGATTTTTTTGTCTTTCCAAGAATTATCCTGTTTGAAGCTTTTCTATCCATTTTCATGATGTTTTATTCTGAATATATTTGTGAGCTGAAAATAAAAAGATTTGATATATCATGTTTTGACATATCAAATCCTTTTTTCTGTATTTAAATCCTCTGCAGTGTAATCAAAGTGACTTCATGCGGCTCCAGCAGGTGGTCAATCACGCAGGTGCCGCTGCAGGTGATCTCACTCTGGTGATACAGGCAGGCGCAGGATGCGGTCAGATATGAAGTCATTTCATTGGTGATATTCACCGGTGCTCCGCTCTGTTCCCATTGGTCATAGACAGAACCATGTTGCTTATTGAGTGTATATGTTGTCTTGACGTACCGGCCGAAGACACCGCTGATCTGCACTGCCGCATGTTTCTGATTCTCCGTAAAGAAAGCATAGCGGTCGCCTTTATCTGTATAGTCTGCCCTTCTGCCCTGATTGCCGAAATCACAGTAGTTGTACAGCAGAATCTGTATCCTGCCGTCTTCACTTTTGGTGACAATGATGTCCTCATCTTCAAACAGGACTGTATTACCAAGTTTATTCAGAAATTCCAATGCATGCCAGACCGGCTTTTTTAGACCGGAGTTTGTTATGAAGCCGATGCCGCCGTGGAATGGCTGGCCTTCATCCCGATAGTCCACCTCTTCAAAGATGTCGCTGAAGGTCCAGTATACAAAAGCATCTGCTTCATCGCGGCAGTGCAGTGCATTATACACAAAGAATGGAGCCTTAAAGGCAGTATCATTCAGTTTATCTTTAGAATCCGGCGTCAGATTCCATTCATTCAGGATGATCTCGCCTGAGAAATCAGTATTCTCCATGAGCCATTGGTGGAGCTGCTGCAGTCGTTTGGCTGTAAATTCTTTTTCGGCATAGATAGTCTGATTCTCACTGTTGAAGACACGCTGCGGTGAGAAGACACCGTTGTTCAGGAGGTTTGTATTCTCCATGATCTTGCGGTAATCCATCTCCTTGAAGATGGTCGTATATAGGCTGAAGGATAAAAAGTCTGGATGGATGCGGGCTCTTTCAAAGTACTTGAAATAGTCCTTCAGCATCTGATCATTGTCATAGTCGGCCAGGATCAGATATGTATCGATCACTCCTAAGCGCAGATGTTCATCCACCCCTTTGACCGCGTTCCATGTCGCCTTCAGAAAAGAAAGCTTCTCCTGCTGGGAATAGACAGTCGTGCTGAAAGGAAAGCCGAAGCTGTTCCAGATTTCAAAATACCAGGTACGCACTTCCTTGCTGCCGTATCTTTCAATCTCATTCTTCAGCCAGGCAGCGACGAGTGCCTTCCATTCATTGATATCCTTCGGCAGCGATACATTTGCCTTCCAGGCAAACGTATAATCCGCGCGGGACGCCAAAGCACTCGGCATATAGCCCAGTTCAATATACGGCTTGAGATGATTTGCCAGGAAGAAGTCAATCAGCTGATCGCACCGTGAGAAGTCATACCATACCGTCCCCTGTTCATCACGGCGGACGATTTTCATATCATCAGAAAAAATACCGTGGAAACGGATGTACTGGAACGGAATCTCTTTCTGCACCTGCCGGAGTTGATTGCGCATATCCTCCCCCATGGCGGTATATACGTTTGAGAAGCCCATCATTCTCTGCCAGGTCTTATGCAGTACACCTTCTTCATGACTGACATCAACTTCATATGTCTTCTGTGTGACTGCTTCTGCTGTTCGAGCGCCTTGTTCATGAAGATGCATGTACAGATGCTTCAGCGCTTCACCTTCCCCAGTCCTCTCAGCTTTGAGGCTGCTGCTCTGGAATTCCTTCCGATAGAGCGAAGGAGTCTTTCCATAGTGTGTCGCAAAGGCAGCATAATATGATTTATAGTTTGGAAAGCCGCAGGCCATAGCAATCTCGGAGATGTTCTGGTGGCCATAACGGATCATGCGCAGTGATTCATTGAGCCTTTCGTTGGCGATATAGTCTGATAAAGTGACGCCTGCCGTCTTGGAGAACAACCGGGACAGATACTCCTTGCTCAAGCCGACGGATGAGGCCGCCAAGGAAACGGTGATTCTTTCATTCATATGCGCACGGATCCATAAGATTGTCTTTTTTACATAGTCCTCATTCTCATCCGAGAAGATGACTTCCTCATCACTGCAGAATTCTTTCAAGTACAGAGCTGTCTCCATCAGGTCTCTTTCAATCTTCAAACGAGCTTCCTGATTTCTGCTCTCCAGACTGTGCATAATTGATGCTATCAGATATTTTAAGGGTCCGTCATTCTCCTTCAGTACTCCCGCTTTCATATGCAGCGAAGAAAATCCCTTTTCATACTGATCAAAATAAACGCTGTCGATCTGCATCATCAATACTATGCTTTCAATCTTCTTCAGCCGGAACGGCGTCATGCGGCCGGTGACCAGGATCTGATCTTCCTTCAATATCTCTATTCCTTCCGCAAGCTCGATTTCAGACTGTCCGATACATGCATATAAAAATGTAATCTGGTCATCACAAAAAGCAGACTCTTCCCCGGCATGATAAAAGTGGATGCGGAGCGGGAGCGAATCAAACGAACCTTCAGAATCAGCCGATGGATGATTTCTTTTCATGCCAACATTATAGCTCTTTCAAATTGCAGCAATGCAAGCATTTCAGCATGCATGTCCATGCAAAAAGACGGATTGTGCGTCCGTCTTTCATTTTTAAACCTTCTTTTTCTTTGATGCAAAGTAGATGATACATGCTGCCGCTGCAACAATGGCAATCCCACCGATCAGATAGATCACGGTCTGGCTGCCTTCCTCAGATGCTGATGTGTTGCCTGCAGAAGATGTCGATGCAGCAGAAGCTGTTGAAGAAGCTGCTGCTGTTGAAGATACAGCAGAAGTATTCTGGGCAAATGTTGTTGATGTACCGTATGCTGTGTCAAACCCAGAGCGGTCAATGTATGTTGTTGTCAATTCATTGTCAGAATCGGTCGTGACAGTTGTGCTGTAGGAACCTGTAACAGTGACGGTATACGTTGAATCACCCTTGACGACAGTCTGTCCGTTGGCAATGATTGTAACAGTCTTGCCGGAGGCATCCACGACTTTGCCGCCTTCAGCGACATTCAGATTGGATACTGTGGAATCACCGGTCACGATCCAGGAAGAATCCTTGCTGATATTTACAGTGATTGGTGAGGCAGTTGCCTTTGTATTGACACTGTTGGTCACAATGGAGATTGTGCCTGTATATGTTGTGCCGTCTAAGAAGTATGCATCCAATGAAGAAATCGTATCTACTTCAATGTTGCCTTTCAATGTTTCACCAAGACCTGTAAAGGTAACTGTAGCACCATTGGAACCAGCAGTGCCCCAGCTGTTGGCATCATTGCCTTCAGCCATCAGCAGATCTGCCTGATCAGAGTCATAGTCAAGTGTTGTTCCTGACAATATGATATCGGCACTGGTATTGGTCAGATAGAAGAAGGAACCTGATGTGATGGAGCTCTTCAGAGTTGAATCTTTGACCTGGAAATTTGCCGTGCTGCCAGTCGTGCTCTCTGCATCACCGGACGTGGACTGATAGATAATGACCGCATCAGCGACTGGATCAGAAGCTGTCTTGGACGTATTTGTGGAAGTCAGAGTAGAGTTGTAGATCAGAATCGTATTCAATCCTTCCATACCGGCAAGCTGTGAGCCTGTTGCTGTACCGGTGACATTGTCAACTTGGATATTGCCGGTTGAATACAGCAGTGGTGAACCGCTGCCTGCGGTCGCCAGAGTTGAGTTGGCAACCGAGATATTGCCGCCGCCGCGGTCAGTTGCAATCGAAGCACAATGGTCGCCCTTGGTTGAGATATTCATATCGTTGGCAATGATTGTTCCGTCATATGTTGCGTCCAGGCCTCTGGAGTTGCCTGCACTTGTTGTAATCGTATCGCTGTTGGCATACACCGTGCCGGAATCCGTTGCGAAGATGGCATTGGATCCTTCGGATGTTGCATTTAATGTGGAATTGGAAATCTTAGTCGTGCTTCCGCTTCCGACTGTCAATGAAATTGAATTGATGCCGTAGAAGTTGCAGTTGTCGCCATTGGTATCATCGCCGCTCTTCTCCAGGGCAGCTCCGTTAATGGTCAAGGTGCCGCCGTTTTTAGCCAGCGCAGTATTTTCATCAGCTGTTGAAGACGTATAGGATTTCTCACTGGCGGTGACGGAGGTTCCATCTGCTGTCAAAGCACCGGATGTAGTGCCGGAATAATCATATGTCTGAGTATTTGCCCCGCCGCCTGCTCCGCCTGGTCCGCCTGAAGAGCTGCCGCCGCTCGGCATATCAGGAGGTGTACCGCCGGTCGATCCGCTTGGCGGTGTCCCGCTTCCATCGCCTTCCGCAAAAACACCTATTGTACTAAGTCCTAAAGATGCGGCAATTGAGCCTGCCATCAGTGCAGCATATATCGATTTCGGAGCTTTTTTCATATCACTCACCTCGTACCTATATACTATTCTGAATGTGAACATGCTATGTGAACGTCTTCTGAACCTGCCATGAAACATAAGTGAAACAAAAAAGCCAAATAGGTTGAAGAATTTGTTCTTTACAGACTGCTCTGAAATTAGTATGATTTTACCCAAAAGGGGAGATCATTATGAAACTAGTTTATGATGTTGAAGCAAAGCCAAAGTTCCATTAGTTGATTGTTTTCGCTTTCCAGCAGGTATTGGCTATTATGGCTGCAACCATCGCCGTCCCACTGATTGTCGGCAATGGCATGAGCACCGCTGCCGCTTTATTCGGCGCCGGTGTCGGCACGTTAGTTTACATTCTATTTACGCAGCATAAAAGCCCTGTTTTTCTGGGCTCTTCTTTTGCCTTCATCGGATCAATGAGTGCAGCGTTCGCAGGCGCCGTCAGTGTCCAGGCTGGTTATCTCGGTCTGATCCTGGGTGCCTTTTTTGCAGGTCTTGTCTATGTCGCCTTTGCTGTCTTAATTCGGACCATCGGCGTCTCCTGGGTTGACAAGCTCATGCCGCCGGTCGTCATCGGACCAACGGTTGCCATCATCGGCTTGTCCTTAGCAGGAAGTGCTGTCACCAACCTGAAGCAGAGCTCCGCAACCGGGGAAAATACACAATGGGCTATCCTCTGTGGATTAGTTGCCCTGCTGGCTACCATGCTGAGTTCCACTTATGGCAAAAAGCACGCCAAGATGATTCCATTCATCATCGGCATCTTAGCCGGATACATCTTCGCAACTGTCCTGACCCTGATTGGCAATGCAACAGGAAATGCATCTCTGCAGATCATCAACTTCTCTACATTCACAGCCTTGACTGCCAGCGGCGTCAACCTGAGCACCTTCTTCTCAATGCCTGACTTCACCTTCTTAGAAGCCGCTAAGGGTTTTGCTGGACTGGATGCTTCCTATATTGGTACAGTTGCTGTTGCCTATATCCCAGTTGCCTTCGTCGTCTTTGCAGAACATATCGCAGACCATAAGAACATCTCAAGCATCATTGAAAGAGACCTTCTGAAAGATCCAGGACTGGACCGCACCCTGCTGGGTGACGGTGTCGGTTCCATGGTCGGTGCCTTCTTCGGCGGCTGTCCAAATACGACTTATGGTGAATCCATTGCCTGTGTTGCCATCACAAGAAATGCATCTGTCGCAACAATCACCGTCGCTGCCTTTGAATGCATCATCATCTCCTTCATTTCTCCATTCGTTGCCTTTATCTCATCCATCCCTGCCTGTGTCATGGGCGGTGTATGTATGGCATTATATGGATTCATCGCTGTTTCCGGTCTGAAGATGGTCCAGAAAGTTGACCTGGATGACAACAAGAACCTGTATGTCATTTCAACCATCTTGGTTGCCGGCATCGGCGGATTATCCCTCACCTTCGGGAAAATCACCATTACATCTATTTCTTTTGCCCTGATCCTTGGTATCATTGCAAATAAGCTTCTTTCAAAAGAGGTTGTTGATCATTCTGAGGAATGATCCAGCTTCTTTTTTTCTTGTTGAAATCAGCATAAAACATGCTAAAATAGCGTTGCATCAGCGATGAAAGAGACAGAACACAAAGCAGCCCCAAAGAGAGTCCGGAATGGTGAGATCCGGGTGGAACAGAATGTGTTTGTAAGACCTCTTGAGCCAGGCCGCCGTCCGCGTTACAGACATTTAAGAGGCGGCATATATTCAGCCGTGAATTAGGGTGGTACCACGAACAAGCTCTCGTCCCTATGGGTGAGAGCTTTTATATTGGAAGGAGAACACATATGGCCGATGAATTGACCAAAGAAGAAAAGCAGCGCATCAAGGAACAGCGCCGCCAGGAATTTTTAGCAGCACATCCTGAGCTTGCCGCAAAGCAGAAGGAAGCAGAAGAAAAGAAACAGAAGCTGGTGCAGACAAAGAAAGAGATTGTTGACGCAGTTGACGGGGCTCTTCTTAATGACCAGGAGGAATCACGCCGTGACAAGATGAATGACCTGCGCAGTCAGGGCATTGATCCATTTGGTCATGCTTTTGCACGCACTCACAACTCTGCCATGATCAAGAAAGCCTATGGGGAGAAGAATGCTGAAGAACTGAAAGCACTCAACGCTGAAGTCACCATTGCCGGGCGCATCATGTCCAAGCGCAGAATGGGCAAGCTTGGCTTCATCCATTTACAGGACCGTGAAGGCAGAATCCAGGTCGTCATCAACCAGCGAGTTGTCGGTGATGAAATCTACAACCTTTTCAAAAGTGCGGACCTCGGTGACATCATCGGTGTTACAGGTCATGTCTTCAAGACAGATGCAGGCGAACTTTCCGTAGAATGTGCAGAATATACACATTTGACCAAGGCACTGCGTCCGCTGCCGGAAAAGTTCCACGGCCTGCAGGATAAGGAAGAAAGATACAGAAGAAGATATGTTGATCTGATCATGAATGACACATCTCGTGATATTGCCATTCTCAGACCTCGTATTGTCAGTGCCATCCGTCATTGGATGGACGGCCAGGGATATGTTGAAGTGGAAACACCGATACTGCAGCCAATCCTCGGCGGTGCATCCGCAAGGCCATTCGCAACACATCACAATGCGTTGGATAAGGACTACTATCTCCGTATTGCAACCGAGCTGCCATTAAAGAGACTGATTGTCGGCGGTATGGAGAAAGTATATGAGATCGGCCGCATCTTCAGAAATGAAGGCATGGACCTCAAGCACAATCCTGAATTTACCACCATGGAAGCATACTGCGCCTACAGTGATCTGGAAGGTATGATGAAGATGAATGAAGAACTGTTCGAAGCCGTTGCCATGGAGGTATTCGGCAGAACAGAATTTGAATTCATGGGACACACCATTTCATTAAAGGCTCCATTCAAGAGATGGAACATGGTCGATGCTGTCAAGGAAGTCACTGGTGTTGATTTCTGGCAGCCGATGAGTGTTGAAGATGCACTGGCACTTGCCAAGGAGCACAATGTTGAAGTACTGCCTCATCAGCACACTGTCGGCAATATTATTTCTCTCTTCTTTGATGCCTTCTGTGAAGACAAGATCATCCAGCCGACTTTTGTATATGGTCATCCAATTGAGATCTCTCCATTGGCAAAGAAGGATGACAAGGATCCTAGATTCACTCAGCGTTTTGAATTGGAAATCTGCGGCATCGAAATGGACAATGCCTTTACCGAACTGAATGATCCAATCGATCAGAAAGCCAGATTCGAAGCACAGCTTGAACTTAAGAAGCTCGGTGATGATGAAGCCTCTGAAGTTGATGATGATTATGTTGAAGCACTGGAATACGGCATGCCTCCTACCGGCGGCATCGGCATGGGCATTGACCGCTTTGTCATGCTTCTGACTGGACAGGATTCCATCAGAGATGTGCTGCTTTTCCCGACGATGCGTCCAAAAGAAAAATAGAACTGAGACCTTCAGCAGAAGGTCTTTTTTTTTTGCATGTATGTAAAAAGTCCCTCGTCAGGGACTTCATTTTTAGTTTATGACGGATTGCGCAAGAGGCATTCAACATCACCATCACAAAGAAAGCTGTAATGACCAATGCACCCATTCAATTCTTTTATACTCGATCAACTGATAATCTGTACAGCCAGAAAGCATATCCACGCAGTCAGGACCAGCAGTTCTGCATCTTCACTGCTGTCCTGCTTCATATTACTCGATGCCTTCCTGCGGCAGCATGCCTCCGTTAAGACTGACATGACGTTTGCTTCCTGCCCTGCCTAAACGGAACAGACCGGTAGCTGTAATGCGCATCTCTGACCGGCTTCCTTCATGCTGTGCATCCGGCCTGCGGATATATCCTCGTCCTTCTACCAAGACTCTGTCCCCTTCCTCCAGTTCACATGCATCATCTGCACGCCAGTCCTTGGCGCTGAAGGAAATGACATCTACTGCTTCGCCCATGACATCTGTTTCATGTGAGAAGACACGGCAGCCAGTATCAGCTAAGAGATGGCTGATTGTCCGGTCCAAGTTATGGATCGTCACTTTACCGAAGGCCATCTTCTGATTGCCTTCCTCACCAAGATCTGTCTTTAAATGCGGAACACCGTCTTTCTCAATTGTCCCGATGACCGTAATAAAATAGCAAATGACATTCCGTTCGCGGTCGCGGATTGTTTCAAACGAAAAATAGTCTCTTGGCATATTTATGATCTCCTGGATTCCCCCGTAATGCTAACACTAGTATATCAAACTATTTTCTGTGTTACCATATAAGTAATGAACACACTCGAAAGAAAATACCTGAAAAAATCCTGTCAGAAGCTTGCAGGAATGCTGCCGCTCACACCTGTTTCCATGTTGAAGTGGTATGCGGAACATGAAGACCAGTATAATGTCGAAGAGGTGAACGGCTGTGTCTCCTGTCTGTTCTCCTTTCCGTTATTAATGGAGAACGGCGGCATCATCCGCAGTATCAAGGACTTGGAACATGGCAGACTGGAACAGATCATCTTGCTGGTCTATGACCATGATATGATCATTGCTGACTGTTCTGCCATCCATGCGTCCATGCATGACTTCCTTTTCTGGGAACCGGCGGTGGAGTATATCTGCACAGAAAGCGACTGGATGTATCTGGAGCACTATACACTGTGCACTTCTGCGTTTCCAAAAATTCCGTACCCTGCCCCGTTCGATGAGAATAAGAAGCTGGTAAAAGGTGAAGCTCTGATCTATGCCAATGCTTATGTCACCACTTCCTACCGCAGGAAAGGCATCTTTTCCAATATGCTGCAGACCGTTCGAGATCATGCTCTGCGCCGCTGCAGTGATCATGTCGATCTCTACAGTGTTATTACATTAGACCCTGATATTGCCTGCTATGGACCGGACGCAGTGGATGAGCCGTATATCTATTCCTATGAAAAAGATGAGCCGCTGCGGCAGCGCAACCGGACCATTATGAAACATGCAGGCTTTGTCCCCGTTAAGCTGGAAGAACTGGAACCAGAAGAAATCGGTGACGGTGCCAAGCTGTGGTTTGCCCTGCGCCATGAAAAGGATGTCATCATGGAACCGCAGGAACATTACTCTTGAAGGAAGCTCTGCTTCCTTTTTTCGTTCCAGAAAATGAAAAAGTCATATTCGGCTGACTTTCCAAGCTAAGATATTTATGCAAATAAGGAGGAGCTGTAAAATATGGCTTTTAGAAGTGATTTCTTGTGGGGCGGCGCAGTTGCCGCAAATCAGTGTGAAGGCGGGTATCTGGAGGGCGGCAAAGGTCTCTCAGACGCAGATATGCTGAAAGGCGGCAATGTCAAGACACCGCGCATGTTCTCACCGAAGATTGAAGAAGGTGTTTACTACCCTTCACATCAGGCAATTGATTTCTACCATCATTACAAAGAAGATATTGCTCTGTTTGGTGAAATGGGCTTCAAGTGCTTCCGTCTTTCCATCAACTGGTCAAGAATCTATCCAAATGGAGATGATGCAGAACCGAATGAAGAAGGATTGAAGTTCTATGACAATGTCTTTGATGAATGTCATAAGAACGGCATTGAACCGCTGGTCACCCTTTCTCACTATGAGATTCCTTGGGGAATCACAGAAAAGTATGAAGGCTTCTACAGCAGAAAGACAATTGACCTCTTCGTTAAGTATGCTGTGACATGCTTCAAGAGATACAAGAACAAGGTCAAGTACTGGCTGACCTTCAATGAGATCAACTGTGCACTGCTGCCAGGCGGCGGCTCCTACAATGGTGTCGGTTTTGTTTCCAAGGAAGACCTGGCTGATGAGAGCCAGCGTCCAGTTGACAAGCTCCATGATGATCCGCAGAAGAGACTGCAGGCACTGCATAATGAGTTTGTTGCATCTGCCTTGACAGTCAAGGCAGGTCATGAGATCAATCCTGATTTCAAGATTGGCCTGATGATCGCTCATATGACACTTTATCCGCTGACACCAAAGCCAGAAGATATGCTGAAGTGCCAGAAGTTTGAAGATGTCATGAACAACCTCTGCGGCGATGTACAGGTCCGCGGCGAATATCCGGCATATACAAAGAATCTGTACCGCGGATGGGGCGTCAAGGATCTGTCCTTCCTGGACAATGAAGAAGACAAGAAGATCATCAAGGAAGGCACTGTTGACATGTATACATTCTCTTACTACATGACCAACTGCGTCACATCCGATACAGGTACAGAGCTGACTGCCGGCAACTTAATGGGCGGCACAAAGAATCCTTATCTGGAATCTTCTCCATGGGGCTGGCAGATTGATCCAAAGGGCCTGCGTTATACACTGAATGAACTTACGGGAAGATATCCGCATACACCGCTGATGGTTGTTGAGAACGGATTGGGCATGATTGACAAGAAGGAAGCAGATGGATCTGTCCATGATGACTACCGCATCAACTACCTGCGCGATCATATCAAGGCAATGAAGGAAGCGGTTGAAGAAGATGGTGTTGATCTGCTGGGCTATACGACCTGGGGATGCATTGACTTAGTCTCTGCCGGGACCGGTGAAATGTATAAGAGATACGGCTTCATCTATGTTGACCGTAATGATGATGGAACGGGTGATTTCTCCAGAAGCAGAAAAGATTCCTTCTTCTGGTATCAGAAAGTCATCGCTTCCAACGGTGAAGATCTGAAATAAGAAAAGGCTGTCAGAACAAAATCTGACAGCTTTCTTTCGTTTATTTCCGCAGTGCAATGGCAGCCATTTCCAATGCACCTTCCTGTGAATCTGCACCTGCCAGAAATCCTGATGGATGGCAGAATTTGGCATCTGCTACGCCGCTGGCGGCTGACAGTTCCTCTCCGCGCAGTCCATACCATTCACTTGGCAGCGCATGACGGTAGCTTGTCCGCTCAGCTGGATTGTCCAGTACACACTGAATATTCCATCCACCGCGCAGGGCTGGCGAGATGACATACCAGAGATCCTGTGCCTTTGGATTGGAACGGGACTGTGATGTCACGACTCCCTGCCATGGTGCAAATTGATCCAGTATCATCAGATGATCGGCACTGTAGTCAATATGCTGCAGGATGTAGTCTCTCCCATCCAGGGCATCCATGATGCTGTCCAGACGGTTCAGCAGGATATCCTTGGCAAAAGCGACTGCATCTGCAAACGCTTCATCCGGGTCTCTGTCGCTTTCCCAGCTTGGATTAAAATCCTTGATCAAAGCAGAGATTGTATAGGAAGTCTTTGAAGCATGGATCAATGAGCCTCGCTGTTCATCCGTTAAATTTGGAAATGCACTCAAGGCATCTGCCAGCGGATCAAAGCCATTATCTGAGGCATCAATGCCTAAGATCAAGGATGTCTCCAGCTTACTGTATACATTCTCTACATACTGTTCTGGGCAGTCCTCTGCTTCTAATATTTCTTTATAGTACTTCCGCCATACCAAGCCGCATGCGGCATAGGGAATGTTGGTGTTTGGATGGGTGCCGTTCAGCTCTTTGCTCTCTGGTGTATGATGATCCAGTTCCCCGCCGCCGATATCGTAGATGATCCAGTTCTCCGGATCCTGCGGCAGCTGTTCATCCCCGCCTCTGGTCACATGGTAATGGTGTGTCATTAATGAAAGCATGGCGGTCGCAAAGACATCATCGGCGTGAAACAGACCGTTATGCGTAAATAAGTTCAACTGTTCCTGCATAGTTATTCCTTTCGAATACGACTTATTTTACACTGAAACTTTAAAAAGACAAAAACAAGCACCCTTATGAGCGCTTGTAGTTTGGATTGTACATCATCTTAGCCATCGATACGTTCTTGGAGCTGATCAGAAGTGTCACATTGCCTTTATCATACATCCGATAGAACTCCCGCATGATGCGGTCTGTGATCATCTTCATATTCTCATCATTGAGATTCATCAGGAGCAGAAGCTGCTGGGTCGTGCTGTAGCGTGCGGTGACATCTGTTTTCCGCAGCGTACTGACAATTGCACTCTCAAGAATGTTCATCGCCGTATCACGAGAAGCGACATTCTCACTGCGGTCGTCGAACTCCATCGTGAACAGGATCAGCTGCACGTTGTCTAAATATCGGTTGGACAGATTGCGCATCAGATTATAGATTTTTTCAAAGTCGGCATAGTCAGTATGATAAGCACCTTGATAGTCATTCTTATTGGCAATGATGTCGGCAATGGCATTCAGGTCATGTTCAACAGCCGCTTCTGGAATATTGGCAGTCACTTTACCGTTAGAATAGACATCGATGCTGTTCTTACCGTTCTTCTTGACATAGTACAGTGATTTATAAGCATCTTCACGCATCGTAACATAGTCGCGGCCGCTGACCAGAGAGGAAGTTGCACCGATGGAAAGACTGACATCCGCACAGTTTGTTTCCTGCTGGATTGCATCCTTGATATCGCCAAGCAGTCCTTTCAGACGCTCTTCGTATTCCTGATTGCTCAGCGGAGTCTCCACCCAGCAGATGAATTCATCACCGCCGGAACGCATCGAGGCAAGAATATTCTCCTTCTGCATCAGCACATGATGAATTGCCTGCAGGACCTGATCACCTTTGGCATAGCCAAACTCACTGTTGATCTGATTCATATTGTCCACATCAATGACAAACAGCCTGCCGTCCTCACGAAAGAGCTGCTCTTCAATATGCTTCTGAAATGTTTTTGCCCAGTCTTCCGTAGAAATCTGACCCAGGGAATTCTTCTGATTAGCATTTTTCGTTGTGATCTCATCTAAGAGATACACGCCGCTGCCGCTGAAGACACTGTCCTTGTCATCCAACATGTCATCCAGCTTCTTTGTCGTTTCAAATTCTTCGATACCTTCTAATTCATGACTCTCAATCAAAGATACCATGGCTGCTGCCACTTTCGGATCAAACTGCGTTCCTGCTTTCGTCTTCAGTTCATTCAGGATATAGTCCATCGAGAATCTGGAACGATATACTCTGTTTGAATGCATGGCATCAAAGCAGTCTGCTACACAGATGATGCGGGCAATGAATGGGATCTGTTCTCCCTTCAGTCCTTCCGGATATCCCTTTCCATCCATGCGTTCATGGTGATAGTGGGCACCGACAGAAAGACCGTCAATGACCGTAATATCCTTTAGGATATTGGCACCGATGGTTGGATGCATCTTCATGATGCGGTATTCATCTTCCGTCAGTTTGCCAGGCTTATGGAGAACAGCATCTGGAATGCCGATCTTGCCGATATCATGGAGCAGACCGATAGTCCTGATATTCTGTGCTTCTTCTTCACTCATGCCAAGCTTCTTTGCCAGGGCGTAGGAATACGCTGCCACTCTTCTTGAATGACCTTCGGTATTGCTGTCCTTGGCATCAACTGTATTAGCAATGACACCGATTGTCTGCAGTGATACCTGCTGCATCTGCTTATATGAAGCCATACTTTTGCGGTTCAGATCATCATACAGTTTGGAAGCCAAATAGCATCCTATAAAACATGTCACCAGACAAACAATCTGGATCTCTATATCTCTTGAGTTCCCTTCCGCAACATTCCCACTCATGATTTCCATCAAAACATCAATCATGTTGGCAATAATCGAACTGATGCCCAGCTGTGCAATCAGATTGGCATCATGAAAAAGAATGGTGGATGAAAGAAGCGGAAAGACATATACAAATGCCATCTGTGACTTTGATGTCAGCAGAACAAAAACATATCCGATGAGATATCCATAAATAATCCCATAACGGAGCTTCGGGCTGTCATTATCCTTGTGATACCAGACCGTGCAGATCAGCATTGGTACAACTAAGAGAAGAACGAACACAGCCACATAGGCAACCGTCCGCTGACCTTTGAATATTTCCAAGACATACGCTGAAATCAGCACAAACACAAACAGATGCCAGGTAGTCAGAACTGCACGATTTATTTTAGCTGAACGATCCATTTATCCCCCGAACTATAGTTGCCGCTATATAAAATTTAGAAGAAGGAATGTCAAAAAGCAAATTATCTACCAAACATACTCACATTCATGATATTTTGAATAATATGCCAGTTCAGCCATCTTTCTTGAAATATGTATATAATAACTGCAGAAAGTGAGCTCATCTATGGAATTGCGTGTCTTACAGTACTTTTTAGCCGTTGCCAGAGAAGAAAGCATTACCAAAGCTGCTGCATCTCTTCATTTGTCTCAGCCTACCCTTTCGCGGCAGATCAAAGACCTGGAAGATGAATTAGGAAAGAAGCTGCTGATCCGTGAAGCACGAAAAGTGACACTGACTGATGAAGGAATTTTATTAAAGAATCGAGCAGAAGAGATTCTTCAGCTGGTCCACAGGACAGAAAATGACATAACCTCCTCCAACGCGGAAGAAATCAGTGGAAAAGTATATCTGGGGGCAGGCGAGACAGATGCCTTCCGGCTTCTGACACAAGCAGAAAAACAGGTGCAGGAAGAACATACAGGTATCAGCTTTGATGTGATCTCCGGCGGTTCTGCAGATATTACCGAAAAGCTTGACCGCGGTCTGATTGATTTTGCGCTGGTATTCGGACCAGTTGATTCTTCAAAATTTAATTTGGTCAGGATGCCGGTGGAAGAAAAATGGGGCGTGTTGATGCGCCGTGATGACCCAATGACGAAACTCAAGAAGATCCATCCAAAAGATATTGCAGGAAAACCTCTGATCCTGTCTAAGACATCTCTGGAAGATGGTATCCTGCTGAATTGGATGCATCAGGATCTTGATCAGATTAATCTCAAAGCAACATATAATCTGATCTACAATGGCAGCCGGATGGTTCTGGAAAATATCGGCTACGCTTTCACCATCGATCATCTGATCAATGTCACTGGTGACAGCGAATTTGTCTTCCGCCCACTGGATCCGTCATTAACGGCAGAGATGCATTTTATCTGGAAGAAGTATCAGGTGCTCTCAAAGGCAGCCCAGTGCTATCTGGACTGTGTACTGCAGCTCCTGCAGCGGGAAAGCTGATAAAAATACCGCATGCCTGCGGTATTCGTAAGATATGATATTTATGCGTGATATAAAACGACTTTTCCATCTTTCAAGGTCTTCTGCATATCGATGACCCTTTGATTCTCGGACCCTCTGAAGTACAGAGAGATGTTCTTCTGTTCAGCAATGAATGGTCCGTCGACCAGCACCTTCAGATATGACAGGAATTCATCGGTCACTTCGGTATACTTCCGCTGTCCCTTTAAAAGATCTTTGTCATAGACAAAACCGGTATAGCTCCAGATATCCTTCTGTGGATACTCTGCTCTGACTTTACGGAGAAGCTTGATCAGTTCTCTCTGGTTCTCCGGTTCAAATGGTTCCCCGCCGAGCAGCGTCAGTCCGTCAATATTCTCATTGCCCAGCAGCTGCAGAATCTCCGCTTCTGTCTCTTCCGTGTATTTCTGTCCATAGCAGAAGTCCCATGTCTGCGGCTGGAAGCAGTCGCGGCAGTGGTTGGTGCATCCTGAAACAAACAGCGTGACGCGGACCCCTTCACCATCTGCGATATCATAGTTTTTTATATTTCCGTAATACATAACTGTACTCCTTTAAGAAAGGGAAGCATCCGCTTCCCTTTTGTTTCTTATAAGTGAAGAACTCTTTCCTTGATTTCCTGTGTACGTCCCTGATTCCAGAACTGCGTTCCGATATAGCCGCAGGTACGTCTGGCAACATTCATCTTATTCTGATCAGTATTGCCGCAGTTAGGGCATTTCCAGATCAGCTTATGATTCTTGTCTTCCTCTATCTGGATTTCACCGGTGTAGCCGCATACCTGACAGTAGTCAGACTTTGTATTCAGCTCCGCATACATGATGGTGTTGTAGATATGTTTCATCAGCGCAAGCACAGCCTGAACGTTGTTCTGCATGTTCGGTACTTCCACATAGGAGATAGCTCCGCCTGGAGAAAGCTTCTGGAACTTGGATTCAAAGGTCAGCTTGTCAAAGGCATTGATTGGCTCCGTGACCTTGATATGATAAGAATTTGTGATGTAGTTCTTGTCTGTCACGCCTTCAATGATGCCAAAGCGTTCCTGCAGGCACTTGGAAAATTTATAAGTCGTAGATTCCATCGGTGTTCCATAAACGGAGAAATCGATGTTAGTTGCAGCCTTCCA
>CAYLQV010000016.1:0-61102 GCA_964385925.1 uncultured Galactobacillus sp. | reverse complement strand
AGATTTACGCGTGGTTAAGCGATTTGTCAACCACACGATTGTTAACTGTTAGAATATAAATCAATTGAAATTTGATATATGAAAGCAAACCATTAAGATCATTCCAAGCATTCTCCATTAATCATCTTTGAAATTTAGAACGTAGTTGAATCTTGCATTGAAACCGTATTTATGATCTAGTGTTCTATGTTGAGATATATCAATAGGTGGATCTATTTGATAATTGATTATCTTCGATAATTATCTTTTATTTTCCTCCTATATCTAATGGTGATAATACTTCCGATATTAAAACAACCTCATATCTGCTCTTATATAGCATTGGTTTATAATGTAATTTTAATTTACAAGCAAAATAATTTGTATGCTATGTCACAAAGAGCGGTAATATTATTGAGTAATAGTTGCTTATTCAAGTTACAAAAAGAATTGTTGTTGATTTAAAAAAAGAATTTTGAAGTGTTGACAATCTAGACGCGAGACGAAATCATAATATGAGATAAATTGATAATAAGAATACAAACTGCAGGCAGCCTTAATAAACACATTATTGGAAAGATATCAGCATTTTTTGTGGTGCATCATGGTCTAGTTTCTTCATAAGTTTTGTTGAATTTTCAATTGGCTATAAGCAGTCAAATGAATTCAAGATTTAATTCAGTAAAGACATTTACTAGCTGAGCAAGTAAAGTGAGAACTGAAAAATTGATACAGAATAGTACCAATGTGGTTCTACAAAAAATTACTTAATATATCTTTTAGATGTAAGTAGTAGCCATCACTCCAAAGGTGAGAATACTTACCTTGGAAATCACAAATTGTTGAGTGATTTCCTTTTTCAATATCAAATATATCATCATGATCATTTACAAAAGAACCAGATAAATTGTAGATTGAGATAAAATGATGAAAAGATCCAATTTCAGTAAGCCAAGTATGAGTCTTTGGTAAATTATAAGCATTCATCATTTTACATTTTGGAACATTTGAAGCACCAATATTATCAAAATAGCACTTTATGTCGAAAAGTGCATGATCAATTCTGTCACCAAATACCACGTATCTAGTGGTGTTTATTCCGCCAGATTCCCTTGGAAAGTATAATATCGGAGATTCAATGTATTTTCTATAATCAATTAACATATTTTCTGATATGCCTTGGTGATACATGATTCTATTTATTGATATTAAAGCATCAGCTGTACATTCAATGTCATTATAGTTTTTAATAGCTTTGCTGTCAGGATCTATATAAAAACTATGAATCATTAATTTTGCCATTTTTTCATTATCAATATTGTTTTCTTTATAGTAGAGATAATAAAAGTCATTTAACACCTTAAGGTTAAGCAGATATACGTCATGATAGCTTAAAGAACTGGATTTATACTTATGAATATATATTTGCTGAGAAAACACATATTTTAGAATTCTGTCAGAATGATAAGTTGCTTGATATTTTTTGTAAAATGAGCTGTTCAGGTATGTTTCCAACTGATTCATTATTATCACCAATTGATATTTTACATGTAATAACATATCGCTTCAACATAACTTATTCCGAAAAAAACAGTCAAAATCAAAATGATAATATGCAGATTGAAAATTGTTTGCTTTACAATCATATTAGTAATTGTTTTATTCCATGATTAATTCCTAAGGTTATTACTTTTTGAAGTAATTTGATTTGTGGTCATTTATGTGTTCCCGAAGGTTTCATAAACTGATAGTGAAAACTTTAAAATGTGATTGGAATCATTATGGCAGTTGGTGGTGCTGTATTAGGAGGCTTTGGATTTGTCAGGATGAGCAGCTATGAATATCAGTACATAAAAATTCTCTCTGCTATCGGAGGAGATAAGTATACGGATTATTCTCCAATAGCGATGATCTGTGCAGGAGCATTTCTGATGATGCTTGGGTTGATCCTTCTTGTTGTGAAAAAGAAGAAGTCTTATTACTGATGTATTTTCAATAACTAAATATTCCTTGGTAGGTCAGAACTTATGTTCCGACCTTTTCATAAGCGTATTTTGAGTATTTTTGAATTCGACTAGACATCTTTATGATTCTGTCGAAAAGTTATATATAATGATAAGTAGTATTCAAAATATGGCGAGGGAAGTAAATGAGAGACATTTATGACCATATTAAGAAGTCTCTATTAATTTTAATAACTGTATTTACACTGTTTCTTGGTGTCTTTACAGGTTTTTTCTCTGTATATGCAGAAAATGGAAATCATGGCAAAAAAGAGGTAGTCAATGTAGGCTTCTTTGCCTTTGATGGATACCATATGATAGACGAGAATGGGACACGTTCTGGATATGGCTACGACTTCCTGCAGAAGCTTGGTACATATACTGGCTGGACATACAACTATGTAGGGTATGAAAAGAGCTGGTCAGACATGCAGGAGATGCTGCTGGATGGCACTATTGATATGGTCACTTCAGCACAGAAGACGGAAGACCGGCTGCAGAAGTTTGCCTTTTCAAATGAATCGATAGGTACTAACTATGCTGTTCTGACGGTTAAGAGCGGCAATACAAAGTATGTGGCAGGTGACTATGCGACATACGACGGAATGAAGATTGGTATTCTGAATAACAGCAGCCGAAACGCAAAACTTGCTGAATTTGCGCAGCAGAAAGGGTTCACCTATACAACTGTCAGCTATGACGATACAACAATTATGGAACTTGCGCTTCAGAATGGAAGCGTGGATGCACTATTGACCAGCAGTCTCAGAGTCATTTCCAATGAGTGGATCATGGATGAGTTCGACTCTGCAGATTTCTATGTCATGGTTCGCAAAGACCATACTGAACTGCTGAATAGGATTAATACCGCGATTGAAGAACTGGACAACAATTATCCCGATTGGCGTAATGAGCTGTGGAACAAGTATTATCAGGCGGACACGGGAAATCAAATATCATTTACAGCAGATGAGAGAAAATACATAGAAGGAATAAAGAACAGTGGAACTACTTTGACGGCAATTATGGAACCTGACCGTATTCCTTACTCTTACTTTTCTGATGGAACTGCCAAGGGTATCATGCCTGAAATCCTCCACAAAATCGAGGACGCGACAGGTCTTACTTTCAGTATTATTGAACCAAAGGACCGCAATGAATATAACGAAATACTTGCCTCTGACCAGCATATTGATGTCAGGATAGATACTTATGCAGATTACTATCAGGCTGAGAACAGCGGATACAAAATCACGGATTCATACCTAACAGCGAATATAGATAAGATATCAGGAAAATCAGATTCTGAAGTCATAGCAGTTTTGAAGAAAGCTGATATGACTGAGGCGAGAAAAGATCTGCTCAACGGAACACATAATCTGTTATTTTGTGATTCTTATGCAGACTGTGTAGAAGCAGTTAAAAATGGATCGGCAGGTTCAACTTATCTGTATACTTATTTGGCACAGTATTATATTGACACAGATACAACTGGTTCTCTACAGACAGTTGCCCTTCCTCAGTACAATGTCAGTTTTTCCCTTGGCGTTGCTGTTGATGATGACAATCGTCTGCTGCAGATTTTGGATAAAGCAGTAAGATATGTTCAGGGAAGTGTCGTTCAGGAAATTATTCTTGATCAGACGAATAGTGTTGCATATTCCCTGACATTCTTCGAATTTTTGATGCAGTATCCACTTCTGCTGGTTGCGATATTCACGGTCTTAGGACTGCTGATCGGATTGCTGGTACTTTCGTTCTACCGGCAGCATTCCATACGCTTAATTGCTCAAAAGAACAAGGATCTTGAAAATGCAATACATGACGCAGAAACTGCCAATGCTGCAAAGAGCACATTCCTTTCATCGATGAGTCATGATATGCGTACACCATTGAACGGCATTATCGGCTTTACAGACTTTGCATTACGTACCAATGATGTGAATCAAAAGCAGGAGTATTTGAAGAAGGTTCAAAAGTCATCCATGGTATTAAAGAATCTTGTCAATGACACACTGACCGTATCGAGAATTGAAAGTGGGAAAACGACTTTGAATCCTGAATTCACTTCTACCAAGGAAATCTATGAGAACTTGACTCTTGTCATTGCCTCAGCTGCGGAAGAAAAAGGGCTTGCTTTCAATTCTTCAAGCACTGTTCCAGATGATCTTTATGTTCTGGTAGATAAGATCAAACTGTCAGAAATCTTCATGAATCTGCTGTCTAATGCAATTAAGTATACGCCAAAAGGCGGGACAGTCTGGTTTGATGTCACATATGAAGAGATCAATGATCATTCTGCTAAATTCATGTTTGTAATCAAAGATAATGGAATCGGCATGTCCAAAGAATTTCAGAAGAAGATGTTTGAATCCTTTACACAGGAAGATCAAAATACCAATAACATGGAGGGTACTGGACTGGGTTTATATATCGTAAAGAAGTACGTAGATCTAATGGATGGAACCATCTCTGCTGAAAGCGAACAGGGGAAAGGAACAACATTCTATGTGTCGTTTGTCAGGGACTTCAAGATCAAAGATGAAGATGATACATATAACATCACGAACTATGATTTCACTGGCAGGAAGATACTGATCGCAGAAGACAATAAATTCAATCAGGAAATTGCCAAGACGCTGTTAGCTGAAAAAGGTGCAGAAGTTACATTGGCAAGTGATGGCCAGGAAGCTGTTGATCTGTTCAAGAATTCTGAAGAAGAATACTATGCGGCTGTCTTTATGGATGTGCATATGCCAAATATGGGCGGCTATGAAGCAACGGAAATTATCCGCAGTATGGATAGGAAGGATGCTAAGACAATTCCTATCATTGCCATGACAGCGGATGCCTATGATCAGGATGTACTGAACTGCATGAATGCAGGAATGAATGCGCATGTCGCAAAACCTATTGATACTGAATATCTTTACAGTGTGCTTGATGAGATGTTGAAAAAATAATCGATGCATGTCTTTAGGACGTGCACCGATTTATTTTTATATGAGGATGTTCAACCTAATCTCTGTTTAAAATCATGATAACCGAAAGCAGTGATCTTATGGAAGATGCCTTCCTGGGACAGCTTCCAGATATCAGGCAGCGGCATGCCATTGAATGTATTATTCTTGCATGTTGTATAGATTGCCATATCACCAAATACCAGGATATCATTCTCTTTTAGAGGCTGATTGAGTTCATAGCTGCCTATGATGTCTCCGGCTAAGCAGGTTGGTCCTGCCAGGCGGTACGCATATCCTTGGCTGCTCATCTGATAGAGGGGAGGACGGTATGGCATTTCAATGACATCCGGCATATGGCAGGCGGCGCTGGTATCCAGAATGGCAATTTTCTGACCGTGGTTCTCAACTATATCCAAGACTCTGGATACAAGATATCCTGCATTCAGCGCTACTGCTTCTCCTGGTTCAAGATAGACTTCGATGTTGTATTTCTTAATAACAGAAAGAATGGTCTGTTCCAGAAGGGGAATGTTGTAATCTGGTCTGGTGATATGATGACCGCCGCCCATGTTCAGCCATTTCATGGCTGGCAGAATATCACCGAAGTTCTTTTCAACTGCATTCATGGTCTGTTCTAAGGCGTCCGCATTTTGTTCACATAGAGTATGAAAGTGCAGCCCATCCAGTAATAGCAGAAGCTCTGGTGTTAATTCAGCATCAAAGACTGACCGAGTCACACCCAAGCGGCTTCCAGGAGCACATGGATCATAAATACTGTGGGAATCTTCCTGCGTAGAACATTCAGGATTAATGCGGAGACCAATACTTTTATTGTAAGCTTTTGCCAAGGAACCAAATTTTGCTAATTGATGGATTGAGTTGAAGACAATGTGATCTGCATACGAAAGAAGTTCGTTGAATTCTGCATCCGTATAAGCGGCACAGAATACATGGACTTCTTTATCAGGCATCTCCTCTCTGCCTAAGCGAGCTTCGTAGAGACCGCTGGCTTCGGTTCCTGCTAAATACTTAGACAGCAGAGGGTAGAAAGTAAAATTGGAGAAAGCCTTTTGTGCTAGCAGAATCTTTGCGCCGGTATGATCACTGACTCGATTTAAGACTGCTGCATTTCTTTCCAGCTGTGCTTCATCAATAACATAGCAGGGAGTTGGAAGGTCTTTGAAGAGCTGTTCTGGAAGATGACCCTGCAGAGAGGCAAAGACGGGTGAAGTTCTGCCGAATTCCATATCAGTCAACAAGGACTGGATCAAAGGATTCTGTCTTTGGCAGTCCATACTGATCCAGAGCTTCTAAGAATGGGTCTGGGTTGAATTCTTCGACGGTGTGGACACCCTTCTGATTCCACTGTCCATTCAGCAGCATCAATGCACCACACATTGCCGGTACACCAGTTGTATAACTGATTGCCTGGCTCTCAACTTCTTTATAGCATTCCTGATGGTCGCAGATGTTATAGATGTAGTATGTTTTTTCGATACCATCCTTTTTGCCTGTGATGATGCATCCGATGTTTGTCTTGCCATGAGTCCTAGGACCTAAACTGGCTGGATCTGGCAGCAGAGCTTTAAGAAATTTAATTGGTACAATTTCCTTTCCTTCAAACATTACTGGAACAGTTGACAGCATGCCGACATTTTCCAGGCACTTCATATGCGTCAGGTAGCTTTGACCGAAGGTCATAAAGAAACGGATGCGTTTTGCCTCTGGATAAGCGGCAGCCAGAGATTCTATCTCTTCATGATGCAGAAGATACATATCTTTCTGACCGACCTTGTCAAAGTCATATTCACGCTTAATGGCCATTGGTTCAATCTCGACCCAGTGACCATTTTCCCAATAGCTGCCTGGAGCGGAGACTTCTCTGAGGTTGACTTCTGGATTAAAGTTGGTTGCAAAAGGGTACCCATGGTCGCCGCCGTTGCAGTCCAGGATATCGATTGTATCGATCGTATCAAAGTAGTGCTTCTTGGCATAGGCGCAGTATGCCTGGGTGACGCCTGGATCAAAGCCGCATCCTAACAATGCGGTCAGACCTGCCTGTTCAAACTTTTCTTTATATGCCCACTGCCAGGAATAGTCGAAGTAGGCAGAGAAGCCTTTTTCTTTACAGCGTTTTTCATAGACAGCGCGCCATGCAGGATCTTCGGTATCTTCCGGTTCATAATTGGCAGTATCCATATAATTGACGCCGCAGGCAAGACATGCATCCATGATGGTCAAGTCCTGATATGGCAGGGCAATGTTCATGACCAGGTCAGGCTTGTACTGATTGATCAATGCAGTGACTTCATCGACATGGTCAGCATTGACCTGTGCTGTTGTAATGACCGTTTTTGTCTTTCCTTCCAGACTGTTCTTGAGAGCAGTGCATTTTGATTCTGTACGGCTGGCAATGCAGATCTCAGAAAAGACTTCTGGAAGCTGGCAGCACTTGCGGATGACAACAGATGCGACACCGCCGCATCCGATAATTAATACTCGGCTCATAGATTCGTATCCTCCTATTTGTTTACGATGGTCCCGGGAGCACCGGTAATACTGGAACGTACTTCTAAAGCAATGCCATATTCCTTTGCCATGATGACAGACTGATCATGCAGGACCTGGGCGCCTGAATTGATCAGCTGGAGCATGTTGTCGTAGCTGATCTCCTGGATCTTTTCAGCAGAGGCATCACGGTGAGGGTCTGTGGTATAGACACCATCCACATCTTTGTAGAACTGGCAGATATCTGCTTTCAAGTAGGCAGCTAAGGCAACAGCAGTTGTATCAGAACCTCCTCTGCCAAGAGTGGTGATATTCCCTTCTTGATCGACACCCTGGAAACCGGCAATGATGACAATCTGGCGCTGGGCAAGATGTTCTTCAATCACGGCGGTATCAATCTTGGTAATAGAAGCAGAAGAGAAAGTGCCGGTGGTATGGATTCCTGCCTGCCAGCCAGTCAGGCTGATGACAGGATATCCTTTCTTCTGCAGGCATAGAGCGGTCAGAGCAGTGGAAATCTGTTCACCAGTGGACAGCAGTGCATCAAGTTCACGGCCGGAACATTCTGGGTCAATCTCTTTTGCTTTGCTGAGAAGAAAATCAGTTGTATCTCCCTGGGCAGAAAGGACAGCGACAACATCATCCCCAGCGTCATAACTGCGGGTGATGATTGCGGAGATTTTCTGAATCTTTGTGGCATCCGCCAATGAGGAACCGCCGAATTTTTGAATGATCAATGACATATCAGGTTCCTTTCTAGCGCGGAAGTGCCAAGAGAAGTTCACGCAGGATCTTGCAGGCAAGTGCAGTTGAAGCTCCGCTTTGATCCAGCATCGGAGCAAGTTCATTGAGGTCAGCCCCGACAATGTTGCATCTGCATACTGTTAAGACTGCTTCCAATAACTGCAGGAAGGTGATCCCGCCGGCTTCTGGTGTACCGGTACCGCAGAAACAGGATGGGTCCAGACAGTCCAGGTCGATTGTGAAGTAGACAGGTGTATTTGTTTTGACAAGTGACTGTACAGTTTCATCCAGACCGTCAAAATTGAATGCATGCATATCCGTATGTCCCTTGGCAAAGAGGAATTCACTTTTCTCTCCGCTGCGGATGCAGAATTGATGGATCTTATGGTCGCCGACCAGATCATAGATTCTGTGCAGGACACAGGCATGGCTCAGCCTGGTGCCCAAATAGTCATCTCTCAGATCTGCGTGGGCATCAAAATGGATGACCTGGACATCGGGATACTTTTCATAGACAGCACGGAACGAGCCTAGTGTTACTAAATGCTCTCCACCCAGCATGAGCGGCAGCTTGCCATCATGCAGTATCTCTTCTGCTGTTTCCTGAATCATTGTCAGAGCATCTTCCGGACTGCCGAATGGCAGCTCCAGATTGCCGGCATCATAGATCTTTCTGTCGGTCAGATCCCTGTCCTGGTATGGACTGTAGGTTTCAATGCCAAAGCTCTCGTGGCGGATAGCTGCGGGACCGAATCTAGTACCTGGACGGAAGCTGGTCGTAGAATCAAACGGAGCACCGAAGAGAACAATCTCTGATGCAGCATATTCACTGTCACAGCCGATGAATGTTTCAATATTCTGCTTCATTTTTCCACCTCCATTAACATTTTTTCTAGAAAAGCCGGCAGATAGAACGATCCGATATGAAGCCGGGTCGTGTAGTAATCTGTAGTTAAGCCGAGAGCGTTCCAATCAGCAGGATGGAAGTCATCCAGCGGATGGTATTTCTTGGACGCAAAGCCAAACAGCCAATAGCCGGCTGCATAGGTTGGAATGTGTGCCTGGTAGACGCGGCTGATCGGAAACGTGCTGACAATCTTCTGATGACTGCGGCGCATGGCGTCTGCATCATGATGGAAGAAAGGACTTCCCTGCTGATTGACCATGATGCCGTCCTCACGCAGAGCGTTGTAGCAGATGCCGTAGAACTCTCGAGTGAAGTAGCCTTCGGAAGGACCGAAGGGATCAGTGGAGTCAACGATGATCAAGTCATAGGCCGCATGGCACTTGCGGATATAGCGCAGAGCATTGTCAAAATAGATATGCACGCGTGAATCATCAAGCTTGGAGGAGTTCTCCGGCAGATAGGTGCGGCATGCCTCCAGGACAAGCGGATCCATTTCGACTAAGTCAATCTTTTCGATGGTGCTGTAGCGGGTCAGTTCTTTGACAACGCCGCCGTCACCGGCACCAATGACTAGAATATCCTTAATCTCTGGATGTACGGACATCGGCACATGCGTAATCATTTCATCGTAGATGAATTCATCACGTTCAGTCAGCTGTACATTGCCGTCCAGAGTCAGGACCTTGCCAAATTCCGGTGTTTCAAAAATATCAATCTGCTGATATCTGCTCTGTTGAGAATAGAGATGTCTTGTCACGCGAATGCTGTGTTTGACATCTGGTGTATGAAACTCACTGAACCAAAGATCCATGGCAGTAATCTCCTTCAAGAATGTTGATTCTTTCAATATCTGGATCTTCCGGTCCAGTCATGGAACAGCCTTTCGCCTTGGCATAGAGAATGTACTGAATGATCTCTTCTGTAATTCTTTCTCCTGGTGCCAAAACTGGGATGCCCGGCGGATAGCACATGATGAATTCACTGCATACTTCACCAATGCTCTCTTCCAGCGGAACGCTCTTCTTTGGGGCATAGAAGGCTTCCTGGGGACTGATGACGACTTCCGGCTGCAGATATTCCTGACTTAACATATCAGTCACGCTTCGCTGGTGACGTCTTCGTATTTCGGCCAAGGCACTGACTAGGCGCTCTACTTCTCCAATGCGGTCACCGATGGACAGGTATGCAAGAATGTTTCCGATGTCGCCAAATTCAATCTGGATATTATATTCATCGCGGAGAAGGTCATAGACTTCAATTCCTGCCAGACCAATATCGCGGGTATGGATACTGAGCTTGGTCGGATCAAAATCATAGACTGAATCTCCGTTGATCAATTCACTCCCGAAGGCATAGTAGCCACCGATGGCGTTGATTTCTTCTCTGGCATAGTCAGCCATTTCAACGACCTTCTTAAAGGTCTCTTTCCCGCGCTTCGCCAGGTTCCTTCGGCTGATATCCAGGCTGACCATGAGGAGGTAGCTTGCTGAGGTGGTCTGGGTCAAGTTGATGATCTGACGTACATATCCTTCCGGAATGGCTGGTCCAATCAGCAGAAGGCTTGACTGGGTGAGTGATCCGCCGCTTTTATGCATGGATACAGAAGACATGTCTGCACCGGCTGCCATTGCCGATAACGGCATCTGATCGCCAAAGTAGAAATGCGTTCCATGTGCTTCATCCGCCAGGCAGTACATGCCGGCAGCATGTGCCATATCAACAATGGCCTTCAGATCACTGCAGACGCCGTAGTATGTTGGATTGTTGACTAAGACTGCCACTGCATCCGGATGATCGGCAATGGCCTTGGCAACTTGGTCACGCTTCATTCCTAAAGAGATGCCTAAGCGCAGATCAACTTCTGGATTGACATAAACAGGGATTGCGCCGCAGAGGACCAATGCGTTGATCACACTGCGGTGGACATTTCTTGGCAGAATGATCTTGTCTCCGCGCTTGCAGGTGGAAAGGATCATCGTCTGTACAGAAGATGTCGTGCCTCCGACCATCAGAAAAGCATTCTGTGCACCAAACAGCTGAGCAGTTAAAGCTTCTGCTTCACGGATGACAGAGATAGGATGACATAGATTATCTAAGGGATTCATGCTGTTGACATCAATACTGACACAGGCTTCGCCAAGAAAATCAGTCAATTCAGGATTGCCCCGGCCGCGCTTATGTCCCGGGACATCAAAAGGAACGACCCGCATATCACGGAAAGACTGCAATGCTTCATAGAGAGGTGCACGGTTCTGATCTAGGATTTTATCTTTCATATCTACCTCGAAAAAAAACACAAGTCGTAAAAATCGCAGCTTGTGTTTATCCTAGACTGATCATTCAGTATTAATCTCCAATGCATGCGCACCCGCAAAGCACCCTCTGATATTCCCATCAAAAAGATGGTTCTATAAGAATGCCCGAGTTCATAGATTAGAGATGGATTTTTGGCATACAGAGTCTATATAGCAATATACTTTTACTACTCTTATTGACCGTTTCACAAGTTTGCGCAGTTACGCAGTTTTGGTTGTAAAGTAACCAACTTATAAAATTTGAGCTTTTAACTCTATCAATAAGGCGGAATGACCGCCAATCGGCAGTGAACCCGGCTGTCCGTATGGCCTTGACTTTCCTGAATGACAGGAAAGTGGTTCGAGAAATTGCTATGGAGACCTCATATTCCAAAGAGAGCATCCATGATTTGTATGATGCATGATACAGAAATAAATGTCAATAAAATTTTAATGGTTTACAAAAACTTTACACAGGAGATGACAGAATAGTTCTGTTTTGAAACAGAAGGATGTTACAGAAGCAAATCTTTAATGTTGTTAAAATTTTTATGGTCAGGAGGGACGATTATGGAAATCGGAATGATTCTATTGAAACAAATTGTAATCATGTTTGTGTTGATGGGTGTCGGATTTTTCTTGTTCAGGAAGAAGATGATCACAAACCAGGGCAGTAAAGATATTGGTAAAATCCTTCTTTACATTGTAATTCCAGTGGTCATCATCTCCAGCTTCTGGATTGAACGGACTCCTGAAAAAACAACTGCGTTAGTTCAGTCAGCTGCCATCTCGGCAGTATGCATGTTCCTGGCTGTCTTTATCAGCTGGCTGATCTTTGGAAAAAGAAACGGCATCAGCTGCTTCAGTACAGCTTTCTCCAATGCCGGTTTTATCGGCATTCCCTTGGTACAGGCAGTCTTGGGCAGTGATGCGGTATTCTATATTTCCATCATGATTGTATTGATCAATGCCCTGCAGTGGACCTTTGGAGTGTATATGATCTCAGGCAACAAGGAAGTAATGAATCTGAAAGCAGTGATCAAGAATCCAATTGTTGTTTCAGTTGTGATTGGACTGTTCCTGTACTTTTTGAATGTACCGTGTCCTGAGATGGCTTCCACTTTGTTCAGTTCCATCAAGGGACTGAATACTCCTCTTGCGATGATTGTCTCCGGCGTGTTTTTAGCTCAGTCAGATCTAGGCAGGATGTTTGCCAAAAAAGAAGTCTGGACAGTATCACTGTTCAGACTGGTCTTGATTCCGTTGATTACGATGTTTGTATTCTGGGTCATTCCTTTTGGGACACTGAATATTAAGCTGGCAGTTCTGATTGCTTCAGCCTGCCCAGTTGGCTCGAATGCAGCAATCTTTGCTCAGCAGTATGAGAAGAGTTATACGGAAGCGGTGGAAAATGTATGCATGTCTACATTATTATGCCTGATTACGCTGCCGCTGGTAGTCACTGCTGCATCTATGATCTTATAGCTGCATGAAGATCATCATGAAGCTGTGATAGTCCTCTGCATTCTGCAGTGTCTGTGCAGAAACATTGCTTTGAATTGCTTTGGAAATATGATCCATGAACCAGGCAGAATTTGAAGCACTGGAGGCACTGAGCAGAAAGACCAGCTTGACTTCTTTTCTATTCCAAAAGACAGGTTCTTTCAGCTTGGCAATTGCCAAAAAGTCTGGAACATCTGATGTATCTAATGGATGCGGGATGGCGATGCCGTTGTCAAATTCAGTAGGACCCAGTTTTTCTCTGGACAATACACGTTCCATAAAATCATCAGGAAGACTGATGGTTTTTTTGATGTGAGCAATCATCTTCTTCAGGATCTCCTTCTGATCATGGACATCCTCCAGATTCATGAATAAAGCCGGGTCGCACAAACTGGTGATTTTCTGCTCACTGGACAGTCCAGTCAGTGTATTTCGAATCTGGGACATTTCTTCATCGGTAATAAAGTTGGAGATGCTGAGTGTCTTGACAGGAATGTTCACGGGAATATCTGTCATGTTCAGAATCAAGTCATAATTGCTGGAGGATGCGGACTGAATGCGCTCAAGATCAGACACCTTGATAAAGGTCAGTGAACCAATCAGGTCATGAAGATCACGATCCAGCTTAAAGGACGCGATATGATAAATCGTCGTGACATCTTTGCAGATGATGCCGATATTGTACTGGACTTCTGACTGCTTGTTCTTTTCCAGGCTCAGCTCAAGATGCAGTGCAAAGTAGGAAATCTCAGCAGAAGAAATCTGCCCTTCCTTGAACATGGAAAGACCATACAGAGCCAGTTCATAGGCATATGGGAATTCATTTTGAATTCCTGCCATCTCTGATTTTGTAATCTGCAGGTTATTGTTGACGCGGTTGCGGAATGGAATGATATGGTTCAATAACGTAATGCGAAGTTCTTCATCTTCAAAGAAATCCACATCACTGTACTTATAAATATTACGCAGGAAACGGTTATAAAAGATGATGTCATCTTCTGTTACCTTGAATTGGATCTTATGATGGCTGACAAAGCGCTGCTTGCCGTTGATATGCAGGGTCAGATACATTAATTCATTCTCCGGCAGAGAAATACCAAGCGTATCCTTCAAATCACGGTTGATCCGATTGGCTACAAAGTATTCCGGTGATCCTTTCAGCTGCAGCAGGGCAAACTCATCCGGCATATTTACAGTATTATTTGTTTCAATCCGGTTGATGGCAATCATGATATGCAGAGCGAGGGCACTGATGCCCTTGTCACTTAAGGAGATTCCATAGTACTGCAGGCTCTTGGACACAATATTGGATACGCAGGAGATCTGATTGTCATTGAACTTGGCACCAACTAAGACAGAACTCATTGCGGATTCATCTTTACATTCCCTGGTCAGACAGTGGCGAATATCCACTTCTTTGCCAGTGATCCGGTAACCATTTTGGTGAGAATTCTCCAGTTCCAGATTGTATTGTTGTGCCGTTTCCTTGAGGGATCGGATAATATTTCTTAACAGGGAAGGTGAGATATAAAGCTCATCTGCCAGGTCATAGAGACTGATATAGTCTCCATTGGTCAATAAGCGCATCAGGACATAGGATCTTCTTGTCTGCGGATTATTCAGTATGCCCTTTTCCTCAGAGGAGAATTCAGCCAGATACTGGTTGAAAACAACTGGATCCTTGATAATCAGCTTCGTACCTGTTCCATGACGGATATCCAGTACAGCACCATGATCCTCAACCTCATACTTCAAGATATTCAGGTATTTCAGCACTGTTTTTTCAGATGTATTCCACTTCACTGCCAGGTCTTTGCTGGTCTGATAATCAGGGGAAGACATGAGTGCATGAAGAATGTTGTCTATTTTGTCATATCTCATTTTCTATATCCCTATTTCTCAAATTATAATAGCATAATTAAAGAAACAAACTGTGATATGACAAAATCACAAAGTTCCTTTTTGAAAAGGAACTTGATTACATCTTCATCATTTTTGATTGTCTATGATGTAGTTGCAGATGAGGTGAGAATATGAAAGACAAGAAAACGATTCTGCTGATCTGTGCTGCCGGAGCTTCTACGAGCCTGCTGGCACAAAAGATGAAAAAGGGCCTTCATGAAGATGAACAATGGATCTTCGAAGCGAAGCCGATCAGTGAATTACCTCTTGTTGTCGCCAAATACGACATGATTCTCATTGCGCCGCAGATTGGTTATGACCGCAGAAAAATCGAGGAGCTGGCTGCTCCTTACGAGGACATCAAAATCCTGGATATCAATCCAGATGCCTTCGCTTCAGGTAAAGCAGATGCAATCCTGGATCAGATTCGACTGGCGGTAAATGGTGCTGCGGGCTGCGCGACATTAAAAAATGATGAAAGGGGAATTGAAATGTCAGAAACAGCAGGTAAAAAAACATTCATGGACAAAATGTCAGACTGGATGCAGAAGTACATCGTACCAATTGGTATGAAGATTTCCAACCAGAGACATCTTGCCTCCATCCGTGACGGATTAACAGTCCTGATCCCAGCAACAATTATCGGAGGTATCGCAATCCTGATTGCCGTACCGCCAATCCCAGCAACAATTACAGAACCAAGCAACTTCTTCTATGCATTCCTATTGGCTTGGAAAGCATTCGCAGCTGCCAATGCCAGTGTATTGATGATCCCTTACTACATGACTATCGGCATCATCGCTGTCTATGTTGTATGCGGTGTATCCTACACATTGGCAAAGTCTTATAAGATGGACGGCATCAATAACATGATTGCTTCACTGCTTGTCTACTTATGTGTATCAGGTGCTGTCGATCTGGAAACAACTTCTCTGAAGATTGGCAAGCTGGGTGCTGCATATATGTTCTCAGCAATGCTGGTTGCCATCATTACAGTTGAAATAACACATTTCTTTGAGAAGCGTCATATCGTCATCAAGCTTCCTGATTCTGTTCCGCCAAATGTTGCAGCTCCATTCAATGTTCTGCTTCCATTAGGCTTCACAGTCATTCTCATGCTTCTTGTAGATGCAGGTCTGACTGCCTGGACCGGTGCAGGCTTTGCCAGTCTGGTCTATACAATCTTCCAGCCTTTAATGAGAGCAACTGGTTCTCTGCCGTCAGTCTTATTGATCAACATCCTGATGACAACATTCTGGTTCTTCGGCATTCATGGTGCCAACATGCTTTCAGTTGTTACAACACCGATTACAACTGCAGCTCTTGCAGCAAACGCAGAAGCAGTTGTCAACGGCGAAACACTTCCATATATCTATGCTGGTGCTATGAACTCAGTCTTCGGCAACTGGATCACATATAACGTCATCCTGCTTGTCATCTTCCTCTGGTGCAAATCCAACCAGGCTCGCTCTATTGCCAAGGTTGCCATTGTTCCATCATTATTCAACATCAATGAGCCTTCGATCTTCGGCCTGCCTACTGTGTTGAATGTCTACACATACATCCCACTGCTTCTCTGCGGCATTATCAATACCACAGTATATTATCTCTGCGCTGCCGCTAATATTGTCGGCAGATTCTACATCACGCTGCCATTTACAGTTCCAGGTCCATTACAGGCATTCCTAGCGACAGGCGATGCCAAGACAATCATCTTATGGGCACTGCTGTTCGTGGTCGATATTCCAATTGTTTACCCATTCATCAAGACTTATGATAAACAGCTTGTTGAACAGGAAAAGGAAAATGCTGAAAAGCAGGAAGCGGAAAAACAGGCAGCATAGTCGTTCATCAATTGTAGAGCACTGCTTCGGCAGTGCTTTACCTCATTGTAAAGAAAGGGAATAAGTATGAAACTGATCGTAAATGGTGATGACCTTGGCTATACAAGAGGTGTGACAGAAGGAATCTTGGAAGGGTATCATCGCGGCATTCTTCGTTCGACAACGGCATTGATGAACTCAGAATACATAAATGAAAGCGCCGTATTGACCAAGGACTGTAAAGATCTTGGTATTGGGGTTCATTTGAATCTGATGTTGGAAAGCCCGCTGACGAAGAGTCAAACACTGACTGATCCAGCAACCGGTGAATTCTATCATGGCCGGACTGAGGTATGGAAACATGATCCTGACTATACTGAAATCTACAATGAATGGAAGGCACAGATTGAAAAATTCATTGAAGTATTCCAGAAAATGCCGACGCATTTAGACTCTCATCACAGTGTTCATGACGCAACACCGGAAGCATTGGCAGCCGCAAAGCGTCTGAGCGAGGAATATCATCTGCCTTTACGAAGATATAATCATTATCAGTTTGTGAAGGAGTTCTTCGGTTCGAAGGAACCGCAGCAGCTGATCAATATCCTGGAGCAGTACAAAGATACGGATATTGAAATCATGGCACATCCAGCTTTTGCTGATCTTGACCTCTATCGCAAGTCATCGCTGTGTTTCCCACGTGTCCAGGAACTGGCAGTTCTCTGCAGTGAAGAAATCAACAATTATGTAAATACGCATCAGATTGAATTGGTCCATTACCATGGAAATGAGGAACAGCTATGAAAGTGAATTTTACCAATGAACAGGTCAGTTCTCATATCTACCGTGTCCGCGGCTTAGGGGATGCGTGCATGTATTATATCAAGGGTCAGGAAAGAGGACTTCTGGTAGATACAGCATATGGTGTCGGCGACCTGCGGGGATATATTGAAGGAACTTTTCAGCTGCCGTATGAAGTCATCATTACACATGGACATGCGGATCACGCCAATGGGATTGCACAATGGGATGAGGTCTATCTCAATGAGAAGGACAGAGACATGTACTGGACAAAGACAGATATCAATCTGCGCCGGACAATGTTGAAAAGATCGGTGCCGGATATAGATGTCTATGCAGACAGTGATTTCCAGGGCGATTTTAAAGGCGTCTTTAAAGATCTGGAAGACGGTATGGTATTTGATTTAGGAAAATGCACAGTGGAAACAATCAGTGCGCCAGGACATACACAGGGCATCATGGTCCTTCTGGTCAAGGAAGACAGGACAGTATTATTCGGTGATGCATGCGGTGTGTGCACATTCATGTTCAAACCGGAGTCATCTACGGTTGCCGGATACTGCAGTACATTAAAGAAACTGCAGAGCAATGAAGACCGCTTTGACTATGTGCTACGTCAGCATGGGACCTGTGCATCGCCAAAATCCATTACCGAAGAGAACCTGGAGACAGCACAGAAAATCTTGAATGGTACCGATGCACATCTGCCTTTTGAATATATGGGCGAACATGTATGGATGGCGGAACCGATGGATCCTAAGACCGGAATTCGCCTTGATGGAAAATCAGGGAATATTATATATCGCTCAGATAAAATCAAGTGAATATGAATAATATATAGCGTGAAAGCAGAAAATCAGTATATAAACTGAGTCTGCTTTTTATGAATCTGATTTTTTGTGAGTAAATACGGATATCTATGCCTTATAATTAAAATATGAATCCTGATGTTGATCTCATCGAGCAGTATCTGGATAATATCGAAAAGATGCATGCTCTCAGTGTTCTGACTTTTCCTGCGGAAACAGCTGGAAAAGATATTTTGCGTGGGCTGCAGGATGCGTGTGAACAGTCAGCTGCCATCAGACAAGAAAATTACCGGCTGCTTAGAGACCCTTCATTAGGTCTTTATACACCAGTTGAGAATATGACTCCGCAGCAGGCAGATACCTTGAAGCGGTTCGCAGATCAGCTTTCTACTTTTGCCATGCACAAAGATCTGGGACTTTTTTATCAAGTTCATAAACATCTTCTATCATATGCAGAATATACACATGATCAGTGTCTGCAGATTGCAGAGAACTACTACTGCGGCATTGCCATTTATTATCTGCGCACCCCTTACGAATCACTTCATATGGATAACTATCAGGATGAAGAACTGCATTACTTTCATGCCAATGCAGAACTGCTTCCGCAGATCACACAGCTGAAAGATCATGATGCACAGCTTTTTATTCTAAGAAGCATCGGCAACACCAAGCTCTGTTATTCCTTGTTTTTAGATTCAGAACCATTCAGTTTGTTCCCGCCAAGAAGAGGGGATGTTGACAGATACATCAATGAACAGCATGCTGTTGTGAAATTGTTCTTTGATCCAAAACTTGAAGAGGCAATGCCATATCTTCCATGGGAAACGCTCCGCTTCACCATCAGTGTCGGCTGCACAACGTTATTCAGCTATCTCAGAGATACAGACAACAAGAGTGAAGCAGCATATGTTTATGAAAGAATGCAGTATGTTGATGCTCACCGCAATCAGACGGACAATGCGAAGAACCGCTTTGTCAAACCGAGATATGTATATTATCAGGCTGCTTCAGCATATCACGCAGGAAAGTCTACCATTGACCAGCTCCTGATGACGTTATTCACAACAATTGAATCTGCCGATATGAATGATCATACGCTGGATGGAACTTATCTGAATCTGGATCTTTCTTCCTATGCAGTCGCATACTGGGGAAAATTCAGCCGTGAAGAAAAATGGCGCCCGCATCTCGATACGATAAAGAATCGTGCAGAAACATATCTGAAGACCATGACAGATTATGATTCTTCTCAGGTCGTTGCGACATACTTGATCCATCAGATGAACCTGAACTATTCATATCATCTCCAAAGTGATGCATCATACTTATTGAAAAATCTGCTGATTCTTGAACGTACTTCATATGTTCATTCATATATTGTCAGTGAATTGTCACGCGTTTTGGCCAGCTGTCTATATCAGCATCATCCAGAAGTATTTGTACAGCAGCAGCAGTATATGAAAGAGAAAGGGCTGGAAAATACAGCACCTTTCATCATGGAAACTGTGCGTATGGCCGGGCTGTACAGTGATGTTGGAATTCTTTCAATCCTGCCGGTTGTCAGAATGCAGAGCAGACCCTGGACAGCTGAAGAAACAGAAATTTTCATGCTACACCCGTATGCAGGATATATTACTCTGTGTCTCCATCCAGAAACAGAAATTTATGCAATGGCTGCGCTTGGACATCACCGCTGGTATGATCAGAAGGCTGGCTTCCCGGAATACTATGACCGTGAGAAGGACCGTACGTCAGTCATCACAGACATTGTGGCGGTCTGTGCTTATCTGGAAACAGCGACTGATAAGTTCAGAATGCGTCAGGATCAGTCAATCGATGCGGAGCTGGCAATGCGGTTTGTCGCAGAAGGTGCTGGGACACAGTTCCATCCATTGATGAAGGAAGCAATGGAAGACCCTTCCCTGACGCAGCGCATCACCAGTATCCTTGACCGCGGCAGAAAAGCTGCATATATCAGAATATACCGGCAGAAGGGACAGGATGAATAACATGGCTGACAATAAACAGAATCAGACAGACATCCTGAACACGATCCACATCAGTATCTGCATCGCTGAAATGTCTGATGCAGAACATATTTGTACTACTTTCTTTAACAAACATATGCTGGAAGTGCTGGGATTGAATGATTGTGATTATAAAGATGATCCATTGATCATGGATTATATGGAGGACCCTGTGAGCTGTGTTCATCCGGCGGATGTACAAAGGGTCACAGACAGTCTGTATCATGGCTATCAAAAAGATTTCTTCAGCATCAGTGATTTCCGTATGAGGGATGCAAACGGAAATTATCTGTGGGCAAGGCTGAAAGCTTCTTTGTTTTCTCAGGAAGGAAATATATGCCGCTATTACATCACCCTGCAGGAAGTTGGTGAAGAAGTGCGTCTGCATTACGAAATGACTGAAAGACTGAAACTTGAACAGCAGCTCCGTACACAGGCTGGTCACGCCAATCAGATGAAATCTAATTTTCTATCCAGTGTTTCACATGATATGAGAACACCATTAAATGCCGTACTTGGATACACAGATCTTGCACTGGCAAGCAGCGATCCGTCAGAACGGCAGGAATATTTGGAAAAGATTGCCCAGTCCGGCAGCATTCTGAAGGAATTGATCAATGATACATTGGATCTGTCGCGGATTGAGAGCGGCAAGATGTCGCTGAAAACAGAAGCTGTGAATTTCTATGATGTCATACAAAAAATTGTCATGACAGTACAGCCTTCAATGGAGAAGAAAAATATCTCGTTTGTACTGCAGGTAGATGAAGCTTTAAAAGCGGTCATCTATATGGATGTGCTGAAGATGCAGGAGATCATTTTGAATATACTCTCCAATGCTGCAAAGTTCACACCGCAGCACGGCACTGTCAGATTCACTGCAGAAGCAGTTCAGGTCGGCGACTATGATATTCATGCAAGAATGACCATCCAAGATACCGGCATTGGTATGTCCAGTGAATTTATGAAGCGCATCTATGAGCCGTTCTCACAGGAGCGTACAGTTGAAACTGCAAATATCGAAGGTTCCGGACTTGGCTTGACAATTGTCAAGAAGATCATTGATATGATGGGCGGCACCATCAAGGTGACCAGTCAGATCGGCAAAGGCACGACTTTTGTGATTGACCTTTCTCTGGCGGTAGCTTCGGAAGCTGCGAATGCATACCTTATACATTCTTCATCGGCACCTGCCGACCTGCATAATATGCGCTTCCTGATCATTGAAGATAATTCATTCAACCGCGAAATTGCCCGTAAGATCCTGGAGCAGCAAGGTGCAGAGATTGCGACAGCTGGAAATGGCAGAGAGGGCGTCGATCTGTTTGCGGCCAGCGAACCTGGATATTTCAATGCAGTTCTGATGGATATCAGAATGCCGGTCATGGATGGGTATGAGGCAACTAAAGAAATACGTTCTCTGCCGAGGTCTGATGCAAGGACAGTACCTATCATTGCAATGTCAGCGGATGCATATCCAGAAGATATTCAGAAATCTCTAGATGCTGGGATGAATGAACATCTGGCAAAGCCAATCAATGTTGCAGTATTGGCTGAGGTTCTGCATCGGAATGTGAATAAAGAATAAAAAAATTTCACAGAGGCAAATGCTTCCGTGAAATTTTTTATTTAACGTATATCTTTTCGATTTGGAATCCAGTCTGCTGTCTCCTGATACCAGTTCAGAAGCTGCATCTTCATCGTTTCAATCTGTTCTGCATAGACAGGATTGTCAATCTCATTGTGCATTTCATCAGGATCCTGATCCAGGTCATACAATTCATCTTTTTCATAATAGCGCATTGTATATTTAAGATTGCCCATTCGGATCATGACTGCTCTGCCATGAGCACCGCTGTCTTCATGCTGAACGGCTAAGCGCGGCCAGTACATATCATCGGGGGAATCATGCCCCAGCTCTTTGGCATAAGTATCACCATTCATGCGCCCGCCTTCAGCATAGACAGCATCTTTATGATGGTCGTCACCATTGAGGACATGGACCAGGGATTTCCCGTACTGTACATAATCCAATGGAACGCCAGTCATCTCAGAGACAGTCGCATTCAGATCGACCAACTCTGCCAATGCCTTTGTAATACGCGGTCTGCAGGCAAACTGCCTGGCAGGCTTGATGACTAATGGAATATTCGTCAGATCGTTCTCGAAGCAGTTCTGCAGTTTCTCTACAATATCGTAGTCTCCTGTGTAGTCACCATGATCTGAGAATACGAATACAGATGTATCATCGTAGAAATCATTTTCTTTTAATGAATGCATGACCTGACCTAACTGAGAATCCCATTTGCTGGTCATAGCAAGGTATGTAGCACGAAGCTCATTCCATCTGTCTTCTGACCAGTCATGGAGATCCATATTGTTGGCAGTCTTTACCAGCATGGCAGGTTTATCTGGATTCCATGGCTTCCTTGGCGGCAGTGCATTTCTGTCAATGGAAGAATACCACGGATCGCAGCATGCATATGGCGGATGCGGAAACATCAGTGTGCAGTAGACAAAGAACGGCTTCTCGTTTCCTGATTTCTTTTTGCGTTCGAGATATTCCAGACAGGAACGGATGCATCCATCATCAGCCGTTCCGCTGTGCTTTTCATCAACTTTGCCAAGATAGAAGGAATACATGTCTTTATTGAATTCTTTCTTTGATCTGGTATCCCCATTGAGCATCTCCATGACATCAATTCTTTTGTCTCGGATGTTCTCAGAAGAGTACCCGTTATAGTATTCATCGCAGTATTCTTCTTTGGAGCGGTCCCCTGGAACGACATCATTTCGTCCAATCCAGATGACTTCATAGCCTGCATTCTTCATGATGCGCAGCAGATTCGGCTCATCTTCACGCTGCAGGTAATGCATGGTGCGGTGGCCGGTCGTATGTGGATATAATCCGGAAAGGAAGCTGCATCTGCTTGGGACACAGACCGGATTCTGACAATATGCATTTGCAAAGGCAACACCATCTTCAGCCAGTGCATCAACATTAGGTGTGATTGAAGCAGGATTGCCTAGATAATGCTGTGCATCGGCACGCATCTGGTCAGCAACAAAATATAGTATGTTTGGTCTGTCACTCATGGTAAGCCTCCCCGAAATCAATGTGAATATACAAGACTATTTTAAGCTTTCTGCGTTTCTTCTGCAGATGCTTTTTCTTCTTCCAGTGACTGTCTGTCACACATCTTGAAGAATGGATAGTAGATCAAAGTGGATATGGCAATCAGTACTGCCTGCAGAAGAACACCTCTGAAGTCGCCCCAGGCAATAAAGGCAGACAGAAGTACTGGTGTACCGGTCGATAATGCAACACCGTTCATATAAGGGACGATGCCAGTTGCCATTGCACCCCAGCCTAACAGGAATGTTACAGTTGGTGCTACCAGCATTGGAATCAGCATCATTGGATTCAATACCATCGGCAGACCGAAGACCATTGGTTCAGAGATGCCGCAGAGGCCTGCAGGCGTAGAAATCTTGCGCAGTGCCTTATAGCGTTCGCTCTTTGCGAAGAAGAGAATGCAGAGGCAGAGACCAATTGCACAGCCGGAACCGCCGATATTGCCAATACCGAACCAAGCCTGAGAAGTAATGATGTTCGGCAGTGCCTGACCGGCACCATACGCTGCCAAGTTCTCTAAAGTAATCTCTGTATATAAAGCGTTCATGATGGCTGTTGCGACCATGCCGCCGTGAATACCGAAGAACCATAAGATGTTGCATACAAGAAGCAGGATAATGAATGTCAATGGGCTGGCAGCCATTGCGGTCAATGGTGCTTTTAACAGGCCGTAGATCAGCATTGTTGCTGAACCATAAGGGGTGGCAGCACACAGCAGACGGATGATGATTGCTAAAGCGGCGATGCAGATAGCCGGAATCATGGCACCAAAGGATCTGGAGATCATCGGTGGTACAGAATCAGGCATCTTGATCGTGATGTTGCGCTTCACAAAGATGTTGTGGATCCACGGAACAGCTATGCCGAGGATCATGGCTGTAAATAAGCCGGCAGAGCCGAGGAACGTTGTACCGACGGCAGCAGCGACATTGACTGCCTCACCAGCCTGTGTCTTGCCGGTAACACCTAATGGGATCAGGATCATGAAGACCATTAAGGCAATAATGCCGGATGAAGTAGATTCATCCTTCATGCCGATTGCTTCAGCTTCAGCCTTGGCAATCAGGAAGACGGCATACAGGGAAATCATGTTTGTCGTGTAATCTGCCGGAATGGCAAGGATGCTTTTTAGACCGATGTTTGTAATGAATGTCTGATAAGGACCGATGTTCAAGCTGGAGAGCAGGGTGAAGATGGCACCGACCATGACGACCGGCAGCATCGCTGAGAAACCTCCGCTGATGCCTTTCAGGATCTTTGAGTTGTTTACCTTCTGCGAGAAAGGTATCAGGATGTTTTGAAGCTTTTCAGTAAAACCATTCATAATCTATCCTCCTTGTGGAACTTTGATACCTGTATTATATGTTGGTTAAAACAAATTTCAAGACTAAAATAAAACAAATTTTATTCTGTTTTAAATTTTATATGAAATATATTTCAAAAAAGAAAGGTTCCGTTATAATAGGGATAAGAAGAAACCAGGTGAGTGTATGAATCCAACAAATCCATTAGATCAGATGCAGTCCTACTATGATGATTTTACAAAAACAGATAAAGACATCGCTGTATATATATTGAATAATTCACAGCTTGCCGCTACGATCAGCACCGAAGATCTTGCCAAGATCATCCATGTATCCAAATCAGCTCTTTCCAGATTTGCCAAGCGGATTGGTTATTCTGGATTCATTGAATTCCGCTATACACTTTCCAGATTCCTGGTCAGTGAAAATGCCTCAGGCGGTACAGAGGGTGAAGATGGAAATGCGCTGCAGAGCATCATTGCCTCCTATGAGAATTATCTGACCCAGATGTCTGAGACATGTGATGTACACAGCATTCAGAGAATTGCTAAAGCGGTCGTGAAGGCAGACAGGATCAAGATTGTAGGTTCCAACCGCACCTACAACAGTGCCCTGCAGATGAAGCAGCGTTTAGGCAGAATGGGATTTGATTCAGAAGCCATCTGTGATCTGATCACACTTGCGGATGCATGTGCAATTGTCGGGAAAAGGGATCTAGTCATTCTATTTACCATTCATGACAGCGTCCGTTATGACAAGTATGTCAAGCAGTGCAAAGAAAGAGGATGCACAGTCGTATGCGTGACCATGACCCAGGATCTCACATACCGGAAGCTGTGTGATACCTACGTTGTGCTTCCAAGGATCTCAAGAGATTCAAAAGTTTCTTTTCTGGATGACCAGCCGCTGTTCATGATCTACATCGAGATCCTGCTGGCAGAGATTGCTAAGCTCTGAAGGGACATGATATGGATACTATTACAGTCTTGATCAAGCCGGCATCGTCATCCTGCAATCTACATTGCAGATACTGTTTCTATACAGATGTCAGTGAGAACAGAACAACAGCTTCCTATCATGTGATGTCTTCTGAGACAGCTGAGGTTGTCATCATGCGGATTGCAGAAGCACTTGATCAAAAGGGAACCGCCAATATCTCATTTCAAGGAGGGGAGCCGACCATGGCTGGTCTGGCCTTCTATGAAATGTTTACAGAAAAGCTCGATGCATATCAAGAAATCCAGACTCACTACAGCATGCAGACCAATGCCACATTGATCAATGAGGCTTGGGCGCAGTTCCTGCATGATCATCATTTTCTGGTGGGTGTCAGTCTTGACGGCTATCAGACAAATATGGATCATTACCGCTATGATGCCGAAAAACGAGGTGTTTATTTTCAGGTCTTAAAAGGAATTGACTGTCTGAAAAAGGCGCAAGTTGATTTCAATATCCTGACAGTTGTTACAGAAGAGCTTGCCCGGCATGGCAGATCATTAATGCAGTTCTATCTGGATCATCATTTTGCATATGTACAGCTGATTCCATGTCTTCCCGGGCTGAAGGAACAGGAAAATGAAATCTCACTGACACCTGAAATCTATGCATCCTTCTATATTGAATTCTTCCAGACATGGAAGAAGGCATATCTGAGGGGACAGATCGTATCTGTTGGCTTATTTGAGAATCTGGCTGGAATGCTGGCAGGGATGCCGCCATATCAATGCGGGATGAATGGTCAGTGCACAATCCAGTATGTAATTGAGGCAAATGGCGATGTATATCCATGCGATTTCTACTGTCTGGATGAATACTGCCTGGGCAGTCTGCAGGAATCATCGTTTGCTCAGCTGGCTGCTTCTGCACATGCCTCAGCTTTTCTGAACGGCGCAGCCTGTCAGAAAGAACCCTGCCTGACCTGCAGTGTGCGGCAGTTCTGCAATGGGGGATGCAGAAGACAGAATGTATGCTTCCTGAGAGAAGACTTCTGTGCATATCAGAAAGTCCTGACCGCAGTCCTTCCGGAGCTTCAGCAGCTGATGAATAATCATTGATGAACAACTGGGCTGAAATGACAGAAAATAGCGTCATTCAGCCTTTTTATTTACTTGTGTGATTCCTTTCACTGCTTTATACTTTAGATATCAAAAGCATGCAGAGGACTGCATGAGCATCATGATAATAAACAAAATTCATCAGTGACGGTATCAGTCAGGGGGATATTTCTTAGGGGCGGATTTTATGAGAAATATAGATCGAACACAGATCAAAAATATCGGTGAATTAATTCCAGGGACGATTGCCATCTATCGGGCAAATGGGGATTCTCTGGAAACTCTTTATACGTCCAAAGAACTGCCTTCTATTTTGGGGATGGATGAAGCGGAGTACAGTTCTCTCAGTGCCAGTGATGCCATTGATGTTGTCATCCCGGAAGACAGAGAGAAAGTTGTTGCTGCTCTGCATGCATGCGTTGAAGGAAAATTGCAAAATCCGGATATCTTTTATCGTGTCTATAATCGAAAAATGGATGTTGACTGGGTCCACCTCAGAGCAAAGAAGATCGGCATGATGGAAGACAGACCGGTTTTTATGTGCAGCTTTACAAATTCATCCGTCGAAACAGATATCTATCAAGGCATCATCAATCATACAGACAGCATGATCTATGTCAGTGACCGTGACAGCTACCAGGTATTGTATGCCAATAAGGCATCCCGGATTGCCAGCGGCAATCAGGATGAGGTTCTGTATGGAAAGAAATGCTATGAGTACATTCTGAATCGGACTTCTCCATGTGAAGACTGTTTGATGAAGAAAGCGAAGGAGAACCAAAGCGTCAACATCGTCCGCTTTAATGCACAGAAGCAGATCTGGGAACATGTATATGGAGAATTTGTAGATTGGTGCGGACACCGTGGATTCGTCCAGCATATTGAAGATGTGACAGATCAGGAAAATACAAGAAGAGAAATTGAATCTGCTGAAAAGCGCGTTGAAATGGCTGCACAGGCAGCACAGCTGAATACCTGGCAGTTCAATATTGAAGAACGGTGCATCACATATGGGCAAGGTGATTTTGAAAAATACGGACTGCCTAAAGTGATTCATAATGTACCTGAATCTCTGCTGCCGAAGGTGGCAGAGGAAGACCGCAGGAAGCTGATTACTCTGTATCAGCGACTGGCCGCTGGTGAAACACGGATCACTGAAGATTTCTGCATGCTGGATGAAAACGGAGCCAGACATTCCTATCTCAGGACGATGTATCTGACGGAGAAGGATGTCACCGGCAAGCCGATCATTGCATATGGAGCCAGCTTAGACATCACTGCACAGGTCAGAGAGAAGGAAAGATTCCATAATGCCCTGCAGGCGATGCTGGCAGCCAATCCGGATGCGCAGTGCTCCTATCTGCTGAATCTGACTCAGAACCGCTTCCAAGAAGGACACGGCACTTCAGAATATGTCATTCAGTCTCTGCAGGCAGAGGATGTAGATGGAATTTTCAGCAACTTTCTGAAGCTGATGCCGGTTGAAGAGGAAAGAAAGAAGTTCGCACACCTGTTCCACCGGAAGACCCTGATTGAGTCTTTCCATCAGGGGAAGGAATCCTATTCTCTTGACTATCGGCGCCGGACAGCAGACGGAGGTCTGATGTGGGTGCGCACATATCTGCATCTGCTGAAGAATCCTGACAATGATGATGTGGAAGGCGTTGTATATTCTGTTGATATCTCCAAAGAAAAGCGGCAGGATGAGATCTTCAAGATTATTACACAGCAGGATTATGATTATGTTGCCTTAGTTCATGTGGATGTCAATCAGATTGAGATCCTTTCCCTGAACTATAAGATCCATCAAAAATATGTTGATTATTTTAAAAATGAAGGAGCACTGTATGATTTTGATACAGTACGTTCTTTAATGGCGGCCAGCTGGATTGCTGAAGAAGATAAACAGTATTATCTTGCCTCCAGCGACCTTGCCCATATCAGGCAGGGACTGGATCAGGACGGTCACTATGAACTGAGTATCAGAGGGCATTACAGCGGTCACCCGGATGAATACATGTGCCGCAAGCTGCAGCACTTTTATCTTGATGAGGCTAAGGATGCCATTGTAATTGTTCAGACCGATGTTACGCAGATCTATCTGCAGCAGAAGAAAGATGCTGATGATGCCAAGAAAGAAGCTGAGAAAGTCCAGGAGATCATGGACTCCATTGCCAGCGGCATCAGTGTTCTGCTGATGAGAGATCCAGATCATCTTGAGTTTCAATATGTCAATCAGCAGATGTTCAGGATCCTTGGTTTCTCTGATACAGGGAACAATCTGGCAAAGAAAGAATACAAAGATGAATTAGTACGTGATTACGTCGAAAATGGGTTTGCCGGTGCACATCCAGATGATCTTGAACGAATCAAAAAAGAATTTCATGATCATTATAATGACAGCCATTTTGTCATCTCTGATTATCGGACGTTAGGGAATGATGGCAGATATCACTGGCTCCATCAGGAGATGATACTGCATGAAATCAACGCGTCTGGACATATCTTCTTCGGTACATATTTTGATGTGTCGCAGGAGCATATTCTGCAGGAAGAACTGGAAAAGCAGCGTCGTATCCAGATGCAGAAGACATTGAAAGATACAATGAACAACCTGCCGACAAACTTTGTACTCTACAGGATTGTTGGCAATCATATCGAAGCAGAGCAGTTCTCGGATGAATTCAATAAGATGTGCGGCTATCAGAAAAATGATGAGATGTGTCGCGGTGAAGCATACAACGGTGTATATCCAGAAGATATTCCAGTGCTGGAAGAGGCGCTTTCCACGCACCTTACGGATCATCATCCTTTCAATTGTATTTATCGTATTGCACATAAGGATCAGAAGTACTTCTGGGTCAGCGTCAATTTCAATACATTTACATTTGAAGGACAGAATTATCTCTATGCAGCATATACAAATATTGATTCCATAAAGAAACAGGAAGCTTGGCTGAATGAACAGTACAATGAGGCGCAGGCTTATATGATGTCCGCCTCAGCGACCAGTGTTGCTGCCAGAAGAATCAATCTGACACAGAATATTATTGAATCAGTTCAGGGCAGAAGTCCTCTGCAGCAGGCGGATAATATTACGGCATATGATGCCTATGTCAAGATTCTGATCCAGATTGCGGCAGGTTTTAATGTGCATAAATTGGCAGCATTCTATGACCGTGATCATCTGATCAAAGCATACGAAAAAGGAGAACGCTCAATGTCCATTGAGTTCCCGTATCGTACGGAAGCAGATGAGATCAACTGGTGCCGCAATACACTCAGCCTGATCAAGCGCCCATACAGCAATGACATCATTGCCTTCAGCATTGTGACAGATATCTCACAGGAGAAGCTTACAGCAGATATCATCCGTACACTGGTGCAGAAGAAGTATGACAGCGTAGGTACAGTAGATGCACATACCGGGAAGATAGTCGCTTATATTTCCAATCTCCATTATCGAAACAATATGATGATTGAAAAAGGAGATTCTTTTGAAAAGATCATTCATGAATACAATGAGAGATTTGTACTCGAAAGTGACCGCAGAATGTGCAACCAGATGCTGACGCTGGACAATATCCTGAAACAGCTGAATGAACATGACAAATATGCAATCTTCTTCGCTGTTCATGAAGACAATCAGACCAGGATCAAACAGAAGGAGTTCTTCTATCTTGATCAGAAGAATCAAATGGTGAGCTTTGTGAGCTCAGATATTACAGAAGCCCATGACAAGCAGGTCAAACAGGAGGAGAACCTCCGGGTTGCTCTGAAGCAGGCAGAAAAGGCAAATGAAGCAAAGTCTGCCTTCCTGTCCCGCATGAGCCATGACATGAGAACACCGCTGAACGGCATCATCGGTCTGACGTATCTGACTGAAGAAATGCCGCTGCCGGAAACAGCACAGAAGAATCTGCATAAGATTGATACATCATCAAAGTTCCTGCTGGGATTGATCAACGATATTCTTGATATGGCAAAGGCAGAGAGCGGAAAAGTTGCACTGAAGCTTGAACCATATACAATCAGCGAGTTCAATGAATATCTGGATGCGGTCATCCGTCCGCTGTGCAGAGAAAGAAATCTGAACTTTGTTCTGGATGAAAGCGGCATCGAAGATCGGATTCCACTAGCTGATAAGCTGCGGATCAATCAGGTCCTGTTCAATCTCCTGTCCAATGCGGTCAAGTATACACCAGAAGGCGGTACCATCACCTATACCATTCAGTCAGTTCCGCTGCCGGATCAGCGTGTCCAGATTATGCATACCATCAGTGATACCGGAATTGGCATGAGCAAGGAATTTCTGACGAAGCTGTTTGATCCATTTACGCAGGAAGAACGAACGGAAGGAGTCAAGGTGCAGGGCACCGGTCTTGGCTTGGCGATTGTCAAACGCATGGTTGATCTGATGGGCGGCACAATCAAGGTTGAAAGCACACTGGACAAAGGAAGCACATTTATCCTGACCCTGGAGTTTGATACGGTTGAACCAGGTGCTGAGACAAATGATGCACAGAAGATGAATGAAGATCCTTCCCTTGCACTTGCCGGCAAACATGTTCTGCTGTGTGAGGATCATCCGCTGAATCAGGAAATTGCCAAAATGCTGCTGAGCCAGAAAGGCATCAATGTGGATATTGCCGACAATGGACAGATTGGCGTGAATATGTTCCGCGGCAGTGCCAGCCATACTTATGATTTGATCCTGATGGATATTCGGATGCCGGTCATGAACGGCTATGAAGCTGCCAAGGCAGTCCGTGCCTCTTCACAGAGCGACAGCAGAACGATTCCAATCATTGCAATGACAGCAGACGCCTATCCGGAAGATGTTGAAAAGGCAATGCAGTCAGGCATGAATGGTCATATTGCCAAACCAATCGATCCTGATCATCTGTTCGATGTACTCCAGCAGATGATGAATCAAAAAAAATGATGTAAAAAGCACGGGACTGTTGACGGCAGCCCCGTGCTATTTCATCTTTGACATTCCATTGCCATTCATGCCTCTGCACTTTCCCATGTATTGGTGGATCTCCTGCATGGTCATTTGCTGTACCTGATCAACCGTGACAGAACTGTTCAGTTCCTTCAGCATTAAATAAGCTTTGTATTTTCCTAATGACATGCCATTGTCCTGTGCTTCCTGCAGCAGTGAATTATCAGCAGTTGCATAAGCCGCATTAGCCATGCACTGCATACTGCCGCTCTGGAGAGTGGACATCATCTTTTCACAGCCTGCCTGACTGCTGCCGGCAATGGTGATCACAACATTGGCATTGTTCCATTCACTGCTGCTCAGGATCTCCTGGACAGCATCGGTATAGCTCATATTGTCAACACTGTAGGAAGCGGTGGATGTTCCGTCATATGTGCTGACGGAAATGACTCGCTGATACATATTGACATGGAGTTCGACGGATGCAGTATCATCCAGACTGATGGCATAGACTGGTGTTGTATAGGAGAAGATGCCGGCAAAAGCAGCAATGATCAATGCAGCTGCCGTCAATATCATTTTTCGCGGCATTCTTTTCTTTGCAGGAGTTCTTTCTATCACCGCATTGACTGTCTTCTGCTTTAAGGCATCATCAGCCTTGATTTCATCAAAGGCTTTTCTGATCTGATCTTCCGTCATCTTCTTCACCTCCTAACACTTCTTTTAATTTCTTCTTTGCGCGATCCAATGTTGTATAGATTGTATTGACATTCTTCTTCAATATCTTTGCAGTCTCAACAGCACTGTAGCCTTCATAGTAATAGAGATAGACTGCATCCCGGTATATTTCCGGCAGCTGCAGCACTGCTTCCAGTACTTCAGAATGTTCTGGTGCTGCTTCGGCAGCAATCTCCTTGATCTCATCTAAGGAAACGCGGTTCTGATTGAAGAAGCTCTTGAGGAAATCTTTACAGGCATTTTCAGTCACTTTGATCAGCCATGCCTTCTTATGTTCCTCACTGGAGAATTCCTGTTCATTCTGCGCATACTTGAAAAAGACATTCTGAAAAATATCTTCTGTATCAGCTTGGTTTTTTAAATGGATGATACAGATGCGGCGGACAGTATCTGCATACTGCTGGACCGCACTGTAAATGTCTTCTTCACTGCGCATATTCTTTAGTTGTTCTGTGTCTGTGCTGCTCTTCTTCCCTGTCCGCAGCAGTTTCTTGTCCGCTGTGCAGTCTGGCAGCTTCCTGCATTATCGCAGATGCCGTCTCCATTTTCATCTACAAAGCTTCCACTGCACTGACCGTTTCCGCGGTTGTCACAGATTCCATCCCCGTTCTCATCGACATAGCTGCAGAGCTGAGTGGTCTTGACAGTCGGATCGGCAGGATTTTCCTGTGCCTGAACGGCAGTCATGCCGATTCCTGCTGCTAAGGCAGCTGCTGTAATGCCTAACATCATTTTATAAAGCATATTTGATTATCCTCCATGAAGCATTCATCGCTTCACTTATAATACGAATGAATACCGGCAATCCTTTCACATCATTCAAAATATTTTTTCACTGATGCAGAAAATGCAGAGAGGTTGCCAAAAAAAATCACCCTGAGGTGATTCTTTTATGCTAGTTCTGCTGTTCGCAGTCCGCAATTGTAACTGCTCCGCAGCTTTTTCCTTTGATCTGATAAAGGCATCTGTCAGCACAGTCGAACAGTTCGTTGAAGCTGCTTTTGGCGTTTGGTGAACAGGCAGCGCCAATTGATGAAGTGACAGCGAAATCAAAACCATCGATGTTGCATAAAGTCTGCAGCTGTTTTCTGATCTCATCTTCCTCCTGATACTGTTTATAGAACAGGACAAACTCATCTCCACCGAACCGGCCGGCTATTAGACGGTCATCATTTTCGACAAGCTGATGAAGCTTTTCGGCAAAGCGCTTGATTACAGCATCTCCAGCCCGGTGACCATAGGTATCATTGACATTCTTGAAGTTGTCCAGATCACAGATTGCCAAGGCATATCCTTTCTTTGATGGATTCTTCAGAAAATCCTCGACTCTGAATTGGAACGTCGGCTTATTGTTGACGCCGGTCATTGGATCCAGATCACACATTTTTTCCAGTGCCAGGTTGGTGCGGTAGTTGCGGACCATGTACAAGGTGATGGTAGAAATTGCCAAGAAGGCAATGATCACAGCGATACAGATGACCATGGAATCCAGAAAGAATAATTCTGGACCCTTGAGATGCCAGCTGAATGTCAGATAGATGATTGAAGCAGTCAGTATTTCAGTAATACGCCAGAGAGGATGTCTGGTATAGATCTGCGTCATTAATACAATACAGGATGGAAAGACAAATGACGGAACAGAACGGAAAGCCGCAAATTCAAGATAGGCTGCCGCAAAGAGGATTTCATATCCGAAAAAGGAAATCGTAAGGTTCACTACTGAAACAGGATAATCTGCAGTCGGTGAACAAACAATCCACAGGCACAGTACAGAATGCAGGATCGTCAGCACAAGAATGACGCCTGGAGCCAGCTGAATCCCGTATTTTGGACAGATCAGATAAGTGAAAACAATGAAAAAGACCAAGTATAAGATCGACATTGGCCTCAGGATCTGCCAGTTATGATGTGCGTTGAATTTTGCGTTTGTAACAAAAAAATCACGGCTCTCATTCATCCAGCGAATGGCAGCCTTGTATGCATCTGAATCCTTAAACATAGAAACCCCCAGATAAGCCTGCAGCATGATCAATCAATATGAGTGATAGGAATGCTTTTTCATTATAGCTTTTTTAGCACCAAAAAAAAGTGATAACGATTGAGCAGCCGTGAAAAAAGGAAATAGGATATAATTTGGGCATATCAGTGGGATGAAAAAGTGTTTTGTGGTTTAATACAGAGTGCATATAAGTAAATATATGTATTTTTGGGAGGCACAAAATGAGTGAAACAAGATTCAATCCGGTCACTAGAAAAAATGAAGAGATCCATCAGGAGAGCCTGAGCGGCGAAAGAGCGCTTTACAGAGGTGAGAACCTGGAGATCTATGATACTGTTTTTCATGATGGTGAGTCACCATTGAAGGAAAGCAGAAATATAAAGATATACAGAACAGAATTCCAATGGAAATATCCTTTATGGTACTCCCAGAATATCTATGTCAAGGATTCTGTCTGGAAGGAAATGGGACGTTCCGGTGTCTGGTACACAGACCATATGACAGTGGAAGACAGTCTGATCTGGGCACCGAAGAACTTCAGGCGATGTCATGACATCACATTGAGAAATGTATCTATGGCGGATGCTGCTGAGACATTCTGGATGTGCGACGGCATCGTATTGGATCACGTGACTGCCAAGGGTGACTACTTTGCAATGAATTCAGATAATATCACCGTGGATCATTTGGATCTCTATGGCAACTATGCTTTTGACGGCGGCAGGAATATTGTCGTCAGAAACAGCAAGCTGATCACCAAGGACTGTTTCTGGAACTGTGAGAATGTAACTGTCTATGATTCTTATATTTCCGGCGAATATCTGGCATGGAATACAAAGAACCTGACGCTGATCAACTGTACGGTTGAATCCAACCAGGGACTTGATTATATCGAAGGACTGAAGATGGTCAACTGCCGGCTGATCAACACCAGCTATGCGTTTGAATACTGTCATGACATGGATGTTGAAGTGACGACAAAAGTGGATTCAATCCTGAACCCAGGCTCCGGCATCATCAAGGCTGAAGCAATCGGTGAGAAGATCATTGAGGATGACAACTGCGACATCAGCAAGACAAGCATTACTGAAACAGGTAAGTGATATGACCACATTTGATTTTGACAAGATCATTGACCGCCGCGGAACGACTTCTGAAAAGTGGGATGTCGGTGCAGGTGAACTGCCGATGTGGGTAGCTGATATGGATTTTCAGACAGCTCCTGCCATCCGTGCAGCAATGCAGAAAAGACTGGATCATGGCATTTTTGGTTATACTGGGATTCCGGATCTCTGGTATGAAGCATATATTCAGTGGTGGGAGAAGCGCCATGACTTCAAAATTGAGAAGGACTGGATGATTTTCAGTACCGGTGTGGTGCCGGCGATATCATCCTTGGTCAGAAAGCTGACAACACCAGCTGAGAAGGTCCTGGTGGAGACACCAATCTACAACATTTTTTTCAATTCAATTCTGAACAACGGCAGAGTTCCGCTGGAATGCCCGCTGGCATTAACGGAACATGGCTATGAGATGGATTTTACCTCATTGGAAGAAGCGCTCTCTGATCCGCAGACAACATTGATGCTGCTGTGCAATCCGCAGAATCCGGGCGGCCGGGCATGGGATGCTGAAACCTTGCAGAAGCTGGCAGAACTGTGCAGAAAGTATGGAGTCACTGTTGTATCGGATGAGATTCACTGTGACTTAACAGATCCTGGCACATCGTATGTTCCCTTTGCCAGTGTTTCAGATACAGCCAAAGAAATCAGCGTGACTTGCATCAGTCCAAGCAAGGCGTTCAATGTAGCAGGGATGCATTCGGCAGCTGTAATCGTGCCAAATGAAAATCTGCGTCATAAAGTATGGCGTGGACTGAATACAGATGAAGTTGCAGAACCAAACTGCTTCGCCATAGAGACAGCAGTTGCTGCCTATACAGAAGGGGAAGCATGGCTGGATGCTCTGCGGAACTATCTGTATGAGAATAAGAAGACGGTCGCGGCATATCTCACCGCAAATATTCCGGCGCTGAAGATGATTCCGCAGGATGCGACATATCTTCTTTGGATCAAGACAAGTGATCTGCCGAAGGAAGGAAAAGGCTTTGCGGAATTCCTACGCAGGGAAACAGGGCTCTATCTATGTGATGGCCAACAGTATGGGCAGGCCGGCACCGGTTTTATCCGAATGAATATTGCATGTTCAAGAACTGTCGTAATGGATGGCCTGGAACGTCTGAAGAGAGGCACCGAACTGTATCAGAACAGATATGCAGAACAGACACTGACTTCACAATGGTGAGCAGTGTCTTTTTTTATGAATCAGCGGCTGAATGACATGCAGAAGAATGGTACAGGATCTTACCTGCAGAACTTTATTATGAACACACTGCAATGTTTTCTCATTTGTATGAATTGATGCAAATAATACGCATATTCACAGGATTTTCTTGTACAATGTCCCCAATAAAACTGGTATGATAATTTCAGTATATATTTATGAAACACATGACGGCTGCGCATCGACTGAAGGGGGAGCTGTTCATATGAATAAAAAGCCAGTGAAAACAGTGAAGGCGTTCGTAGGGTTCCTGCTATCTGTTTTTATTGTGCTGTCTGGCTGTACAGTCAGCCGTACTTCAACAATGATCAACGGAATCACAATCCGTATCTCCATGTACAACGATATCAGCTATTCAGGATGGCGCACTTATGTGGAATCGAAATTCCCGGATGTAAACTTTATCTGGGAGAACAACCGCAACAGTACACAGAACCTGATCTATCAGGCAGAACATGGTGACATGGCAGATATTGTCATGATCCGCCGATTTGAGAATGACAATGCATCAGCACTTGCACCATATCTGGAAGATCTGTCAGGCAGCAGTCTGGCCTCAACTTTTACAGATGGTTCACTCATTCCGTATACGTATGCAGGCAAAGTATGCTGGCTGCCTGCACCTGGCATGATGGAAAGCATTTATGTCAACCAAACGCTGTTCGAGCAGTACGGCATCAAGATTCCCGAAACATTATCTGAGTTTGAGGATGCCTGTGAGAAGTTCAATGTGCTGGGCATCAAGGGCTTTGCCGTCAATCTGTCGGCAGGATACCGCAGTACCTTTGTGCTGGAAGGACTTGGCAACGTGTATTTCTCTTCTGCAGAAGGAGAACAGTGGCTTGATTCCTTCCATAACAACAGTACATCAGTTCTGAGTGAGAACGGTGCTGTATACTTGGCAGAAATGTTAAGGACTTTTAGGAATAAAGGTGTTCTGAGTGAATCTGATCTGACTTTACAAGAAGTCAGTATGTTCAGCGAATTTGATACAAATGAAGCCGCGATGATCACTGCTCCGTCTGATGTCGCATACACCGGCAAGAGGAATACAAAATACACGATACTTCCTTGCTTAGGAGATACGAAAGAAGATCAGACGCTCTACACTTATCCGGTGTTCAACACGGCGGTTTCGAAAAAAGTGGCGGATGACAGTGAAAAGCAGGATATCGTTCATCAGATCCTGAACGTCATGTACAGTGAGGATGCTCAGAAGATCTTAGCAGAAGGTACAGATGCTTTGTTCTCATACAACAAAGATATTGATCTGCCGATTAACAGTCTGTATCAACCAGTCGCGGATCTGATCCATGATAAAAAATGCATCGTGCGCTTTTTGAACCGGAATATGTTCTCAGCATCTGTTGCCGCAGTCAGCAGCATTATCAAGGACAACGCGGATAATACTGAGTTCATGACAGTGATCAATCATTATCTAAGTGCTCCGCAGGACACGACTGTCATCGGCACCAGCAGTCTTCATGCCGGCAATCAGCTGGGAGAAGACTATCCTCTGGAACGTTCATCCGCATCCGTGATTGCCCAGACAGTCAAGATGCAGACCGATGCAGATGCAGTGATTATTGAGGCAAAAGATGCGGCAGCTCCAATCTACAAAGGAGATTACACTGCCAGTGATTTGAATGCTGCAGTGGTTGATGAAAAACTCTATTCTGCCGAGCTGAGTGAAGCACAGATGCAGAATGTCTTTGATGCAGTCATGACGGCAACGACAACATATGGATACAACAGTCAGGAGCCTATGGTAGATTATCCTGCATTATCCGGCATCAAAGCAGACCTGTCCATTGATGGAACTGAGAATACCTTGATCAATCTGAATGGTACGGCATTGGATCAGGACAGGACATATCATGTCGTGATCTCACAGATCATCATGAATGCACTGACCAGTCTGCGGGATGAAAACGTAGTTTCATTCACGGGCATAGATGATACACTTCTGAGCTGCTTTACTGCCAGACTGCAGACGGGCAGACTGCCTGAAGCAGAACAGTATTTCAAAGTGGAGGCGGTACAATGAACTGGTTCAGACGACATCGGAAGCAGCTTCTGGCTTCCTTCCCATATTTGATTCTGGCAATCATGGCTGTTTCAATCTGTCTGATGACTGTCATGCTGTTCAGCTTTCATAACATAACGTCAGTCATCAAAGAATTTGAATCGACCAGGCAGAATGCCTTTGATATGGTCGAACAGTTTGAAACTGGATCGAATACGTTATCTTCAAATGCAAAGAATTACTGTGAAACGAAAGATACATCATATTTTAAAAATTATTTTAAAGAGTTGAGAACGGTCAGGAACAGAGATACTGCACTGCAGGCATTATACAGGCTTGGTCTTTCAACACGTGATATCAGCCGCATGCAGGATGCAAAAATCAAATCAGATAACCTTGCCAACCGTGAAATTTGGGCAATGGAACTTGTTTCGCGCAGCATGGGTATTACTGAAGAACAGTATCCAGATGGAAAATACATCGTCGCCTTGACAGATGAAGAAAAGAATCTGTCCAGTGCAGAGCAGTACAGGCTCGGATATGAGTACATCATGAGCGCTGAGTACTTCGCAAAGAAGAGCGAACTGGACGGCGATGTGCGCGGATTCAGTGAAACGCTGATGCAGCATTATGGCAATGTAACTGTCAACATGACCGATATCGCCGCCGGAAATACAACTACAGCATTTGCTATCGTCATATTGATGGTGCTGGCAATGGGCGGAACTTTGTATCTATACAACCGTCTTGAAAAGAGAAATGAGGTCATTCTGATCAAAGCTGCGGAGACGGCTGAAAAGGCAAATGCTGCCAAGAGTGAGTTCCTGGCAAATATGAGCCATGATATCCGTACGCCGATGAATGCGATTATCGGCATGACAAACATGGCATCACAGGATCTGGACAAAGGAGAACTCAAGAAGACGGAAAATGATCTGAAGATTGTAAAGTCTTCTTCCCAGCAGCTGCTCAGCCTGATCAATGATGTACTGGATCTTTCCAGGATTGAAAGCGGTAAAATGGTGCTTTCACATCAGCCTTTTGCACTGCCTGATGTGATCAAGGATATCTATGCAATCATGACCCCGATGTGCACGGCAAAATGTCAGAAAATTTATCTTCACGTTGAAAATACAAAACATGAATTTGTCTATGGCGATCAAGTCAGATGCCGGCAGGTGCTGTTGAATATTGTAAATAATGCATATAAATACACGCCGTTGGGAGGGACAATTGACTTTACAGTCAATGAACTGCCTGACAGCAGCACACGGTCATTCTTTCAGTTCATTGTAAAAGACAATGGCATCGGTATTGAAAAGGAACACTTGAACCGTATCTTTGATGCCTTTACCCGTGAAGTGAGCTCAACGGTAAATGAAGTGGAGGGAACTGGGCTTGGCCTTTCCATCGTCAAGAGTGTTGTCGATGCCATGGACGGAAAAGTAGAAGTGGAAAGTGACCTGGGAAAAGGTTCCGTATTCACGGTAACCGTACCAATGGAACTGCAGAGTGAAGAAGAGGCACTGGAAGAATTCCAGATTCTGCGCGGCAGGCAGGTGCTGGTGCTGGAAGATGCATCCGCAGAGGAAAGTTTCTACTGCCGTACATTTATGAAAATCGGTGTTGAATGTACGCATGTCAATGATCTTGCGGAGGCAGTCAGACTGGAAACAGAGCATCATTACTGTGTTGCTGTTGTTGATCTTGCAGAGAATGGATTGGAAGCAGTCCAGGCAATGCGGGCTGCGGAAGAATCACAGCCGCTCTTATTTATTGCGGAACAGAATGACGAGTCAGCATCTGATACAGCTGCAATCAATGCAGGAGCCAACAGTGTTTTGGAAAAACCGCTGGGTATCTGCCTGCTGCTGGAGGAGCTCATCCGAATCACGGAAAGCACACAGAATAGTGACAGTACGATAAAGACATTGAGCGGGAAGCGCCTGCTGATTGTTGATGATGTTGAGATCAATCGATTCATTGTACAGATGATGGTAGAGAAGGCGGGTGCTGAAACAGAAATGGCTTCCGGCGGACAGGAGGCATACGACATGTTCTCAGCCTCCAGGCCAGGATACTATGATGCTGTGCTGATGGATGTCATGATGCCGCATATGAGTGGATATGAAGCTACTTCATTGATCCGCAGTCTGCCGCGGAAGGATGCCGAGACGGTGCCAATCATCGCCATCACTGCCAATGCTTTTGAGGAGGATATCAGAAAGTCTTCTGAAGCTGGAATGAATGGACATGTCAGCAAGCCAATCAATGAAAAGGACCTGCGGGAGTGTCTGCTGAAACTGCTGTCATAAAAACTGGGCAGGCTTCTTAACGGAAGTCTGCTTTTTGCATACAAAAACCGGAAGAACGTTCTTCCGGCTGATAATACATTATGCGTTGTTGAGGCTGCTGTCTGCCCAGTCAGTAATATTCTGTGCCTGTTTTGGACCAGGAGTGCCTTGCGCATAGGACAGAACAGGCAGATCTTCCTGCATTGCCAGCAACTTCAGTGAATCAATGAAGCGCCAGCTGGATTCAATCTGATCCCATTGTGAGAACCATGCTTGGTCAGAGTTCATGCAGGCAGTCAGAAGTCGTTCATAAGCTTCTGGGGTATTGCGGTGATATTCAATGTTGCAGCTCTGGCAGAAGTCCATTTTAACTGGAATAATGGCGTCCGTTTCACCAGGCTGCTTGATGGAGAACTTGAAGACGATGCCTTCCGTCGGCTGTACTTTGATCAGAAGTACATTTGGTTCTGCATCTTCAGATGGTCTGCGGAAGACAATGGCAATCTCAGTTTCCCTGACGCCGGTCTTCTTGCCGGTGCGGATATAGAACGGGGTTCCTTTCCAGCGTTCGTTGTCCACATGGATCTGCAGGCAGGCAAATGTCTCTGTCTTTGAAGCTGGATCGACTTTTGGTTCCTGCTGATATCCTTCATATTGACCTAGGATCAGAGAGTCTCTTAAGCTGTCCGCTGTGATTGGACGCAGTTCTTCCAATACCTGCTGCTGTGCTTTATGAATGTCATCTGCAGTAAAGCTGTCAGGCTTTTCCATGGCCAGGACAGTCAGGATCTGGAACAGATGATTCTGCACCATGTCCTTGAGCGCACCGCTTGTATCATAATAGCCGCCTCTTGTTTCAACCCCGACATCCTCCAATGCAGAGATCTGGACTGATGCAATGGAATTGTGGTCCCAAACATTCGCAAAGACCTGATTGTAGAAACGGATCGTCTGCAGATTGCGGACCATTTCCTTGCCGAGATAGTGATCAATGCGGTAGATGCGGTCTCTGCCGAAGTAGGATACCATTTCTTCATTCAGCTCCTTGGCAGAAGCCAATGTCTCTCCAAATGGCTTCTCCAGGATGACCTTGCCGCTCTGTGTCCCTGGAATGGTCTTGAGACCTTCTGTAATCGGCGCAAAGAAGCGCGGAGCAACAGCATAGTAGAAGATATGATCATGTATTTGATGTGCCTGATAGAAGCCGGAAAGAGAAGGATAGGCTGCAGGGTCAGTGAAATCCATCTTGAAGTACTGGATGCGCTGGGCGAAGTGACGGAATGTTTCTTCTTCGCACTTCATCCGGGAGAACTTTTCAATCCATCCCTTTGCTTCATTCCAATAGGTTTCGTTTTCATAATCTCTGCGGCCGATGATCACAATCTGACTGTCTTCACTCAGTAAAGAACGGCAGTCCATCATATAAAGCGCTGGCAGCAGCTTGCGGAATGTCAGGTCACCTGTACCGCCGAATATCGTAATGTTCATATTGATTCCTTCCATTGATGGTGGAATGTTCCCTCGCGGTCATTCCGCTGATAGGTATGGGCACCAAAATAATCTCTCTGTGCCTGGATCAGGTTGGCACCGTTTGCTTCAGCTCTGAACTCATCCAGATAAGCAGCCGCATTGACCATTGCCGGTACTGCGATGCCGCTGGTGATGCCCTGTGCTGCGGCGGAACGGAGATCCTGCTGATATAAATTGACACGGTCCAGGAAGAAGGAATCAAAGATCAGATTCGTCAGCTTTGGACTGCGTACATAAGCGGCGGTAATGTCGTTCAAAAATTCTGCCTGAATGATGCAGCCTGCACGCCAGATCGATGCAATCTTCGCCAAGTCGAGATTCCATTGGAATGTGTCGGAAGCGTTCTGCAGCAAGGAGAATCCTTGTGCATATGCAATGATCTTGCCCATATACAGAGCTCTGCGGATTGTCTCAGCAAAGGCTTCCTTATCAGCAGCTTTGACGACAGGAACCGTTTGAATCAGAGAATATGCTCTGCGGCGGCGTTCCAAGTCATTGGACATGACTCTGGCATTGCCTGCAGCAGTGATCATGGAAATATCAACACCTTGTTTCAGGGATTCAATGGCAGCCCATCGGCCGGTGCCTTTCTGTGAGGCACTGTTCAGAATGGCATCAATGAGATCACCATCTGTCAGATCATCGTTTTCCTTGAATATTTCTGAGGTGATGCCAATCAGATAGCTTCTTAATTCGCCTTCATTCCAGGCGGCAAACAGATCAGCCAATTCCTTGTTGGTATAGCCGCCAATTTCCTTCAGCAGCAGATATGCCTCAGCAATCAGCTCCATATCCGCATATTCAATGCCGTTATGGACCATTTTGACGTAGTGTCCTGCACCCTGCGGACCAATGTATGTGCAGCATGGCTCACCCTCTGCCTTGGCAGAGATTGCTTCTAGGATTGGCTGTATTTCCTTGTATGCTGCAGAGTCTCCGCCCGGCATGATAGATGGGCCGCGGCGGGCACCTTCTTCACCTCCGGATACACCGACACCGAAGTAGAGAATTCCTTTTTCCTTGAGCTTAGCTTCACGGCGGTTGGTATCTTCATAGAAGGAATTGCCGCCGTCCATGATGATGTCACCTGGCTCCAGCATTGGAATCAGCTGGTCAATGACCATATCGACCGGTCTTCCTGCCTGGATCATCAGGAATACTTTTCTTGGCAGCTTCATTGCAGCAACCATGTCTTCCAGCTTCTCATAGCCATGCATACGCGGATGCGGATGTGTACGAAGAACTTCTGCTGTGATGTCGTAGCTGCGGTTGTATCCGCCGACTTCAAATCCATGATCAGCCATATTCAAGGCCAGGCTTCTGCCCATGACTGCCATTCCGACAACACCGATATCTAATATCTTCTCTGTCATATTCATACCTCCTGTATTCATGACCAGAAAGGAGCGGAAACATCCACTCCTCATATTCACTGATTCAAAATAACAATTTACATTTTCAAGGTATGACAGCAGCAATATTTCGTCAAGGCAGATGCTCAGCAATATCATGACGCTGCAATATTATGCAATATTACTACTGATTATTTTGATTGTTAGTTGTCTATCTCTAGTGAACTTGGTATTCTCTTTATGGGTGTTAATAGGAACAAATCCTAATACTATATTTAGCATAAGAAATCATTGAGAGACAACACCACCATTTGATCTGATACGGGAGAAAAGAAGAATGCAGGAATTTACAAACAGCGAAATCCATACACTTGTTGATACACTCAAGCCTTTTTATGACTTTGTCCGTGTTGTTTCGGTGGAGCATTTTTCGGATATTGATCATGGGACAGTGCAGTGCTATTCGCTGTGGGGCAGAAACACTCCATGCAGCAACTGCATATCGAGGCATGCCGTAGCAGACAGCAAGAGGATGGTCAAATTCGATTTCATCGGAAATGATGTCTACTATGTTGTTGCAACGCCGCTCAAGGTCGACGGTGAGTCAGCTTCTTTGGAAATGCTGATCAGACTGGAAGATGACCTGCTGCTCAATTCTGATGGATACAATGAATTTATTGATAAAATTTCTAAGTACAACAACGCAGTCACTAAGGACGGCATGACAGGTCTGTACAATAAACAGTATTTTCAGAATTATCTAAGCAGCATGATCCTTGCGCCATCGGATGCTCAGATGGGCATTCTGATGTGTGACGTCGATGATTTCAAAGAAATCAATGACCGTTTCGGTCATATCATGGGGGATCATATTATCATGGCAATCGCCCAGGTCCTGCTTGGATGTACAGAAAACTGCAGTGATAAGTTTGCGGCACGCTTTGGCGGTGATGAGTTTGTTGTTCTGCTGAAGAATACGACGGAAGATGAAATGAAAGGCATGATCCGTACAATCAAAGAAAATGTAAAAAGGATCGACCGTCAGTATCAAGATGTGTCTGTGTCGATGTCAATTGGGTATGCATGTCAACAGCAGGGATATCAGCGCTCTGCCTTGGTAGAAGAGGCGGATAAAGCACTGTATGTGGAAAAAGAGAAATATCATATCGGCAGATAAAAAGGCTTGGAGAACCTATTCTCTAAGCCTTTTTTGATTGGACTGCTGTACGCGGGGCATGGAGCACTGCTGCCAGCAGTGCAGTTACTGCACAGAAAGGCAGGAAGACAATCAAAGCAAGAAGCATCATGATCTCATAACCAAGATTTGTTGCAGGACCATTCTTGTGCTTCGTATGTCTGAGGCGTCCCGCCAGGGCACCCAGCGGAATGCCGAAGGTATTCCCCAGCATGATCACCTGGATGGCGCACAGGACTGCATCTGTCTTCTGTTTTCCATAGAGCTTTTCCATCTTGTCCAATGAAAGCTGTGATGGTCTTCCTTTTGTTTCTGCATAGTGCTGTGCAAACAGGACTGCCGGTCTTTCTTCAGCAGGTACATCTTCATTCATGCCTGATAGCATGGCATTGATTTCTTTCTCTGTTAAGCCAGCCTCAAGTGCCATTTTTGCATGGGCGTAGGAACAGACGGCACATCCATTGACTTCTGTGACTGCCAGCATCAGCCGTTCAGAGAACTGCTGTGAGATGATTTCACTGCGGCGGTAATTCTTCATGCTTGGGATTGCCCGCAGGGCACGCCAGTAAATACTGTAAGTCTGCAACAGAGTGATTCTGCGGTAAGTCTTCTGAAAAGCTGTCATAAATTCTCCTTATATTCCTGTTCAAATGTACAGAAGGAAGAACTTCCCGTCTATTACAATGCTCAAAAAAGACAGCTGAGCTGTCTCTTATATAAGAAATGGTTTTGCCTTGGACCAATCGTCCGGTGCTCCCAGACTTCCCCAGGCAACGTTATACTGCTTAAAGCAGATATGGACACTCTTTCTGCCATCTTTGTCAAGTGTATAGTTCATCTGGATAGCCCCGTTCCTGTAATCTGTGTCAGAACTGTATCCATAATCATTGTTGCTTGGATTGTAGTAGCTGCCTCCACTTCTGCCTTGGCCATAGCCTGCCTTCAGCTGCTTGACCTGGAATCTGCCAGTCTCCATGTTGTACCAATAGTCTGTTCCTTCCTTGAGCACAGTGCCGTCTTCCAGTTTTCCCTCTGTCAGAACGGCAACAGCTTCTGCCTTGGCAGAACGAAGGTTGGCGATATCCGTGGTGTCTCTTGCTTTCTCCATCTGTGCGCTGAAAATAGGAATGCTGATGGCTGCCATGATGCCTATGATGGCTATGACAATCAGCAGTTCGGCAAGTGTGAAGCCATTTGGATTGTACTTTTTGGTCATTCCTCTCATATATCAAATATTATACAGGAAATCCTTCCAGTACGTCGATAAGTTACCCAAACTACTCATGCATTTTTGGTATAAACTGATAGTAAGAATGAGCATCAAGGATTGGAACAGACTGTGGGAGGTCTGATAATATAGGGGGAATCATGGGAGATCAATACGGGAAAGCAAATCGATTCTTGTACGATGCTGTACCGAGCAATATCAGTCTGACTGATTTCTGTGATATGGCTAAGTTCGACCAGATGATGAAGGACTGGGCGGAAAGCACCGGCCTGGCAACGGTCGCTGTAGATAATAAAGGCGAGTATATCAGCGGCTATTACAATTTCACTGATTTCTGTGAAAGACTGACAAGAAAGAGTGCAGAAGGCTTGAAGCGCTGCATTGAATGCGATAAGACAGGCAGAGGCATTTATCTCTGCCATGCCGGACTCGTTGATTTTGCGACACCAATCACACTGGACGATGGAACGTATCTTGGCAGCATTGTCGGCGGACAGGTGCTTCCTTTAAGGCCGGATGAAGAGAAATTCAGACGACTGGCAGATGAACTGAATATCGATGAAGAAACATACATCAGTGCCCTGCGGAAAGTCAATGTGCGCTCTGAGTCAGCAATCAGGGCATCCGCTGAACTTCTGGGCAATGTCATCAATATGTTTGTCAGAAGCAGTTATAGAGAACACATGAACGCATCTTCACTGCTGGAGCGTGCACATATCATTGCATCCTTAGCGAAGATCTATTTCTGCTGCTATTTCATCAATATTGAAGAAGACAGCTTTATTGAACTGGATGCGACACAGAATCTTCATGTCTATTCAGAAAACGAAACAAGTGCTGTGAAGCTGAGTGAGAAACTGAGCAGTGTTTTTATTGAACATGAGTTCCTCAGCTATTATCAGGCATTTACTGATCTGACAACACTGCCGAAGCGAATGGAAGACAGCGAAAGCATTTCCTATGAGTTTATCGCGAAGAATACAGGCTGGTGCCGCGGAACATTCATCAAAGTGGCAGAAGATGAGAAGGATATGTTCCATGTCATCTATGTCATTCAGAACATTCAGACCGAAAAGGAACATGACTTTGCGGTGCGTGAGAAACTGCAGGAAGCGGCGGTCAAGGCAAACCTTGCAAGCATGGCAAAGACAGACTTCCTGGCCAGAATGAGCCATGATATCCGTACACCGCTGAACGGTATTATCGGCATGAATTATCTGGCAATGAAAGAGACTGATGATCCGAAGGTGACGGAATATCTGAACCGGATCGACATCTCATCGAAATTCCTGCTGTCTTTGATCAATGACATTCTTGATGTTTCCAAGGCTGAAAGCGGAAAGATTGAGCTTCATCTGGAACCATATCCAATATCTGAATTCAATCTATACATCAAATCAGTGATTGAACCATTGTGCCAGCAGAAAAATATCCGCTTTGAACTGCATGAGAATGTTTCTGCAGATGAAGTGCCTGTTTTAGATATTGCCCGCAGCAATCAGGTCACCTTCAATCTTCTTTCCAATGCAGTCAAGTTTACGCCAGCCGGTGGAACAGTATCACTGACAATCCATGAACGGCAGACTTCACCAGGCAGGGCGGAGATTGAACAGATCATCACGGATACCGGCATCGGCATGAGCAGGGAATTCCTGGAGCATATGTATGAACCATTCACCAGAGAGTATCCTACTGCTGACTACCGCAGCGGATCTGGCCTGGGACTCGCAATTGTGAAGAATCTGGTCAAGCTGATGGGCGGAACAATCAAGGCTGTCAGTGAACAGGGGAAAGGCACCAGCATCACCGTTACTTACCCTGCGGATATGAAGGATCGGGCAGCCCTGGATGAATTGAAGAAGGCTGCAGCACATCCTGATCCGCTGCGAATGGACGGTATGCGCCTGCTGCTGTGTGAAGACAATGAGCTGAACGCACAGATTGCCAGCCAGCTGCTGCAGCTGAAGGGAGCATCCGTGGATATTGCGGTCAACGGCAGAATAGGACTTGAGAAGTTTGCACAGAGCGGTCCTGGAACATATGCGGCAGTGCTGATGGATATCAGAATGCCGGAAATGGACGGTTTGACGGCGGCTGGGAAGATCCGAGAGCTGGAGCGTGAAGATGCCGGGACCGTTCCCATCATCGCCATGACTGCCAATGCCTATCAGGAAGATATCAAAAAGTGCCTGGATACAGGCATGAATGCATTCATTCCAAAACCAATTGATCCAGATAAGATGTATCAGATCATTCTGAATGCAGTAAACAAGAAATAAGCAGGCTGCCCTGCATGGAAGAATGGTGCAGGCATCTGCCGAGCCTTCTTTCCATTTTTTGCTATAATGAATTCGTCAGCTTCAATGATCCAGGAATGCCGCATAATCAAACGTGAATATGTCATATCGATGAAGAGAATATGCCATAGAACTGACGGCTGAAACATGCTATTTTTTGGACAGAGAACTGGATACAATCGCATGGAGGTGTATTGTATGACAAGTATTTATAATGAGCAGAATTATCTTGATGAGATGAATGCATGGTGGCGTGCGGCTAACTATCTTTCCGCATGTCAGCTGTATCTTCTTGACAATCCGCTGCTGCGTCGTCCATTGGAAATGAATGATGTAAAAAAGAAGATTGTCGGACACTGGGGAACTGTTCCTGGTCAGAACTTTGTGACCGTCAACTGCAACCGTGTCATCAAGAAGTACAATCTGGATATGATTCTTTTGTCCGGCCCGGGACATGGCGGAAACTTCTTTATTGCCAATGACTATCTGGATGGATCCTATTCAGAAATTTATCCGAATATCACCCAGGATGAGAAAGGTCTGCAGAAGCTGTTCAAGCAGTTCTCCTTCCCAGGAGGCGTTCCTTCTCATTGTGCTCCAGAGACACCAGGTTCCATCAATGAAGGCGGCGAGCTCGGCTATTCCATTGCCCATGGCTTCGGTGCTGTCTTTGACAACCCGGATCTGATTGCAACCGTCATCGTTGGTGATGGTGAAAGTGAAACAGGCCCATTGGCAACATCATGGCACAGCAATAAGTTCCTGAATCCAATTACAGATGGAGCAGTGCTGCCAGTCCTGCATTTGAATGGATATAAGATCTCCAATCCGACCATTCTTTCCCGCATCTCCCATGAAGAACTGGAAGACCTGCTGAAAGGATATGGCTGGAAGCCTTACTTTGTGGAAGGTGATGATCCAGCTGTCATGTTCAAGAAGATGACAGAGACAATGGATACTGTCATTGAAGAGATCAAGGCAATCCAGAAAAACGCCAGAGAGAACAACGATTCCACCAGACCGATGTGGCCGATGATTGTCTTAAGGACACCAAAGGGATGGACTGCTCCGAAATTGGTTGACGGTGTCCATATTGAAGGTTCCTTCCATGCCCATCAGGTCCCGATTGAAATCACGGATGATGAGCATCTGCACTTGCTGGAGAACTGGCTCAAGAGCTATAAGCCGGATGAACTGTTTGATGAAGAAGGAAAACTGAAGAAGGACATTGCTGAGATTGCCCCGCAGGGTGACAGACGCCTGGGCATGAATCCTCATGCCAACGGCGGCAGACTGCTGAAGGATCTGATCATGCCTGATTTCCGCAAATATGCGGTCGAAGTCAAGGAACCAGGTCAGACAGAGGCACAGGATATGATGGAATTCGGTAAGTTTGTCCGTGATATCTTCGCGGCAAATGAGAAGGCACATAACTTCCGTATCTTCTCTCCGGATGAAGGTATGTCCAACCGTCTGAACCATGCTTTTGAAGCGGAGAACCGTCCTTGGGAAGCAGAAATGCTTGATACAGATGAACATCTGGACCGCATTGGCCGCATCATGGACGGCATGCTGAGTGAACATATGTGTGAGGGTTGGCTGGAAGGCTATCTGCTGACTGGCAGACACGGCTTCTTCGATTCCTATGAAGCATTCGTCAGAGTCGTTGACTCCATGGCTGCACAGCACGCAAAGTGGCTGAAGGTATGCAATCAGCTGCCATGGCGTGAGGAAATTGCCTCACTGAACTTCATTCTGACATCCCATATCTGGCAGCAGGACCACAATGGCTTTACGCATCAGGATCCAGGATTCATGGATCATCTGGCAAATAAGAAGGCAGATGTTGTCCGCATCTATCTGCCTGCTGATACCAACTGCTTATTGAGCACAATGGATCACTGCCTGCGTTCCAAGAACTATGTCAACGTCGTCGTTGCCTCCAAGCATCCGCGTCCGCAATGGTTCTCCATGGATGAAGCAGTCAGCCTCTGCACACAGGGACTCAAGATCATAGACTGGGCAAGCAATGACCAGGGAAGTGAACCGGATGTCGTCATGGCGTGTGCTGGCGATACACCAACACTGGAGACATTTGCCGCAGTATCGATCCTGCATGAAGAAATGCCTGATCTGAAGGTCAGAGTCATCAATGTAGTTGACCTGTTCAAGCTGCAGCCGGCACAGGAGCATCCGCATGGCCTGACAGATGCAGAGTATGACATGCTGTTTACAAAAGACAAGCCGATCATCTTTGCTTTCCATGGCTATCCAACATTGATCCATGAGCTGACATACAGAAGACACAACCGGAATCTCCATGTCCGCGGCTATAAAGAAGAAGGTACAATCACAACTCCATTTGATATGAGAGTACAGAATGATATCGACCGCTTCCACTTAGTTGAAGATGTCTTGATGAGACTGCCGCAGGAGAAGTATGGCGACAAGACAGCACATCTGTTCCAGAAGATGGAAGACAAGCTTGTAGAACACAAGCAGTATATCCATGAATATGGACAGGATCTGCCGGAAGTTGCCAACTGGAAATGGAATAACAAGTAATCAAACTGACCTCTGCTGCTGACTGCGGCAGAGGTTTTTATCTGCATTGCAGGCATGGAACAGTGCCGCAGACTCAAATGATGGAACTCTAACCGTTCGGCTAGTTTACCTCAGACAGATTCCTACATAAAATAATGATGAACTTGAGCAGATAGAAGAAACGATTCACGCAAAGTCAAAAAAGAGTACTGACGTATATTCTTTTCTTAGCTGCGGCGTGCAGAGTTCTTTTATAGGCTCAATTCATTAAGAGCAGCTCAATGGGGTTCAGATTAGATCTTATAAGAGAATAACTCTTGTGGGATCTTTTCTGCAGTCTGCATTTCTGTATTTACGTTTCATGATTGTTTTCAGTACAATGAGAATGCAGATGTCAGAAAGAAGGAAATGAATTTTATGTCTGATCGCAGACCAGCAGTAGATGAAAAATACCTCCGCCCTAAAAAGGCCAATGATCTCATGAAATCAGCACAGAATATTCATCAGGCAGCGTATATCTACGGCACGACTGGCTTTGGCAAAACTTCTTTCGCGGCTGATTATCTATCACGCCGAAAGTACGAGTACTATTCCGCTGCCGAAATCGATTTTTCACAGCAGGAGCTTTCTGGCAGCAATGATCAGAAAGAAAGAGTGATCATCATCGATGATCTTCATCTTCTGCAGACATCGGAAGAACGTGAGATTGTTTATAAACTGCTGGAAGAACTGATGGATGATCCAAAAGTGTGGCTGGTCCTGATTTCACGGGCACCTGTTCCAGCCTGGCTCAAGCCATTGTATATTCAGCATCTGTTTGTCATGATCAGGGAAGAAGATTTAGCATTTTCTGAAAAAGAAGAAGCGGTATATCTGAATCAGTGGAACCTCTCGCTCATGCATGAATCTTTAAAGAAACTGCATGAATACGGCGGCGGCATGCCGTTATTCTTTCGCATCATGGCTATGCGTCTGAGCCAGCTTCCTAAAGAGATGAACAGCACAGAACGCCTAAAAACAGAAACAGAAACGATAGAGGCAACAAGAAAAGACTGCTGGGACTATCTGGAATCCCACGTGTACGATCAATGGAATATGGAGATGCAGGAATTTCTTGCGGATATTTCAATTGTAGACCAGTTCGATCTGCAGATGGCTCAGATGATTACCAAGAAGAATGATGCCGGCAGGATGATCCGTGAAGCTGAAGAGACCGGCAACTTCCTCATTGAGCTGAGCGGCTTTGACCACACTGTATATGCGATGCGGCCGGCGATGATCATCTCTCTGCGCAGACGGCTTTTGAACAAGTCTTCCAAGAACCACATCGACAGTTTATATGCCAGTGCCGGCACCTGCTATGAGATGCAGGGGAAACTGCAGGAAGCACTTGAAATGTATCAGAAATGTCATCAGAAAGAGAGTATTTCCCGTCTTCTGATTGAAAATACCAGGAAGCACCCTGGCACAGGCTATTACTGGGAGCTGAAGAATTATTATCTTGCCCTGCCGGAAGACATTATTCTGCATAGCTCTGAACTGATGTCAGGAATGAGCATGCTGCAGTCCATCATGATGAATGATGAGGAAAGTGAACGCTGGTATCAGGCATTGGCGATGTATGCAAAGACGCAGACCGGCAGTTCAAAAAGAGAAGCACAGGCTCTGTTGTTTTATCTTGATGTTGCCCTGCCGCAGCGGGGAACAGTCCACATGAAAGACGTTCTGATGAGTGCCTGGACGCGAATTGCCCAGAAAGGGACCTGCTTCCCGGAAATATCATTGACGAACAATCAGCCGTCAATTATGAACGGCGGCAAGGATTTCTGTGACTGGAGCAAAAACGACCGTGCAATGGCTGCTGCCATCGGCAAGCCCGTAGAACTCCTTCTGGGAAAATTCGGGAAAGGACTGGTCGACCTTGCCCTGGCTGAAAGCTATGCCGAAAAAGGAATGGACAACTATGAAGCTGCAGTTCTGGCTGGAAAAGGCAGAATGCAGGCTGAAAGCGGCGGAAAAAAAGAGCAGGTCTTCGTTGCGGTTGGCATTCTGTCCCAGCTGTCAATCATAAACAACCATATCAAGGATGCTCTTGAAAGTGTTGAAAGCTTCCGTGCAGGCTGCGACAGTTCTTCAATACAGCTTCTCAGAGGAATTGATGCATTAAAGATCAGAATCCTTCTGTATATCAGCCATACCAATGAAATTGCTGAACTGATGAAACAGATGCCGGATGAAGACAAAGAATTCTGCACATTGGAAAGATTCCGATATATTACCAAAGCAAGAGTCTATCTTGCGATGGGAAAAAAGGATAAGGCAATTCTGCTGCTGGAACGAATGACGGTGTATGCAGAAAAGAGAAATCGGACCTACCTGCTGATGGAAATCCAGATCCTGCTGGCAATTGCATACAGCCGCATCGACAATCCAAAATGGAAAGAATATTTGCAGCAGGCTGTCAGCAAAGCTGAGGAATATCATTTTGTCAGAATTCTCAGCCGGGAAGGAGCAGCTCTATGGGAACTGCTCAAAGGACAGGAACTGACCTGGCAGAATGAATCATTCAAAAGACAGGTCATGCATGAATGCGAGCAGATGGCAAATCTCTATCCAAGCTATCTAAAGGAAAAGAAAGCAGGCAATGTATCGTTGAGTGATACTGCTGTAAAAATACTGCGCATGCAGGCGGAAGGAATGAATGTCAGTCAGATTGCGGACAGCATCGGGCTTTCAAAAGCCGGTGTGAAATACTATAATCAGGACACATATAAGAAGCTTGGCGTCAGCAGCAAAGGTGCTGCAATCAACGAGGCGATCAACCAAAAGCTCATATAAGATCCTTCACCGGCAGTGACTGCTGATCAAGGATTTTTTCTTATCTATTTGGATCAAATGTCCAGCCGTTGTCACCGTGATAGATCATCTGCTTTGTCATGCCACCGTCAATGCATATGTTCTCGCCAGTAATAAAGCCTGCTTGATCAGAGCACAGGAACATTACCATATTGGCGATATCCATGGCTGTACCGACCCGGCCAACAGGCTGCTGCAGTGCATCAGGCCCGCTGTATTCTTTTCCATTTGTTTCAATCCATCCAGGAGAGATGGAATTCACTCGTACCTTTCCTGCTAAACTCACTGCTAAGGCATGTGTCAGGGCAGAGATGCCGCCTTTTGCAGCGGTATAGCTTTCTGTCTGCGGCTGGCTCATTCGGTCACGGGAAGAAGAAATATTCACGATGCTGGCATCTGCTGAGAAGTACGGCTGAAATAATTTTGTGAGGTAGAACGGTGCTGTTACACCGACCCGCAGAGCATATTCGAATTCATCATAGGTACATGCATCGATTCCTTTCATCAAAGGAAGGGCATTGTTGATCAGATAGTCTACGTGTCCATACTCGGCAATCACTTTATCGGTAAATGCTGTGAGGTCTTTTTCTTTGCTGAGATCCCCGGTAAACCAGCATCCAGGAATAATGTCGATGGTGCATACTGCAGCACCATTCTTTTCAAATTCTTCACTGACTGTCTTTCCGATTCCATGGGCAGCACCAGTAACAACTGCTACTCTTCTCTCTGTCATGATCATGACCTCCGTATATATGAAGTTTATCGTAAGAAAGAAGAATATTCCATTCAGCTGAACGGATTTGACACCGCCAAGCGAATCGGCTACTATGAAATCACCATAAAGAGATGCGCGAGAGACAAGCTCAATGACCGCACAGCAACCTGCATATATGCAAGGTGCTAAAGCTTGACTGATGGAAAAGAAGAATCCGGATATTCAACTTCCATCAGTGGTGATGGGAGTTTTTATTTTGCCCGCTTCTCCGCATGGTAGAAAACAGGAGAAAAAAGGAAATGAATGAAGTGTATCGCAAACGGACAGAAGAACTCAACAAGCTTCATCTGGAAAGGCACATATTTGCGGCTCTAAACAGCCGGCCGATCTCATGGGCATGTGATGAGAGCAGGCTGGCGGAAGGTTTTGCTAAGATCTATCTCATCGACGGTGATACAGCAGTCCATGCACAGAAACTGGTGGATAAACCGCCAATCACGCAGAAACAGCTGCAGGATGCAGTTGATGATTACATAAAATATTATGGAGGAACATACCTGAAATTTGGATGTATGCTGGTCAATGCATTTGGAAGACCAAAGCTCTATGATGATGAAAAGGCAGAAGAGAATGCAAAGCACTGGAACTGAATGTGTGTGTATCCAGAGATACGCAGATCAGATCATCTATCTGCAGCTGAAATACGGCGGATGCAGTGATGTGACCCAGGAGTGCCTCAGACTTCTGCCGGAAGATATGATTGAAATTGAACGGAAAAGCCTGACACCAGACTACCATGGGCAGACAGTCGCAGACTATCTGATGGAGCTGGAAGACAGTATTCAGACATGGGATGATGAGTATTGCCAATTATTTCGCTGAAAAATGCCTCTATGAGCAGAAGATCCTCCTATAATTGAAATAGAATTTGCTGCACGGATGAAATGATATTCCACAATCATCATATGTATGATCCATCGTGAAAGGAAGGCGCATGTATGAATGAATTCATGGCTCAGGCAATCAAGGAAGCGGAAGAGGGAATCCACGCTGGTGACGGCGGTCCTTTTGGCGCAGTCATTGTCAAAAATGGAAAAGTTGTCGGAAAGGGACACAACAGAGTCGTAAAGAACAATGATCCTACCTGCCATGGCGAAATCTCAGCTATCCGGGATGCCTGCAGTCATTTAAGTACCTTTGACCTGAAAGGATGCGATCTGTATACAACGGGAGAGCCATGCAGCATGTGCTTATGTGCATGCCTCTGGGCAAATATCAGAAAGGTCTACTATGGTGCAACCATCGATGACAATTCTAAAATCGGCTTCCGTGACGCAAAGTTCAATCGGATCTTCGGGGGCCGATATAAACTGTCGAAGTATCTGATCAGGATGGACCGCGATGCCTGCCTTGATCTATTCGATGAATATAATCATCTGCAGCATACAAAATACTGAAGTGAACCCACTTCTTTGCATGAAATTAAATCATGCCATGGTAGACTCCGATGAAGTTGCATTCTGCTACAATACGTGCCCAATCTTCATCTAGCAAACAGATACGGAACAATGAGACTTTTCGTTAACTGTTAATTTTATTATCATTCATCTTTTAGAATTGGGTTTGTTGTTCTCCGCTCATCCTGAAACTCTTTTGCATTTTGATATTTGATGCTTAAGTTCTCTTTATAATTCTTTTTAAAGATGCAGGAATATAACACATCAAATAAATACATGGCAGAGATATATGAACCATAATTGCCAATTCCACTGTTCATGTGTTCACGAGTTGAAAGATACAGGATGTGAGTGCTCAATGTTGATAATGTATTTTGCCCATAGCTGGTCAATGAGATGAATGGATGATTCATTGCCTTTAACTTGTTTGCTGTCTTTAAAACAGATCTTGTCTCGCCAGAATAGGAGACGAGCAGAAAACACTCATCGGCTTTAGCATTTGCTGCCAGGTTGAAGGCAACATCCATGTATGGAGAAGTAATGACTTGTTTTCCAATCATGGCCATTTTTTCACTGAAAATCTGTCCAAGCTGAAGCTGAGAGCCGGCAGAGAAGACATAGATGATGCGGGCGCGGCTCATGATGGAGGCACAGTGCTCTAACGTTTCATAATTGATCAATGACTGAGTGTCCGCCACAGTTTCGGCAAAGAGGGTGCTGATTTTGCCGGAAATCTGATAGTCACTGTCATTGCTGAGGAAAGGACGATTTGGATCAATGTTCTGAAAATGTGAATGAAGATACTTGTCTTCTTCCAAAAATGCTCTGCGGAAATCGTTGTAACCTTCATAACCGAGTTTCTGCGTAAATCTTGTGACCGCAGATGCAGAGACGAAAAGATTTTTAGCAATGCTTCGGGCACTGCTTATTTCCAACTCGTTGGGATGATGCAATATATACGTTGAAATGGACTGTTCAATTTCCGTGAAATCTTCGTGATTTTCCAGAATCTCATAGAGCATCATATTTATCACATCCTTTATTGAATCATTTTCTCTATTATAGCATTTTCACTATATTCCTAATGCGCAGACATCGTCAGTACGAGGTCTGATAAAACAACACTGTTGCAGGAAAAGCGGTATTCTTATGACAATTCCTGCAACAGAATTGAAAGCGGTTACGAAATTCTGGCAAAGAAATTTATAAATCTCTATATTTCTGGTATCAACACCGGTCAACGGCTGGTACAGGAGGGAATATGGATTACAGAGCAATCGCTACAGAAGTGCTCGCAAAGATTGGCGGCAATGAGAATGTTGCTAATGTCGGGCACTGTGCAACAAGACTCCGTTTCACACTGAAAGATGAAGCAAAAGCAGATGAGGCTGCCATCAAGAATATCAAAGGTGTCGTTGGATGTGTTAATAAAGGCGGACAATTCCAGGTTGTCATTGGCAACGATGTGACATTCGTCTATGATGAAATCAGTAAATTGGTAGATGCAGATAAGACATCCGGAACTCAGCCAGATGAAGAAGAGCCTGCTGCGGAAACAAAAAAAGGCAACTTTCTGACAAAAGCATTAGATATTATTTCTGGTTCTGTGTTTCCAATCGTACCAGCACTTGCCGGCGGCGGACTGATCAAGGCACTGCTTGCCGTTCTAGCTGCAGCAGGCTGGCTGGCAAAAGCTTCCACGACTTATCAAATGCTTAACTTTATTGGCGATGCACCATTCTATTTTCTGCCGGTGCTCTTAGGTTTCTCTGCTTCGAAGAAATTCAAGGTTAATCCTTACCTTGGTGCTTCCATTGGGGCAATGATGATCTCACCAACGTTTGTTTCCATGATGGCTGCGGCGAAACAGTCCGGAGAAGCAATTAAACTATTCGGCATCACCGTACCAAGTGTAAATTATTCTTCATCGATCATTCCAATCATGCTGGCAATCTGGCTGATGTCGTACGTGGAACCATTTATTACGAAGCATATGTTCAAAGAAATCCGTATGGTCATTGCACCGATGGTCGAATTTATGATTGTTGCGCCAATTACATTCTTAGTCCTTGGACCTTTGGGCAATGAATTAGGCCAGGTATTCGCAATGGGGATTACAGCATTGAACGGGATTGCTTCCTGGCTGATTCCAACCGTAGTCGGTGCATTGACGCCGCTGCTTGTCATGACTGGCATGCATTACGGACTGATCCCACTAGGTGTCAATGAACTTGCAACATCAGGAATTGATCATATTGCAGGGCCAGGCATGCTGGTATCCAACATTGCCGCTGGCGGTGCCAATCTTGCAGCATCCTTCAAACTAAAGAATAAGGAAAAGAAAGCACTTGCAGCATCCTGTGCTGTAGAAGCTGTTTGTGGCATTACAGAACCTGCTTTATATGGCATTTCACTTCCTTACCGCAGACCGTTGTATGCAACGATGATTGGCGGCGCCATTGGAGGGTTCTTCCTTGGCATTATGAATGTTGGCAGATATGCACAGGTACCGCCAAGTATCTTTGCCTTGCCATCCTTCATCCCGGAGAACGGATCAATGCAGGTCATGATCTATGCAGCAATTGGTTCAGCGATTGCCTTTGCGGCGGCTTTCGTTGCAGAGCTTATCTTAGGAATCAAAGAAGAAGCATAAAAATAAAGGAGAACGGTCATGCCATTTTCAAAGGATTTTCTATGGGGTACAGCAGAGTGCGCTGGACAGAATGAAGGCGGATTTAACGAAGGCGGAAAAGGTCTCACAACATTAGATGTTATGACCCTTGGCACAAAAGAAGTTAAGCGAAAGATCACAGAAGGAATCCTGGAAAATGAGATTTATCCAAGCCGCAAGGGCTCGGATTTCTATCATCAATATAAAGAAGATATTGAACTGCTGGCGGGCATGCATATCAAGGCATTTCGGATGTCCATTGCCTGGAGCCGTATCTTTCCCAACGGCGATGATGCAGAGCCGAACGAGGAAGGATTAAAGTTCTATGAGGATATCTTTCAGAGACTCCGTCAACATCAGATAGAGCCAATCGTAACGATGTCTCATTTTGATATCCCGCTGGGCTTAAAAAAATATGGCTTCTGGGGCGGCAGAGAGACAGTCGGTCTATTTGAAAAATATGCACGTACAATTCTGCTTCGTTACAAGGGCTTGGTAAAGTATTGGCTGACCTTTAATGAAATCAACTGTATGTCTACACAACCGTGGGTCGCTGGGGGTCTTCTCAATCCAAGTGAGCAGGAAAGAGCGACCGCTTCCTACCATCAGTTTCTTGCCAGTGCTTTGGCTGTCAAAGCAGCCCATGAGATTGATCCGCAGAATCAGGTCGGTATGATGTACTGCGGTCACTTCACCTATGCGAATACATGTAATCCGGAAGATGTTCTTCATACCGTGGATTTTGATCATCAGATGATGTTCTATATTGATGTACAGACAAGAGGAAAGTATCCGCAGCACCGTGTAAAATGGATGGAACGGAATCATGTTGTTCTGCCAGAACAGGATGGGGATGCTAGAATTATGAAAGAAGGGACCGTTGATTTTATTTCCTTCAGCTATTATCTGACGCATGTTACAGGAGAAAAGACGAACGGAGTTTATAAAGGTTTGAATGGGATTCAGACCGGATATAAGAATCCTTACTTAAAGGAGACGGAATGGGGCTGGGCAATTGATCCAAAAGGACTTCGATATGCCTTGAATTATCTTTATGATACATATCAGCTCCCTTTGATGATTGTTGAAAACGGCATCGGTGCGAAAGACACGGTGGCAGACGGCAGAATCCATGATCAATATCGGATTGATTATCTTCGTGATCATATCCTGGAAATGAAGAAGGCAGTAGATCTGGATGGTATTCCAGTCATCGGTTATACGACGTGGGCAGCCTTGGATCTTCCGTCTTTGTCTACCGGCGAAATGTCCAAACGATATGGTTTCCTGTATGTCGATGGAGATGATCAAGGAAATGGTACCTACCGCAGAATCAAGAAAGACAGTTACGCATGGTATCAGAACGTATGTGATTCTAATGGAGAGGAACTATAGAGGTGTAATTATGGCAGAAGACATTCGGAACATGGCAAGTACCGCCGGGAAAAAAGAATTTGAAAAAAAGTATACAAAACCTTACTGCGTTGTATTGGACAGTGAATATTGCTCCATGGGCAGGATGATTGGTATGATTGCATGCCAACAGACGGGATACGCTTATTATGATGCAATGATCCTATTGGAAGAAAGCCCAAAAAGCGGAATTACACTTGAAGAAGTGGAAGCATTTGAAGAAAGATATCGTAAAAGGGAATATTCTAAAGAAGAACTGGTGACGGATCCAGAATATCAGAAGATCGATGCGGCATTTGATCAAGCAATTGATGCAGCTCTAGCGAAAGGACCGTGCTTGATCCATGACCGGGCAGTAAAGGAAATGATTGAAGCGAAGGGATACTCCTGCATTTCTGTATTGACCTATGCAGATAATATGCAAGCCAAGATTGAGAGGGCAAAGCTGAGTCCTTTGTATAAAGATCTGCCTTCCGAAGAGATTCCAGCCAAGATTCAGGAAGAAGACAACATCCGGATCAATTATCATAAAGCACACAGTCATACTGCCTGGGGAGATAAGCAGACCTATGATCTCTTGATCAATGCAGAGACTTTCGGCAGAGATGAAGCTGCAGCAATATTGTCAGCTGTCATGAAGTGATCCTATGATGAGACTGTTTAAGAAAAAATCATCATTTTCACTGAGGATATGAAATAGCACAATAAATCGTTAGTTTGAAGATATAATTTAATT
>CAYLQV010000015.1:0-61439 GCA_964385925.1 uncultured Galactobacillus sp. | reverse complement strand
ACGAAAAACTGCCTTTAGTTGATGAAGTGAAAGAACTTGATCTGAAGGTACGTGAAGTAAAGCAGAAGGGCGATCAGATGAGAGCTGACCGCAACCGGATGTCCAAGGAAATCGGCGGTCTGATGCGTGAAGGCAAGAAGGAAGAAGCTGAGAACGTCAAGAACAAGGTTTCTGAAATGGGCACTGAGATGGAAGCTTTAGCACAGGAAGAAGAAAAGCTGAATGCTGAAATCAAGGAAAAGATGATGATAATTCCAAATATCATCGATCCATCTGTACCGATTGGCAAAGATGACTCTCAGAACGTAGAAATCGAAAGATTTGGCGAACCAGTCGTTCCTGAATATGAAATTCCGTATCATACTGACATTCTTGAGGCAATTGACGGACTTGATCTTGATTCTGCCCGCAGAACAACAGGAAATGGCTTCTATTACTTAAAGGGTGATGTTGCCAGACTGCATTCTTCAATCCTGTCATATGCCAGAGATTTTATGATCAACCGCGGTTTTACATACTTTATTCCGCCATTCATGATCCATGGTGATGTTGTCAACGGCGTCATGAGCTTCACTGAAATGCAGAACATGATGTATAAGATTGAAGGTGAAGACCTCTATTTGATTGGTACATCTGAACATTCCATGATTGGACGCTTCATGGGGCAGATCTTAAAAGAAGAGGATCTTCCTTATACTTTGACTTCATACAGCCCATGTTTCCGTAAGGAAGTCGGTGCACACGGTATCGAAGAAAGAGGATTATACAGAGTCCATCAGTTTGAAAAGCAGGAAATGGTCGTTGTATGCAAGCCTGAAGATTCCAAATACTGGTATGAACAGCTCTGGAAGAATTCTGTAGACTTCTTCAGATCATTGGACATCCCGGTCAGAACTTTGGAGTGCTGCTCTGGTGATTTGGCTGACTTAAAGGTCAAATCCTGTGATGTAGAGGCATGGTCACCAAGACAGAAGAAGTATTTCGAAGTTGGCTCATGCTCAAATTTAGGCGATGCACAGGCAAGAAGACTTGGTATCCGCATCAAGGGCGAGAATGGCAACTATTTTGCTCATACACTGAATAACACAGTTGTTGCGCCGCCAAGAATGCTGATTGCTTTCTTTGAGAACAATCTGCAGGCAGACGGCTCTGTCAAGATTCCTGAACCACTGCAGCCATATATGGGCGGACAGAAGACAATTGTTCCTCCAACAAAGAAAAAGAATTTCTAAAAACCGCATAAAAAGCGGTTTTTTTGTATATTTCACGATATATAATGATGAAAAAGAGGGAGAAATTTATGCTTGGCGCAGTTATTGGGGATATTGTAGGATCACGATTTGAATTTCGAAATCACCGTGATAAAGATTTTGAGCTGTTTGCATCAGACTGTACATATACGGACGATTCAGTGATGACGGCAGCGGTTGCTCAGGCAGTCATGAATTCAAAGCCTGATTTTTCTGATCTATCACAAAATGCAGTCAAATATATGAGTGATCTCGGAAATTCTCATCCGGGCAGGGGATACGGGTTCCATTTTTATCAATGGCTGCTGGAAGACCAGAAACCATATAATAGTTTTGGAAATGGTGCCGCAATGCGGGTCAGCCCGGTTGCATATGCCGCAAAATCTTTAGAAGAGACACTTCATCTGGCAGATGAAGTCACAAAAGTATCTCATAATCATCCAGAAGGCATGAAAGGTGCTGAAGCGACAGCGGCAGCAGTCTATTTGGCAATTCATGGCAGTACAAAAGAAGAAATCAAGGCATATACAGAACAGTTCTACCCTATTACTTTTACAATTGATGATATTAGAGATAATTATGCATTTGATGAAACGTGCCAGGGATGTATGCCGCAGGCACTAGAATGTTTCTATGAATCAAAGGATTTTGAGGATGCAGTACGAATTGCCATATCATTGGGCGGAGACAGTGATACGATTGCTGCAATGACTGGATCAATCGCCGAAGCCTATTATGGAGTCCCAAACATACTTCGGTTAAAGGCTGTCAGCTATCTGGATACGGAATTAGCATTGATTGTGAATCGATTTGAAGAGATTTACCCATCAAAGACCCTCTGATTGTTTCACGTGAAACAAAAATGGAAGTTGTTTATACAAAATTATCCGGTATAATATGAGTGGCACAGCAATATGTTCTAACCTGGTCAGGGCCGGAAGGCAGCAGCCATACGAGCCTCTATTCGCGTGTGCCCTTTTTTATTTATATGAAAACACCTGAAGAATACATGAGAGCTGCTCTGAAAGAAGCAGAAAAGGCAAAAAATATTGATGAAGTACCAGTGGGGGCAGTGATTGTTCAGAACGGCATCATTATTGCGAAAGCCCATAATCTGAGAGAAAAGACACAGATGGCATCTGCACATGCAGAATTTCTTGCCATCCAGAAAGCCTCAAAGAAATTAGGGACATGGTGTCTGTCGGACTGCGACTTGTATGTCACATTGGAACCATGCATGATGTGTACCGGTGCAATTGAGCTTTCCAGGATCCATGGTCTGTACTATGGAACAAGTGATCCGAAAGGCGGAACGGTAGATACATTGATACAGGTAAAAAAGATACCCCATTTGAACACCTATCCAAAGGAAATCCATCCAGGAATCCTGCAGAAAGAATGTGCAGAAATACTGACATCATTCTTCCGTGAAAAGAGAAAACAAAGTAAAATTGAGAAATCTAAAAAAGGCTGAAAAACACGAGATTCATGCGTTAGAGACAGCCTTTTTTGATATAATAAGGATAACGGAGAATGCAATGGCAAAATTAGCTCTATATCAAAAATATCGTTCTTCCACTTTTGAAGAAGTAGTAGGACAGGAATACATCGTAAAATCAATCAAGAACGCAGTACGTGAAAACAAAGTAGGTCATGCATATCTTTTCTGCGGCCCAAGGGGAACAGGCAAGACTACCATGGCAAGACTGCTGGCCAAAGCAGTGAACTGCGAACATCCTGAAATTGCGCCATGCGGAGAATGTGAGAACTGCATCGCCGCAAACAACGGCACCCATCCGGATATTATCGAGATCAATGCCGCCAACGAAACACATGTGGAAGATATCCGTGACTTAATTGAACGGTCTACCCTGGCACCAATGCAGGGAAAACATAAAGTATATATTATCGACGAGGTCCATCAGCTCTCCAGTGCAGCCTCCAGTGCATTGCTGAAGACATTAGAAGAGCCGCCAGCCAATGTTATTTTTATTCTGGCGACAACAGACCCTCAGAAACTTCTGCCAACAATCATTTCGAGATGTCAGAGATATGATTTCACAAAAGTCAGAAGAGATCAGATCAAAGACCATCTGATCGATATCGCACAGAAAGAAAATATCGAGATGGAAGAAGACGCAGCAGATATGATTGCTGTATTGGCAGAAGGCGGAATGCGTGATGCTTTATCCATAATGGACCAGTGTGCATCTTATACAAGTGACCATATTACGGTGGAAGACATTGACCGGATCTATGGCTTAACAACAGCAGAAGAAAAAGTAGAACTTTTTCAGGATATCGCATATGGAAATATGGAAGCAATGATCCGCAAGATCCAGTCCTATGAAGAAAAGGGAATTGACCTGCCGCGCTTTACGGATGGAATGATCGACATCCTGAAAGACAGTGTCATCTATCAGAGCACAAAGAAGGCTGAATTACTGAAAGTGCTGTCTAAAGAACAGGCAGAAACACTTGCAGACGCAGCTGGTATTAAAACATGCATGCATGCATCTGAAAAACTAATTGATTCTAAGCAGAGATTCAGACTGGCAACCAATGCAGCAACTGCTTTTGAAGTCACATGTCTGTCATTATTAACAGATGTATCAGCTCCTGAGGAAACAGCAGAACCAGTCAAATATGCAGTAAAGACAGCGTCTTCTGAAGTTCCTCTTGAAAGAGAAGAAGCACCTGAAATCAAAACGGTCCAGCTTCCAGAAGAAACCGAAAAGCCGGCAGCAGAATTGAAGAAAAAGAAAAAAGCACCAGAAGAAAAAATGGATGTGCATCCAGTTCAGCCGTTAAGTACAGAGATGATTCTTTCTCTGCTTGTGCAGTGTGATAAGAAATCAAAAATTGCGGATGAAAATACAATTGCAATGGTCAAGTCATACGCTGATCTGAAGCACCGTAAATATACTTCATTATTAGAAGATGCCAAGATCGGAGCAAGCGGACCTGACTGTATCCTGCTTGGTGTCCAGCAGCAGGCAATTGCCAACCGCATCAATGAAGAGAAGATGAATTATGAACTGTACTTCTTCATGAAGGATACAATGAAGACGGACAAGATGCTGTATGCTGCAACAGAAGAAGATATTAAGGAAGCTGCAAAGCGATTTATGGCATTGATGAAGACAGACAATCTTCCGTCACCAATGAAGATTGAAAGATATGAAGAAAAGCAGGGACAGAAGATTGACCCTGAAAAGAAAGTACTGGAATTATTCGGTGCTGAGAATGTCACGATAGAATAGGAGCTCGTATGGACTTAAATGCATTAATGAAACAGGCAAAACAGATGCAGGATGATCTGAAAAAGACACAGGCTGCATTGGAAGAAAAGATTTATGAAGGTACATCAAACGGCATCGTCATTAAGATCAATGGGAAGAATGAAGCACAGGAAGTCAGTATTCCCCAGGAGTTAATGGATGATAAGGATATGCTGCAGGATATGATCCTGATTGCCTTCAACAACGCAGTCGAAGCAGCTGCTAAGGACAGAGATGAACAGATTGGTGCTGCCACAAAGGGATTGAATATCCCTGGGATGTAATCCATGTATCCTCAAAGCTTACAGGTACTGATTGAAAGATTCCGTGAACTTCCGGGGGTCGGTGAGAAGACGGCTGAAAGATATGCCCTGTCAGTAATTGATATGGACAGTCAGACAGCATCACAGTTCGCTGATGCGATTGTTGACGTCAAAAAGAAACTGACCTACTGTCGGACTTGCGGAAATCTGACCGAACAGGATGAGTGTGAAATCTGTTCAGACAGTGACAGAGACCATCGTCAGATCTTTGTTGTCCAGTCTGCCAAAGATGTATTGGCAATGGAGAAGACAGGTGAATATCACGGTGTCTATCATGTATTAAATGGATTGATCTCAACTTCAAAAGGAATCATGCCGGAAGATCTGACCATAGATCATCTGGTAGAACGTGCAAAGAATGCAGATGAAATTATACTTGCTACAAACACCACAATGGATGGTGAAACAACCGCAATGTATTTAGACAAACTGTTAAAAGAACAGTGTCCGAATGTATTGGTTACAAGAATTGCGCATGGACTTCCATCTGGTGGAATGCTTGATTACGCTGATGAAATGACATTGGCACATGCTCTGTCTGATCGTAGACGCATGGGTTGAATATAACAAATTCAAGGAGGGTAGATTCATATGAATGACGATTTAAAGATTGCACAGGCCGCCACACTCGAAGACATCTATGTTATTGCAGAAAAAGCAGGTATCGCAAAAGAGTTCATTGAACCTTATGGAACAGATAAGGCAAAAATCAGCCCAAAGTTCAATGCAACAGTTCAGAACAATAAAGACGGAAAGCTGATTCTTGTTACAGCTATCACTCCTACCAAAGCAGGAGAAGGCAAATCGACGACAACAGTCGGTCTGGCAGATGGACTGCAGAAGATTGGTAAAAATGTCATGGCATGTCTGCGTGAACCATCACTCGGACCAGTCTTTGGCTTAAAGGGCGGCGCTACCGGCGGCGGATATGCACAGGTAGTTCCAATGGAATCTATCAACCTTCACTTTACCGGTGATATGCACGCCATCACAAGCTGCAACAATTTGATTGCTGCGATGCTTGATAACAGCATTTATCAGGGCAATCCATTGAACATCGATCCAAACAATGTGGTCTGGAAGAGATGCATGGATATGAATGACCGTACGATGCGTGATATCACCATTGCTCAGGATCACAAGACAAATGGTGTTGAAAGAAAAGATCATTTCGTTATCACGGTAGCAACAGAAGTAATGGCAATTCTCTGTCTGTCAAAAGACATCAAGGATTTTGAAGATAGGATCTCCAGATGCATTGTTGCCTATACATATGATGACAAGCCAGTCACAGTAAAAGATATTGATGCAGCAGGTGCGGCAACCGTTGTCATGAAGGAAGCTATCAAACCAAACTTAGTGCAGACGCTGGAACATACACCAGTCTTTGTACATGGCGGACCGTTTGCGAATATCGCACATGGATGCAACTCTGTCATCGCAACAAAGCTCGCACTGAAGTTAGCTGACTATGTCGTTACGGAAGCAGGCTTCGGTGCTGATCTTGGCGCAGAGAAGTTCCTCGATATCAAGTGCAGAAGTGCAAAGCTGACACCAAGTGCAGTGGTCATCGTTGCGACTGTCCGTGCACTGAAGATGCATGGCGGTGTTGATGTCAATGAACTGACAACAGAGAATGTAGAGGCGATGTTAAAAGGAACAGAAAACCTGCAGAAACATATCGAATCCATTAAGGCATTCGGTGTTCCATATGTAGTTGCCATCAATAAGTTCTCTAAGGATACTCCAGCTGAAGTGGAAGCACTGCTCAAGTGGTGCAGAGACAATGGTCATCCAGTTGCGGAAGCAGATGGATGGGCAAAAGGCGGTGCCGGCATGACTGAACTTGCAGAACTTGTTGTTAAGAAATGTGAAGAAGAAAATCATTACGCACCAATCTATGACGTCAATGAAACAATTGAAGAAAAGATCAATAAGATTGCAACAATTGTATACGGTGCGAAGGATGTTGAATTCTCTGATGAAGCTAAGGCAAAGATTGAAGAATTCAAGAAGCACGGCTGGGACAAGCTGCCAATCTGCATGGCTAAGACACAGAATTCCATTACAGATGACGCAAAGCTGAAGGGCAGACCAGTAGGATTTACAATTCATGTCAAAGATCTGAGCATCTCCAATGGTGCAGGATTCGTTGTCGCTTATACTGGCAGCATCTTGACAATGCCTGGGTTACCAAAGGTACCGGCAGCCGTCAATATGGGAATTGATGAGAACGGGGAGACTTACGGACTGTTCTAAGAGAAGGTAAAAGATGAGTTCGATTGCGTATGTGACAGACGAAGAAATGCTGGAATATCATCGGTTGTGCAGAAACCGCACAATCCTTTTCTGGCGTCTTGCCAGCAGGAGAAAGATTGCAGATTTCCGCAAAGGTGATCTGCTGTTCTTCTTTGCTAAACCGGCACGCACACGCAAGAAGGCTCTGATTGGATATGCACATTATGATTCCACCAAACGTCTTTCATTGAAGCAGATGTGGGAGAAGTACGGCAAAGAGACAGGATATGATTCCATGCAGCGTCTTCATGACGCAATTGATCGTGCAGCTAAAGGTGAGATTCCATCTGTCATGAGATGCCTGTATCTGACTGATGTTGTCTTCTTCCTGTCACCAATCTATCCGGAAGAAGTCGGTCTTTCCATTCAGAGTAATCTGGAAAGCTATACTTATCTCGACCGCAATGATCCTCGGATTACAGTCAAGATCCTGCAGACGGCAGCAGAGCATGGCATTGATCTTTGGAGTGCAGATGCTTCCCGTACACCGGATGAGATCTTCCACAATGATGAGACTAGACATCAGTTAGCTGTCATTCACAGCGATATGGGGAAAGAAGCAGGCTCAGAACAGGAACGCCATCGTGCACATCGCCTGGCTGAACAGCAGATTGCTCAAGAATCCTGGGAGATGATCCGCGGTTCGCAGACAGACTGCTTGAAAATGGAAGAGAATCAGATTACCATTGCAATACCTCTTGTGGTCCAGGCAAATGACAGAGATGTCAGAGTGCGTGAACTGTTCGGCAAAATGAATCTGTATAGACTCTGTGCTAAGAAACAGCACGTGGACCGCCGGATTGTGTTTACAGTGATGTCTGATAAACTAATCGATGAAATAAAAGAACTGGTGGAAGATTTTAACAATGAAGAATTATGATATTATCGTCATCGGCGGCGGACATGCAGGCATAGAAGCAGCCCTCGCATCCGCACGTCTCCATAAACGTACACTGTTGCTGACTTTATCTATCGACAACATCGGCAAGATGCCATGCAATCCAAGCGTTGGCGGTCCCGCCAAGGGAATTGTTGTCAGAGAAATTGATGCTTTAGGCGGACAGATGCCGATTACGGCAGACCGTACTGCGCTGCAGTTCAAAATGCTGAACAGCGCAAAAGGTCCAGGTGTCCGTGCTTTAAGAGTACAGTCAGATAAAATTGAATATAAGAAAATGATGCAGGATGTCTGCCTCCATCAGGAGAACCTGACGGTCAAGGAAGGCATGGCTGTTGAAATCAATGCGGAACATCAGAAGATCACCGGGGTCACGTTAAAGGATGGATCCTTTATTTCCTGTGAGATTGTAATTGTTACGACGGGAACCTATATGGCCAGCGTCAATATGATTTCCAGTGAAGTGCGCATGGGCGGGCCGGACATGGAAGAGACGACCAACGATCTCTCTGCATCCATCCGCAGATTAGGCATTGAAACAATGCGCCTCAAGACAGGAACCCCGCCAAGAGTCCTGACGTCATCTATTGATTTTTCAAAAACTGAATATGAACCGGGAACCGATGAGTTTCTTCGTTTCTCCGAAACAACGAGAAAAGAAGACGTCCGTTCCTTCAAGGATCAAGTGCCCTGCTACCTGACCTATACAAGACCGGAGACACACGAGATCATTTTAGACAATTTGAATAAATCATCGATGTATTCCGGTGTTGTCAAAGGAGTCGGTCCAAGATACTGTCCTTCCATTGAAGATAAATTAGTCCGCTTCAAGGATAAACCTAGACATTTGTTATTCCTGGAACCGGAATCTTTATCCATGGATACAACATATGTCCAGGGCTTCAGCACCTCACTGCCAAGAGAAGTTCAGGAGAAAATGATCCATACATTACCTGGATTTGAGCACTGCATCATCAAGAAATATGCATATGCGATTGAATATGATGCAATGGAGCCGATTCAGATGAAGCCGACTTTTGAATCAAAGATTGTTGAGAATCTGTTTACAGCCGGCCAAGTCAACTGCACCTCAGGATATGAGGAGGCAGCGGGACAGGGAATAATGGCAGGCATTAATGCGGCATTGAAGCTGGATGGCAGAGAACCGCTGGTCTTCGGCCGAGATGAATCCTACATCGGCGTCCTGGTAGATGACTTAACGACCAAGGGAACGAAGGAACCATACCGTCTGCTGACAAGCAGAGCTGAATTCCGTCTTCTGCTCAGACATGACAATGCGGAAGAAAGACTGATTGAAAAGGGAAGATACTGCGGGCTTGTGGATGACGCGAGATATGCAGCATACTTGGAAAAGCAGAAGAAGCTGCAGGATACTGAAACGATGCTGAAGGACACCTTGTTTGAACTGGATGATCCGAAGATCAAGGCATATCTGGAATCGGTTGGATATGTTGAAACTGAACACCGCGGCGTCAACGGCCGAGATCTGGTAAAGAGACCGAATGTAGAAACTGAAAAACTGCTGGAAGCTGCTGATATTGCCATCGATGCTGAACTGGCAAGAAAAGCAGATATCGATATCAAATATGAAGGTTATATCAACAAGCAGAGAAGAGAAGCAGCCAAACTGCAGGCAATGGAAGCACAGAAACTTGGCGTCGATTTTGACTATGATCAGATTGACAACTTATCCATTGAAGGCAGACAGAAATTAGTAAAATTCAAACCGGCAACTATGGGACAGGCATCACGAATCTCTGGAGTCAACCCGGCTGACTTAGCAGTATTGGCAATCTCCATCAAGCAAGGGAAAGGGAAAAAGAACGCATGAATTATTCAGAAGTAATCTCCAACGTACAGATCTACGGCTTTGATGACGCAGTCAAAGGTGCGAAGTATTCCTACGCAGTCGATCTGAACAAGGTCACAAGCGAAATCTCCAAATCCACGATTGCCTTAGCTACATCAACACCAGGCAGCGGACATGATCAGTTCATGACCGGTATCATTGTTCAGTTCGATCTGACCTTCTCCAATAAGGCATGGGTCGAAGCAGAAAGATATAAGTTCCTGGACTTCATCACATCACAGTCCACCATGCACCGCATCACAAAATTTGATCTGGATGATGTGTATATGCCGCAGGTTGATAAGCGTATTGTTGAAATCATGAAGGAAAAGGTCGCCGACTACAACAAACTGCAGGAAGAGATCAAGAGTCTGACCGAGCAGGGGAAAGATGTCAAAGCGCTCAATGAGGAACTGAATCAGAAATATCTGGAACTGCTGTATTCCAATCCGGCAGGTTTCCGCATTACTGCTAAAATGAGCACAAATTATCGTGCGCTCAAGACAATTTATCACCAGCGGAAAGACCATAGACTTCCGGAATGGAGAGCCTTCTGTGAGTGGGTCAAGACTCTTCCGCACAGTGAGTTCATAACGGGTGAGATTTCCGCTTAACAAAGCAATAATTTCATAGAATGTGGGGAAGATAATTCTCCACATTTGATGTTATGAGTATTGATATTGTGGAAAAATAAAACATCCACATAAATGATGAGCATGAATATTAAATTGTGGAGAAAAAAGTTTTCCACACATTTTGCTCTTTTCCCAGGAAAAGGTTAATGCTAAAATAAAGATAAAGAGGGAACCTATGACCATCGAAGAACTCCGCAAATCATCAGAAGAAATTGGCATCCACCTGACAGATGAGATGCTGGAACAGTTTGAAGCATACTGCGGACTTCTGCAGGAATGGAATGAGAAGATGAATCTCACTGCTATCAAGGAAAAAGATGAGATCATTGAGAAACACTTTCATGATTCCCTGCTTCCTTTATATAATAGAGAGCCAAAAGGAACTGCCGCAGATGTAGGCACAGGTGCCGGCTTTCCTGGAATTGTTTGGAAGATTGCTTATCCGGATCTTCATGTTGTATTGATTGAACCGACGGGCAAAAGATGTACCTTTTTAAAAGAAGTCATCTCTCAGCTGAAGCTGAAGGATATCGAAGTATTTAATGACCGTGCTGAGGAACATGCACAGAAGCATCGTGAAGCATATGATATTGTCACTGCCAGAGCCGTGGCAAATCTCAGCATTTTGGCAGAACTCTGTGTTCCTTTATTAAAAAAGGATGGACTCTTTATCGCGATGAAGGGTGCCCAGGGACACACTGAAGCAGTGCAGGCAGATCATGCTATGAAAGTGCTTGGCTGTGTATTGGAAGAAGAAAAAGATACCTCACTTTCCGAAGGAGACCACCGCGTTAACCTTTTCTATCGGAAGAAGGAACATACACCGGCTGAATATCCGCGCAACTACGGCCGCATCAAAAACAAACCACTCTAAGGGGAAAAACTATGGCAGGAAAGAACATATTTGAACTGTTCAACAACGCAGACAAAGATATTAATAAGATCATTACTGTACCTGTAGACATGGTCCAGCCTTCTAGATATCAGCCGCGTTTGAAGTTTGATGAAGAAGCACTGCAGGAATTAGCGGACTCCATTAAGGAGAATGGCTTGATCCAGCCGATTACGGTCAGACAGATCAATGATCACTATGAGATCATCGCCGGAGAAAGAAGATACCGTGCAACCAGAATTGCCGGCTTCAATGAAATTAAATGCTATGTACTTTCGCCAAGTGAGGATCAGGCTGCCCAGATGGCACTCGTTGAGAATGTCCAGCGTGAGAACCTGAGTGCAATTGAAGAAGCAAAGAGCTATCTGCAGATTATGCGCCAGGCAGGCATGACCCAGGAACAAGTGGCACAGAAGATTGGCAAGTCTCAGTCTGCTGTGGCCAATAAAATCCGTCTGCTCAACCTTCCACAGGAGATCCAGGATGGTGTCGTTGAAGGAAAAATCACAGAAAGACATGCCCGTGCATTGTTGAGTGCACCGGAAGAAAAGCAGAAAGAAGCATTTCATCACATTCTCAAGAAAGAATTGAATGTCAGAGAATCAGAAGCATATATCGAAACACTGAATTTGCCGGAGAAGGTCCACAAGCGTCAGAAGACACAAGGCTTCTCCAGAAATACACAGATTGCTATCAACACCATCAACCAGTCCGTTAAAATGATTGATAAGCTTGGCATCAAAGTCAGTGTCGAAACACAGGATACAGATCAGGAAGTCCGGATGATTGTCCATCTTCCGAAAGAAAATTAAGGGGATAGTATTATGGGAAAAATCATCGCAATTGCCAACCAGAAAGGCGGCGTCGGAAAAACAACAACCGCTATGAACCTGGCTGCAGGTCTCGCATTCGTTGGAAAGAGAGTCATGTTAGTTGACTTTGATCCGCAGGGAAATGCAACCCATGGCATCGGTGCCAATAAAGTTGGCTTTACAAAATCTGTTTATGACGTTCTGATGACTGATACAACCGTTAAGGAGGCAACTGTAACTTTACAGATGCCGCCGATGGATGTCCTTCCTTCGACCATTGACCTGTCAGGTGCCGATGTAACAATGTCTCAATATGAGACCGGCAGAGAACAGCTGTTGAAGAACAAGCTGTCTGAAGTCAAGAATGACTATGACTATATCATCATTGACTGCCCGCCGGCTTTGGGTCTGCTGAATACGAATGCATTAACGGCAGCCGATTCTGTTATGATTCCGGTGCAGTGTGAATACTTTGCATTGGAAGGACTGACCCAGCTGCTGTCGACAATCCGTCTGGTCCAGAAGTTATGGAATCCGCAGCTTTCTATCGAAGGTGTCTTATTAACAATGTTTGATGCCCGTACAAAACTGTCGGTAGAAGTTCAGCAGGAAGTCCGCAAATATTTTAAGGAAAAGGTCTATAAATGTTTTATTCCGCGTAATGTCAAGCTCAGCGAAGCACCGTCCAGAGAACAGACGATCTTCGAATATGACACCAGAAGTGAAGGCTCAAAAGCCTATGCTCAGCTGGTCAGAGAAGTCATCACGCAGAATGAAAGGAGAAAGTAATGGCACAGCAGGAAAAGCAGCATCTTGGCAGAGGATTGAATGCAATCTTTGGACAGAATGTTGAACAGTTCCTGGATGATATCCAAAACAACGCTGAAAACGCTGCTGAAATTCCAGGAAGAAGAGAAGTAGAAATCAACATTTCAGAAATCCGTCCGAATCCTTATCAGCCAAGAAAAGAATTTGAACCAAAGGCACTGCAGGAATTAGCAGATTCCATCAAGACACATGGCATCTTTACACCGCTTCTTGTCCGCAAGAGCGTCTCTGGGTATGATCTGATTGCCGGTGAAAGAAGACTGCGGGCAGCAAAACTGGCAGGATTGACACAAGTACCTGCAATTGCAGTTGATTTCACAGAAGAGCAGATGATGGAAATCTCCATCCTGGAGAACGTTCAGCGTGAAGACCTCAATCCAATCGAAGAAGCTGCCGCCTACGAATCCTTAGTCAAAAAGCTGGGTTATACCCAGGAGAAACTGGCAGAAAGAGTCGGCAAGAGCCGTGAATACTGTGCCAATATGATGAGACTGCTCAAGCTTCCAAGTGAAGTGCAGCAGCTGGTCATTGAAAAGAAACTGACAAACGGTCATGTCAGGCCTCTACTTTCATTAGAGGATGACGGAGCAATTTATGATGCGGCAACGAAGATCGTTCATGATAAGATGTCCGTCCGTGAAGTAGAAAAATACGTTCATGAACTGAACGGGACCGAAAAGAAGGCTGTTAAGCCTGAGAAGAAGAAAGACCCAATGATCCGTGACCTGGAGAACCGCATGAGCAGCAAGCTTGGCACTCAGGTCGAGATCAACAGTAAGAAAATCACCATCTCTTTCAGTGATACTGATGATCTGAACCGAATCCTGGAACTGCTGAACTGTCTGGAAGAAAGTTTTTAATAAATAGGACCTGTCATTTTGACAGGCCCTATTTTGATGTTGATTCTCCTTTATACCTTCTTTGCTGCTCCAACAATCTGTTAACATTATGCCAAGAGAGGTCCTTTTCTTCTTCTGTTCTAACATATAGATATTGATTTTGAAATATATATGCAGTGATTGAATCTCAGCTGAATGACATTGGCAGATTACATCTGGATATCAGAAGGCATCATTATAAAATTCTTTTTGACTCAACTTCATATGATCAGTCTAATGATGAATCGTCAGAATACGGTAACTTGGCATGAAATGATACCAGCGTCGTGAACTTGACAGTATTTTCTGAAAATTTACAGATTTGTGAAATTATACATTTTTTTATAAATGCTAGTAGAAATGTGCACATCAAAAAGCTTATACTTAAGTTACTTGCGGAGGACTCATTAGTGACGGGAAGAGCCTGGAAGATATTTATTTTTTTATGTTTGATCACTGCTGCTGTTTTTCTGATATTTGACTGGCGGTGGATGACAGGATTTCTTCTCGGATGTGCTGCCTCAGCAGCTGCATATCGGAACACGGAGCATTACGTTGACCGGACCATCAGTGCTGGCATACCGGCAGGAACAGCTTTTCACTTAATGATGAATTACATTATCTGGACTGTTGTACTGATCGTGTCTGCTGTACTGCCGCAGTATATGAATGTTCTGACCTGTGCATTAGGATTGTTCATGATCCGCTTCGCGCTGATCATTGATTCACTTTGGCGAAAGGAGAATTAGAAAATGGTCGTACAGGATGATGTATATACCATCATATTACTGACAATTATCCTTGGTATCGGAATTGTCTGGGTATCCAAGAAAATTGATAAACTAGATCCAATGAAAAGACCGACAGGAATTGCCGGTGCCGTGATCTTAGGCGTTCAGGCTGTCGCCAACACATGTATTACCAACGTCGGCAAAAACATTGCCTATAAGCTGGCACCGTATATCCTGACTCTGTGGATCTACATCTTCTGTTCCAACACATGTTCATTGTTTGGACTGACATCACCAACAGCAAACTTATCAGTTACTCTGCTGCTTGCCTTCATCACCTGGGTGTTGATCCAGATAGTTGAATTCAAGTTCGGCGGTGTCAAGGCATACTTCCATTCCTTCATTGAACCAATCGCACCGATGCTGCCAATGAACATCATCGGCAAGTTCTCAACAATGGTATCAATGTCGCTGCGTCTGTTTGGAAATATCACCTGCGGCGGCATCATGATGGAACTGATCTATACAGGAGCACAGATTCTGTCCAATACAATTGCCGGATGGTTCGGGGCAACCGGAAACGTCTTCAATTTTATGGCGCCGATTCTGACACCTCTTCTGCATGCTTACTTTGATTTATTTGCCGGCTTCATTCAGACGCTGGTATTCGTAACATTGACTGTGGTATTAATGGGAAATGATGTCCCAGATGAAGTTAAAAATTCATAGATTATATACAAGGAGGAAAATTCTATGGAAACAGGTTTAATCGCAATAGGTAAAGGATTACTAGCAATTGGTGCCGGCATCGCAGTATTTACTGGCTTTATGACCGGACGTGGTGAAGGTGAAGTTGCTGCTCATGCATGTGATGCCATCGGCAAGAATCCAGAAGCAGAAAGCAAGATCCGTTCTGCCATGATCTTAGGTATCGCGTTAGCTGAAACCTGCGCTATTTATGGACTGTTAGTTGCTATTCTTCTGATCTTCGTATTCGGTGGGAGCTTCTGAGCATGGGCGATATCGACATTATTGGCAAACTGGTTCCTAATCCATTGTCAATGGTCGTACAGCTCTGCAGTACTCTTGTTCTATTTCTGCTTGTTAAGAAATTCTTATGGAAATCGGTACAGAATTTCTTCAATGCACGTACAGAAAAGATGCAGTCTGATCTGACCGCAGGTGAACAGGCAAAGAATGAAGCATTCGCTGATCGTGATAAAGCACATGAAGAACTCAGCCACGCTGCCGCTAAATCTGAAGAGATTGTCAATGCAGCAGTCAAAGAGGCCAAGGATGAAAAAGCAGGAATTCTTGCACAGGCATCCAGGGAAGCTGAGGCTGAACGTAAAAAAGCACATGAACAGATCGAAGCAGAACGCAACGCAATGTATGACAGCGTAAAAGAAGAAATGGTCAACGTTGCAATGGATGCGGCTGGCAAACTGATCGGTGAGAAGAACGGTGATGATCTAGACCGGAAAGCGATTGCCGAGTTCGTAAAGGAAGCATCTGCTCATGACGAATGAAATCACAGAGCGTTATGCCCAGGGACTATTTGAGCTGGCGAAGGAAAATAAAAGCGTAGAAGAGAAAAAGAAACAGGCGGAAGTCATTCTCGAAACAATGACTGACTGTTCTGATTTTGATTTGTTTTTGCGCGCAGTAAAAGTTAGCAGAGAAGAAAAGACAGCAATGATTGATAAAGTGTTCAAAGACGCTGCTGATCATGACATGCTTTCTTTCTTAAAACTGATTGTAGATAAAGGCAGAGCATATTATCTGCAGGGAATCCTGGAAGATTATATCAAGCTTGCCAATGAAGATCTCGGTGTTGAACTTGCAACGGTCACATCCGCAAGAAAGCTCAGCGTAGAAGATATGAAGACAATCGGTGAAGCATTGGTCAGAAAAACAAATAAGAAAGTTGTTCTCAGAAACAAGATTGATCCAAGTGTCATCAGCGGCATTAAAGTTACGATTGGCAACAATGTAACTGACGCAACGATGGCTACGAAGATTGAGAAGCTGAGAAGCACATTACTGAAAGGAGGACAGGCATGAGCAGTCAGATCAGACCAGAAGAGATCAGTTCATTAATTAAAGAACAGATCAAGAATTATGATCAGAAGATCCATTCCGATGATGTCGGTTATGTTATCTCCGTTGGTGACGGTATTGCCATGGTCCAAGGCATTGATCATGCAATGTCATCAGAACTTCTTGAATTCCCGCACGATATTATGGGAATGGTCATGAACCTGGAAGAAGACCATATTGGTGTTGTTCTGTTAGGCGATGACAGAGAAATCAAAGAAGGCGATGAAGTAAAGCGCACCGGCAGGATTGTTGAAGTCCCTGTTGGAGACGGTCTGCTGGGCAGAGTAGTCAATCCATTAGGAGAGGCAATCGACGGCGGCAAGCCAATCGAGTATACAAAGACACGTGCAATTGAAAGAGTTGCACCGGGCGTCATGACAAGACGTTCTGTTTATCAGCCATTGATGACAGGACTGAAAGTCATCGATTCCATGATTCCAATCGGCAAAGGTCAGCGTGAATTGATCATCGGTGACCGTGAGACAGGAAAAACAGCAATTGCCACAGATACAATCATCAACCAGAGAGGCAAGAATGTTTACTGCATCTATGTTGCCATTGGTCAGAAAGAGTCAACCGTAGCACGTATGGTCCAGAAGCTGAGAGAAAATGATGCAATGGAGTATACCGTTGTCGTCAACGCTTCTGCATCAGCCAGTGCTCCGCTGCAGTATATTGCTCCATATGCAGGATGTGCAATGGGTGAAGAGTGGATGGAGAATGGGAAAGATGTTCTCATTGTCTATGATGATCTGTCCAAGCACGCTGTTGCATACAGAACAATGTCTCTGCTGTTAAAGAGACCTCCAGGACGTGAAGCATATCCTGGTGATGTCTTCTATCTGCATTCCAGATTATTGGAGAGAGCCGCAAAGCTTTCTGATGAACTCGGCGGCGGGTCCTTGACCGCACTGCCAATCATCGAAACACAGGCCGGCGATATCTCCGCATATATTCCAACAAATGTCATTTCCATTACAGACGGTCAGATCTTCCTGCAGACAGATCTGTTTGCAGCTGGTCAAAGACCGGCAGTTGATTCCGGTCTGTCCGTATCCCGTGTCGGCTCCAATGCACAGACGAAGGCAATGAAGGCCGTATCTTCTTCCTTAAAGCTTGATCTTGCGCAGTACCATGAAATGCAGACATTTGCACAGTTTGGTTCTGATCTAGATGCCAGCACAAAGAGAATCCTGAATCATGGTGAAAAGGTAACGGAACTTCTGAAGCAGCCGCAGTACAAACCAATGTCATTGACTGATCAGGTCATCTCTCTCTACGCTGTGAAACATGGATACATGGACGATATTCCATCTTCTGATGTCAGTGCATTCGAGAAGAGCCTGCACAGATATTTCCATGAGAATTTACAGAGTATCTGTGATGAAATTGAAAAAGATGGTTCCTTCAGTGAAGAAGCATTAAAAAAGATTGAAGAAGGAATGAAGAAAGCACTGGAACAGTTCAAGCTCGTCAAGGGAGTGAACTGATATGGCAGGCCAGTCAAGACAGGCTTTACGCACCAGGATCAAGTCGGTCAAATCGACCCGCAAGATCACCAAGGCAATGGAAATGATTGCCAACGCAAAGCTGTTCAGACAACGCAGCAAAATGGAATCCAATCGTGAGTATGCCCAAAGACTTCAGAATACAGTTGATGAAATTGTATATAAGAATCCAGAAGCTGAAAGCATGTTCTTAACAAAGACAAACAATGAACATAAGATGACGATTGTCTTCTGCTCAGACCTCGGTTTGTGCGGAGGATACAACAGCAATGTCATGAAGCTTGCCAGAGAATCATTGGATCCAGAAGATCCAGTCATATTGATCGGCATGTCTTTGTATCATCAGTTCCAGGAATATGGCTTCCATCTGCTGAATGATGGACCGATTTCATCAGACAAGATTACTTTTCTTGAACTGAAAAAGGCAGTTGAGACCGGTACCAGACTTTATCAGAATGGCGAAGTAGGCACTGTTCAGCTGCTGTATACCCAGTTTGTAAATACGATGACGTTCCGCGCATCTTTTGATGTTCTTCTGCCGTGCACCATTGCAGAAGAAGAAAAGCAGGCAGAGCCGGAAAAGAACGGGGCAGAAAAAGAACTGCCGAAAGAAACACTGTTTGAACCAAATGCAGAGAGCATTCTGAACAGTTTGATCCCGATGATGGTCCAGGATGTTGCTTACTCTGACTGGATGGAATCAACTACATCAGAACAGGGAAGCAGAAGAGTTGCCATGAAGACAGCATCTGACAATGCAGATGATCTGAATCAGTCATTGCAGCTTGAGTACAACAAGGCGAGACAGGCAGCAATCACACAGGAAATTACTGAAATTGTCGGCGGGTCCAGTGCCGTGTAAAGAAAGAAGGTAGACAATGAGCAATACAGGAAAGATCGTACAGGTCATCGGACCTGTCGTAGATATCCGTTTTGATGCGGACAGCTTGCCTTCCATCAAGAATGCAATTCTGATCAAGACTTCTGAGAAAGAAGAAATGACAGCGGAAGTTGCACAGCATATCGGCGATGATATCGTTCGATGCATCGCCATGTCTTCGACCGATGGACTGATCAGAGGAATGGAATGTGTTGATACAGGATCGCCAATCGAAGTTCCAGTCGGTGATGAAGTCCTGGGAAGAATGTTCAATGTCCTTGGAGAGCCAATCGATGGACTGGGTGAAGTCAAAGCAGCGAAGAAGATGCCAATCCACAGAGATGCACCTACCTTTTCGCAGCAGCAGACTCAGAATGAAATCCTGGAAACAGGTATTAAAGTCATTGATCTTCTCTGCCCATACGCAAAAGGCGGTAAGATTGGTCTGTTTGGCGGTGCCGGTGTCGGCAAGACTGTCCTAGAGCAGGAACTGATCCACAACATCGCAATTGAGCATGGCGGCCGTTCCGTGGTAGCCGGTGTCGGTGAACGTACCCGTGAAGGCAACGACATGTATTATGAAATGAAGAACTCTGGTGTTCTAAAGAATACCGTTCTGACTTATGGACAGATGAATGAATCACCTGGTGCCAGAATGAGAGTTGCTCTGTCAGCCTTAACGATGGCAGAATACTTCCGTGATGAGGAACATCAGGATGTCTTGTTATTCATCGATAACATTTTCCGTTTCACACAGGCAGGTTCTGAAGTGTCAGCACTGCTTGGACGTATGCCTTCTGCAGTAGGATATCAGCCTACTCTGGCAACGGAAATGGGACAGCTGCAGGAGAGAATCGCATCAACAGACAATGGTTCCATCACATCTGTTCAGTGCGTTTACGTTCCTGCCGATGACTTGACTGACCCAGCACCAGCTGCAACATTCTCACACTTGGATGCCCGTCTGGTCCTTGACCGTTCCATTGCAGCGTTAGGTATCTATCCAGCTGTTGATCCACTGGGATCTTCTTCCCGTCAGCTTGATCCGCTGGTTGTCGGTGAAGAGCATTACAATGTTGCCCGTGAAGTTCAGGCAATTCTGCAGAGATACAGAGAACTGCAGGATATCATTGCAATCTTGGGAATGGATGAACTTGGCGAAGAAGATAAGAAGATCGTCGGCCGAGCACGCCGTATCAGAAACTTCTTATCACAGCCGTTTGCTGTTGCAGAACAGTTCTCAGGCTTAAAGGGTGTGTATGTACCTGTCAAGGATACAGTCAGATCCTTCAGAGAGATTCTGGATGGCAAATACGACGATCTGCCGGAAACTGCATTCCTTTCCGTCGGTACAATTGAAGACGTTGTGAAAAAGGCAGAGACATTAAAATGAGTATTCAATGCCGCATCATCACTCCGCAGGGCATCTATAAGGAGATGGAAGCCAACATTATCAACATTGATACAACTGAAGGCCAGCAGGGTATTCTGCCCAATCACCTTCCGCTTGTCACAATGCTGAAGATTGGCCGGATCACAACCGATGAAAACGGTACCCGTCAGGAATATGCTGTTGCCGGCGGCTTGTTCTACTTCCGCGACAATAAGGCAGAGATTCTGACTGATGCCATCGAAAACAAAGAAGAAATCGATGTGCAGCGTGCTGAAGATGCAAAGAAGAGAGCTGAAGAGAGAATCAGTTCCAACAATCCTAACATTGATCTGGAACGTGCACAGATTGCTTTGCAGAAAGCAATGAACCGCTTAAGTATTAAAGGAACAATTGAAAGAAAGTAAGGAAAACTAGCCAATGCCAGTTTTCCTTTTTTGTATACCCTGTGTATTCCAAAATAGAAATAAAATGATATCCTAGAGATACGAACATAACGCCAAGGGGGAGACGAATGATTAAAAAATTCTACCAGTCAGTCAATTCAATGAAGTTTGCCATCCCAATGACAAGCCTGGCTTTCCTGATTTTTGTGGAAGCCTTTTTGATGACAATGGGGAAGGCGGTATCGAAACTGTATATCGCATTGATCATCACAGCCGTTATTCTGGCAGTGATCATGGTCTTCTATTACTACAATAAGATCAAAGTCAACACACAGCTCAAGAAGATAAATGACCTGAAGGCATATGAAGACGGCGGTATGATCGACCGTACATATATTTTGGAAGACCGCATGCTGGTATGCAGCGGGATCAAGATTGAAGAAGTAAAGACAAAGGATGTCGTTGGTGCTGTCCTGGAAGAGAAAGCACACGGAAAATATGTCATGCATCTCAAGGATGCGTCGCATTTTATTGACATGAGCCTGCTGGATAAAGAAGACGGGCAGAAAGTCGCGGCATATCTCAAGAGAGTCAATCCATCCGTTTCATTGACAAATGTAGAGCCGAAAGGACAGGGGACATTAAAAGAACTTGGTGCAGATGTGCACTATGGGAATAAAGTATGACAACACAGCAGGAGTTATTGAAAGCATTGACGAAACGCTTCGTTCAGGTAACCTTGAGGGACGGTTCTGTCCATGCAGGATTCATTGGCAATCCAGAAGACTTCAAAGAAGAAATGCCGGAAGATATGACATTGATCAACGGTCTTTTAAGAGACAGCGTCAAAGTATCTCAGGTCATTGATGTGCAGTTTCCCGCAAGAGAAGAAACGACATCCATTCCAGTCATCGATGTATCAAAACTAAAAGAAAAGAAATAAGGCAGGCTGATGGAGAAGACTTCACCAGCTTTTCTTTATGAAAATATTTACAGAAAATATTATATATAATTTACAACATATGATTGACGATGCAGAAAACAGATGCTATAGTTGTCAAAACTGAATATTGCAATGAAGGATAGAGGCGCGGCAAAGATGAGTACGTTCCCCAAAAAAGGAATTCGCAGTTCCGGGGAAAAGAAAGGCAATGCTGCCGAAGTTGATATAAGCAGAAATATCAGCTGGGGACATCGAGAAGATCCATGTCACTGTCGCACTGGCGGAGAGCTATATAAATTGTAAAAATCTCAAAAGGACGATACAACAGCCGGTACATATATTCTTATATGAGCCGACTGTTTTTTCACCTCATAGGCAATGTCCAGGAAAGGAGAGATTTTATGGAAGCAGTATTCAAAGGCGCAGCAACCGCACTGATTACACCGTTCGATCAAAATGGAAGCGTTGACTATGAAGCATTCGGAAGACTCATTGACTGGCAGATTGACCAGGGCATTGACGGTCTGCTGATTGCCGGTACAACAGGAGAGGGTTCGACTTTATCGGATGATGAGCACCGTGAAGTCCTGAAGTTTGCGGTTGAAAGAGCTGACCACAGAGTACCAATGATTGCCGGTACAGGTTCTAATGACACTGCATATGCCGTCGATATGACAAAGTATGCATGCACAATCGGCTATGATGCATGTCTGATTGTCACTCCGTATTACAATAAGACGACCCAGAGAGGATTAATTGCAATGTTCAGGACGATTGCGGATGCGTCGACAGTCCCGTTGATCCTGTATAACATTCCGAGCCGCACCGGTGTCAATATTGAACCGGAGACATTCAAGGAACTGGCTGGATATCCGCACATTGCGGCAATCAAGGAAGCCAGCGGAAATATTGCCAAAGTTGTCGATACAGCGGCACTGGTCGGCAAAGATCTTGCTATCTATTCCGGAAATGATGATCAGGTCATCCCGCTGTTGTCCCTTGGCGGTATGGGCGTAATCTCGGTGTTGTCCAATCTGATGCCGAAAGAGACATCTCTGATGTGCCAGAAATATTTCCAGGGAGATACGGCAGGTGCTGCTGAAATGCAGCTGGCCTATCTTCCGTTGATCCATGCATTATTCAGTGAGGTCAATCCAATTCCTGTCAAAGCTGCCATGGCTGCTATGGGATACGGTGCCAACTGTGTTAGACTTCCATTAGTTTCAATGGAAGAAACACATGAGCAGAAACTGATCCAGGAAATGCAGAAACTGAACCTGTTATAGGAGAATGAGAATGAAGATCATATTACACGGCTGTACCGGAAAAATGGGACATATGATGATTGAGCTGCTGAAGGACAGCAGAACCGATGAAATTGTTGCTAAGGCTGCCCAGGACGGAGAAGAAAAAGATGGATGCATCAAGTCATTGGATGCGTATTCCGGAGAGGCGGATGTTGTTATCGACTTCTCCAATCATGCCGCAACAGATACATTGCTTGCATACTGCATGAAAAGAGCACTGCCGGCTGTCATCTGTACAACAGGACAGACAGAAGCTGAAAGACAGAGCATCAAAGACGCATCCGCTGTCATTCCTGTCTTCTATTCTGCAAACATGTCTTTAGGCATTGCCGTTCTCTGTGATCTTGCAAAAAAAGCTGCGTCCTTTTTCCCTGATGCGGATATTGAGATTGTTGAGAAGCACCATGATCAGAAGCTGGATGTTCCATCGGGAACGGCTTTACTGTTGGCTGATGCCATCAAGGAAGTCAGAGAAGATGCTGTTTATAATATCGGCCGCCATGAGAATGGAAAGCGTACGAAGCAGGAGATTGGCATTCATTCCTTAAGAATGGGTACAGAAGTAGGAACACATGAGATCTATATCCACAACGGCAGTGAATGCATCACTTTGACGCATGAAGCAGAAAGCCGTGCAGTTTTTGCACAGGGAGCTGTGAAAGCGGCAGAATTTATCATCAAACAAAAGCCGGGCCTGTATAACATGCATGACTTGGTCGGAGACTGAATATGAACGCAGAAGAGATCATCCAATACATTGCGTCTTCACCAAAAAAGACGCCGGTCAAGATCTACATCAAGGAAAAACGGCCGATTGATTACGGTGATGCCAAGGTTTTTGGTACTGGCGACAAGATCGTCTTTGGTGACTGGGCACAGCTTGGACCAATCCTGAAGGAGAATCATGATGCGATTGAATACTATGAAATTGAAAATGACCGCAGAAATTCAGGTGTGCCGATGCTGGACATCAAGGATATTCCAGCCCGCATTGAACCAGGTGCAGTTATCCGTGAACAGGTCACAATTGAAAAGAACGCTGTCATTATGATGGGCGCCATTATCAATATCGGTGCTTTCATTGGAGAAGGTACCATGATTGATATGGGAGCTGTACTGGGTGGCCGGGCAACAGTCGGAAAGCACTGCCATATCGGTGCCGGCGCAGTTCTGGCAGGTGTGGTAGAGCCAGCCAGTGCCAAGCCGGTCATTGTTGAAGACGATGTTTTGGTTGGTGCCAATGCCGTTGTCATTGAAGGTGTACATGTCGGTAAAGGTGCGGTTGTCGCGGCAGGTGCCGTTGTCATCAACGATGTTGAACCGAATACAGTCGTTGCTGGATGCCCAGCCCGTAAGATCAAGGACAAGGATGAAAAGACAACACAGAAAACAGCACTTGAGGATGCGCTGAGAACATTATGATGCAGCGCAGTCTGAACCAGGCGGTGTATCAGGCAGGGCGCAGTGCCATCCGTGAATATTCCAATTTAGCCCGAGAAACAGAAGGATGCATTTCACTGACACTTGGAGAACCTGATTTTGATACGCCGGTCAACATTACTGAAAAGGTCAATGAAGCGTTTGAACATCATGAGACGCATTATATAAAAAACAACGGAACACAGCAGCTGCTGCAGGAGATTGCCGATTTTGAGAACAAACAAAATGGTATGCATTGCTCAGTCGATCAGATCATTGTGACCGCCGGTGCTACGGAAGGAATCTTTCTGACTCTTTTTACGCTGATGAATCCAGGGGATGAAGTGATTGTTCCAATGCCGGCCTTCGGCCTGTATGAACAGATCGTTCATCTGTGCCGCGGAACAGTGGTCCCTCTGTATACGTCAGAGGATGACTTTCAGATCAATCCAGAAAAGCTGAATGCATTGATCACCCCAAAGACAAAAGCAGTGATCCTCAACAGCCCGAACAATCCGACGGGATGTATTCTCAATAGGAGCAGCATGGATGCAGTGCATGATGCGGTGAAAAGAAAAGAAATCTTTGTCCTCTGTGATGATGTGTACCGTCAGCTTTCCTATGAAAGTCCGGTAATCAGCTTTACTGAATATGACGACCTTGCGGAACAGACCATCCTGATCCAGAGCTTTTCCAAACCATATGCAATGACCGGATGGCGGATGGGATATACAGTTCTTCCTAAAGCAGTCAAAGAAAGAGCGGAACTGGTACATCAGTATATGATTACTTCCACTCCAGCGCCTTTTCAAAGAGCGTGCATAGAAGCACTCCATACGGATCCAACACCATTTCTGAAGGAATATCAAAAAAGAAGAGAGATCATCCTGCATGGTTTAAGTGAGATTGGCCTGACCTACATCAAGCCGCAGGGAGCGTTCTATGTTTTCCCAAGCATAGCGAAATATGGACTGACATCAGCTGATTTCTGCACGAGAATGATCAAGGAAGTCAAACTGGCTGCAGTTCCGGGATTCTGCTTTGGCGATGACCGCTGCATCCGTCTGAGCTACTGCTGCAGTGAAGAGAATATCAGAGAAGGCTTAAAGCGTCTGCAGGAATTTATCAATATACTGAAAGAAGAAGGAAGAGGATGAACTGGTACAGCTTAGCATGTGAACAGGAGAATGAACTGATTGAGCTGCGCCGCAAATTCCATTACGATGCGGAACTGGGCAATCAGGAATTTAATACATCAGCCCGGATCATGAATTATCTGAATGACTGCGGGATTGAAAACCGCAGGATTTTAGGAACTGCAGTGATCGGCATCCTGAAAGGAAACCATCCTGGGAAAACAGTGATGATACGTGCAGATATCGATGCACTGCCAATCCATGAAGAAACAGGACTTCCTTACAGTTCACGGCGGGAGAATACGATGCATGCATGCGGGCATGACTTTCATATCGTGATGGCCCTGGGTGCCGCAAAAATCCTTTCTCAGCATACGGAGGAACTGGAAGGAAATGTCATGTTTGTCTTCCAGCCTGACGAAGAAGGAGAAGGAGGTGCAGAACGTCTGATCCAGGAAGGTGTTCTCGATCATGTGGATGTGGTCTTTGGCATACATGTCAACCCAGCTCTCTCAATTGGCACAATCGGCATTAAATACGGTCCGTTTTATGCGGCTGCAGGAAAGTTTGATTTGAGTGTTGCTGGGAAAGGCTCCCACGCGGCAGAACCGGAAAAGGGAATCGATGCCCTGCATGCAGGAGCAGAGATGGTCATGGCACTGGAACGTCTGAACCGAGTAGAAGATGGTATCCGCACGGTTGTGACAGTTGGTACTTTTCAAGCAGGAACTGTCCGGAACATCCTTTGCGGACAGGCAGAACTGAGCGGTATTGTCCGTACCTTCGGCGAAGAGAACCGTGCGAAGATCCATCAGGAGATTGTGAATCTTATTGAAGAGACGGATCAGAACTGCGGAACGCATACAACAATCAGCTGGGCAGATGGTTACTGCGGCGTCATCAACCATGATGCGGAAACACATCTGGTCGAAGCGGCTGCTAAAGCACAGTTCAAAGATCGTGTAACAGTCCTGAATGAACCAACAATGACAACGGAAGACTTTGGCTATTATCTGCTGAAGAGACCAGGATGCTACTATCATCTTGGCGTGGAATCAAAAGAACCTCTGCACAGCGCAAAGTTCCTGCCGAATGAAAAGGCAATTGCCTATGGCGCTGCGATGCATTGTGCGGTGGCTGTCAATTATCTGAAACAAAAATAAGCCGATATCAAATTGATGATATCGACTTTTCATATCTAGAATTTCAATGTCGCAAAGTAATCTTCCGGTGTTTCTGCCCGGCGGATCATTTCAACGGTACCGTCTGTATGATACATATATTCTGCACTGCGGAGACGTCCATTGTAGTTGTATCCCATCGAAAAGCTGTGTGCACCGGCATCATGAATGAACAGCGTATCACCAATCTGCAGCTGCGGCAGCGGACGGTTCACGGCAAATTTATCATTGTTCTCGCATAAGTTGCCAGTCACATCATAGACGTGGTCAAGCGGGAGGCCTTCTTTTCCCATGACTGAAATATGATGATAGGCACCGTACATTGCCGGCCGGATCAGGTTGCATGCATTTGCATCTACACCTGCATATTCTTTATAAGTATGCTTGAGATGAATGACCTTGGTGATCAATGCACCATAAGGTCCCAGCATGAATCTTCCCAGTTCACTGCACATCTTGATATGATCAAGACCAGCTGGTCTTAGAATGGCATCATATTTTTCCTGGACACCTTTGCCGATGGCACTGATATCATTCGGTGTATCTTCAGGATGATACGGGATGCCGATGCCGCCGGACAGATTGACAAAGGAAATGGAGATGGCCATCTTTTCTTTGACTTCAACCGCCAGCTGGAAGATCATTTCTGCCAAGGCAGGATAGTAATCATTGGACAAGGTGTTGCTGGCGACAAACGCGTGGATGCCAAATTCTTCAACACCAAGCTCCTTCAGCTGAGCAAGTGCTTCAAAGATCTGTGCCTTGGTCATGCCGAACTTTGCTTCACCCGGCTGATCCATGACCTGGAAGCCGTCCCTTGTTTTCCCAAGGGTGAAGACACCGCCTGGATTATAACGGACACTCATTTTTTTTGGCAGTGTGCCAATGCATTCCTGCAGAAAAGGAATGTGAGAAATGTCATCTAGATTGATTGTAGCGCCAAGACGGTGGGCATAGACATAGTCCTCAGCCGGCGTGTCATTGGAGGAAAACATGATCTGACTTCCGGAAAAGCCGCATTGTTCTGCCAGCATCAATTCTGTTAAGGAAGAGCAGTCAACACCGCATCCTTCTTCTTTCAGCATCTTCAGGATCGAAGGATTCGGGGTAGCCTTTACCGCAAAGAACTCCTGAAAGCCCGGATTCCACGAAAAAGCCTGTGTCAGTTTTCTGGCATTGTCCCGGATTCCTTTTTCATCATACAGATAGAAAGGGGTCGGATAATAATCCGTAATCTTTTTTAATTCCTCAGCAGTCAAGAATGGTTGTTTCATCGCACAGCACCGCCCTTTCTTCCAGTTCTTGTTCATAATTATATTATATGAATGCACAATTGCACGCAGGAATATATCATACGCTGCAAATGTCAATTCTTGTTATCATGGAAGTGCTTTGCTAGAATGCTCGTGGCGAATACAAATATGAACGAGACAGAACATAAAAAAGAACAACTCATTCAGATTCTGCAGAGATATGGTTATCCGCAGGAATTTGGAGCAGTGATTGCTGCAGAACTGCATACCGAAAAGGCGATGAATCGAATGATCAGCTATCTGCTTCAAGGCAAACCGTCCAGTGCAGAAGAAATTGCGGATGAAATGATTGCCATCGAAGATGACCGTCAGCGGTGGATCCAGAAGAAAACCGCGGAATACAACAATCAGAAATACAATGAACTTCTCGCAGGAGGGGTGGATGATGGAAAGAAGGAAGAATCATGACAGAGAAAAAGGAAGTGGAATATATCAAGGATGGAGAGCTGTGCTCCTTTCCTTATCATTTTGAACTGCATAAAGACGGAGATCAGATCATCGGGGAGGAAACTTCCTTGATCTACTGCGGGCTTCAGTTCAATGAAGAAGAGAAGAAGGCAATTGAAGATCAGCTTGCTAAGATCCATACCGCGGAAGGTGCTTCCTTCTATCTGGAAGGAACAGATATCAACTATCACATAGAAACTGCCGGCAGTCCAAAAGAGAATGACATGGATAACGAAGTCAATATCCGCCGCAGCTTCATTGAGAACTACCTGGAAGCAGAGGATGAACTGGATGCTTTGGTGCAGAAATATCACGGCAGCACAAGAAAGACAGAATTCGCAAAATTCTAGGTCTGTTTGAAATGCTCACTGTAGATACGGCATAATAAAGATATGAAGATATTGAAGAAGATATTCAGCAGGACAACATTTATGATCATTGCAGCTCTATTGGAACTGTTGATCATTTACAGTGTCTTTAAATTCTTCGGCAGTTCTGCCGGATGGATTGAAGGTGTCCTGCGTCTTTTGTCATTGGTCATTGTCTTCCATATTGCCCGCACCAGTCAGCACCTGTCTTCAGATCTGATGTGGATCTTGATCATCATGGCACTGCCAATCCCGGGAACAGCAGTCTATCTCCTGATTGGTGCCAACCTGATTTCTTCCAAGACCTTCCGAAATCTGATCGATGAAACAAAAGCAGCTGCCAAGTATTATGTCCAGGATGAGGCCGTCCTGAAAGAAGCACAGGAAAGTGCTCCGGAGATTAAGGGACAGTTCTCCTACATCTCGCAGAAGGCAGGTTTCCCGTTCTACCGCAATCAAGGCGTTCAATATTTCCGTCTGGGTGATGAAGGCTATCCTGTCATGAAGGAAGAACTGCAGAAAGCAGAGAAATTCATCTTTCTGGAGTACTTCATCATTGAAGAAGGTGTGATGTGGAATGGAATCCTTGATATTCTTAAGGAAAAAGTCAGGCATGGAGTTGAAGTCCGTGTCATGTATGATGACATGGGCAGCTTCAATACATTACCGGCAAGTTATGCCAAACAGCTGGAGAAGGCAGGCATCAAATGCGTCCGCTTCAACCAGATCAACCCGATCATCAACGTCATCATGAATCACCGTGACCACCGCAAGATCTTGGTCATAGATGGGAAAGTCGGCTTCAGCGGCGGCATCAATCTTGCGGATGAATATATTAATGTTAAAAAAATCCATGGGGAATGGAAGGACAACTGCATCATGATCAAAGGCAGTGCAGTCTGGTCATTGACTGTCATGTTTTTGACAAACTGGAATGCATACCGCCGTGAAGATGCGGATTTTGAAAAATTCCATGATCATACCGTCCTGCCGGATGAACAGGGGTACCTGGCGCCATATGGCGAGACTCCGCTGGACAGTGAGATCACCGGACAGGATATCTATATGAATATCATCAATCAGGCAAAGGACTACTGCTATATCTATACTCCGTACCTGATCATCGACAATGAGCTGAGCAATGCCATGATCCTTGCGGCTAGACGCGGCGTAGACATCCGTTTGATGACCCCTGGTGTTCCCGATAAGAAGATTGTCTGGGATATTACCCGCTCTTTCTATAAGCAGCTGATCCATGGCGGCGTGAAGATCTTTGAATATACCCCTGGCTTTGTCCATGCCAAAGTCTTTGTCAGTGATGACCGGACGGCAGCTGTCGGAACATTGAACTTGGATTACCGCAGCCTGTACCTTCACTTTGAGAACGGCATATATCTATACAATGTCAAAGAAATTAAAGAAATCCAGGATGATTATCTGAAAACAATCGAAAAATGTCATCAAATGACAGAAAAAGAGAGCACATTTGGGGTCTTCAAGACAGCAATGATCTCAATTGTCCGGATTTTTGCGCCAATGATGTAGAAAAAAGAAAATCTTCACTAAATCTTCACGAAACACACAATATATCTTCATATCGGCAAGGTATCTTATAGTTGTCAAAAGGAAATACACCTGATGACAGTTCATAAAAATTTCTTTCCCCCCCGAATGAAAATTTGAACAACCCCTAAAAGAAAAGACCGCGTGATGAGCGGTTTTTTCTTTGGTCAATTTCTTTTCAGTTCAATCTTTCTCTTTCTTCCCTTGATCTGCAGAGAAGCAGGGATGGAAGAAAGGTCTTTTTTCAAGATGGTAACAGTACTGTAAGTATCCTGTATTTCCAGAACGCCAATCTCTTCAAATTTATACACTGTACAAAGAGCACCAATCAGATCACCAGGACGGATCTTGTCTTTCCGGCCGGCACGGATGATTAATTCCATTGTATCGGTTGTCTTCTGTGTTTCTTTCTGATACGGCTTAGAGAGGTCCTGCGGTTCTGATTTTCCAGTATAAAGTGCACTGTTGTCTAAAATAAACTGGCCAACTTCATTTGGCTGCTCATTTTTGTCAAAGATAGTGATAGTCATACCTTCATTTCCTTGATGAGCTGTTCTTCCGGAACGGTGGATCCAAGTTTCGGTGTTGACCGGCACATCATAGTGGATGATATGGGAAACGTCGGTAATATCCAGCCCTCTGGCAGCCGCATCGGTCGCAATCAGGACTCTGATCTTACCTTCCTTGAACTGCCGTAAGATCTGAATTCTCTTTCTTTCTTCAAAAAAGGAAGAGAAGGCAGACGCAAGGATATGATTCTGCTGACACATATTGGACAGGTCATTTGCATCATTCTTGAAATTGGTAAAGACAATAGCTGTAGTAATCGGCAGGGTCTTCAGCAAATGAATCAGTTCTTTGCGCCGGTCGCTGGTCATAACATAGTAGGTCTCAATGGAAGTGTTGATACTTGATTGGGCACCCATGTTAATAAATTCACAATTTCCCGGGAAAAGTTTATCTGTCAGTTCATTCTCTGTTGCGGACAGGCATACCGTTTGGACATCAGGGATGAAATTACGGATTTCTTCCGTCTCTTCACTCTGTCCGGTGGAGATGATCTGATCTGCCTCATCAAAAATGAGTAAGGATAATTCAGAGAGATCGATGCAGTCTTGATGCAGGAGGTCGACAATTCTGCCTGGTGTTCCAATCAAGATCTGCGGGCGGTGGCGGAGTGCATTCATCTGCCGGCTGATGTCCATTCCGCCAATCAAGGTGACGACATGGTTGCCGGTGCGGACAGAAAGCTTCTTCGCGTTGTCTGCAACCTGCAGTGCCAGCTCCCTTGTAGGGACGATAATCAGGACCTTTGTATACATCTCGTTGCGGTCAATTCGGTCGATTGCCGGGATCAAATATGCAAATGTCTTGCCGGATCCGGTCGGAGACTTTACGAAGACATCCTTTCCTTCTTCAATGAAAGGGATGGCTTTTTTTTGGATTTCCAGCAGTTCATGAATGCCGAGTTCTTCCAGTGTCTGTATTAATTCATTTTTCATAGCCACATCTTAACACAGGAAAGGATAGAATACGGGGTTTTGTGATAAACTAATGCAGAAGGGAAACGATAAATGGTCACAGATACGATAGCAGCAATCGCAACAGCTAACGCCATGGGAGCGGTCTCCGTGATCCGTATCTCAGGCGAAGATGCGGTTGACATTGCTGGGAAACTGATAGAAAAGGATTTAAGCCAGGCCGCTGGATACACCATCCACTATGGAACGGTGAAAGAGAACGGCGAACCAGTTGATGAAGTCCTGGTATCTGTTTTTAGAGCACCGAAAAGCTATACCGGTGAAAATGTGATTGAAATTTCCTGCCATGGCGGCCTGTATATTACCCGCAGGATTCTTTCTTTGATTTTGGGATCAGGTGCCCGCATGGCTCGGCCGGGAGAATTTACGGAACGTGCTTTCCTGAATGGAAAGATGGATCTTGCCCAGGCTGAAGGTGTGGATGATCTGATCCGGGCAAAGGATGCGATGAACGCCAGAAGTGCAGTACATTCATTAAAAGGCTCTGTTGCCAGACTTTTGGAACCTTTAGAGGAAGATCTGACGCAGATCATTTCAAATATTGAAGTTAACATTGATTATCCGGAATATGATGACGTCCATGTCTTGAGTGAGGAAGAGGTCCTGCCGAAAAGTAAGGCATGGCTGACGCAGATCCATCAGATCATTGAGACAGCACAGCAGGCAGTCACCATTCGTGAAGGAATTGATACTGTGATCTTAGGACGGCCGAATGTTGGCAAGTCCTCTTTGTTGAATGCCTTATTGGAAGAAGACAAGGCAATTGTTACGGAGATTGCCGGAACGACCAGAGACCTGGTCGAAGGAACGGTCCGTATCGGCGGCATTACGCTGAACCTGATTGATACTGCTGGTGTGCATGCGACAGAGGATACGATTGAAAAGATGGGCATTGACCGCTCCATTCAGGCAATGGAGAAGGCACAGCTGATCATTGTTGTCCTGGATGGCAGTGAAGAAATGACCGAAGATGATCGGAAGCTGCTGGCAATGACCGAAAATAAGAACCGCATCGTTGTATATAACAAGGCAGACCAGAAGAAGACCGGTGATGTGTCCATCAGCGCAAAGAACAGACAGCTGGATGAACTCATTCAGGCTATTCAGGAAAAATATGAAAAAGAGCTTTCGGCGGCTGATACGGATACGTTGAACAACGAAAGACAGATCGGCTTGGCTATCCAGGCAGAGAAATCCATGCAGGATGTCGTCGATTCACTGAAACAGGGCGTTGAGCTCGACCTCGTGACGATTGATCTGGAAAATGCATGGTTTGCCTTAAGAGAAATTACTGGCAAGAGCGGCAAGGAAGATCTGCTTGATGAAATCTTCTCCCGTTTCTGTCTGGGGAAGTAATATGGAAATGATGTATTTTGTGGACAGCCATGCACATATCATGGACAAGGATTTTGCACAGGATCTTGACGAAGTGATCAAAAGAACAGAAGAAAAGCACGTTGACCGCATCATGATCATTGCACTTTCGATAGAAACAGCAGAAAAGGCAGTTGCGTTCGCGGTACAGGACAGAAATAAGTATAAAGTAGCTGCAGGCATCTTCCCGGAAGACGTCAAAGAAGTGACCGAAGCGTCCTGGAATGCCTTTGTCAAACTGGCTGAACGGCCTGAAATTGATGTTGTTGGTGAAATTGGGCTGGACTACTATTGGGAAAAAGACCCAGAAGTCCGTGCCAGACAGAGAGAACTTTTCATCAGTCAGATTGAATTGGCAAATCGTCTTCATAAACCGTTTGCAGTGCATTCCCGTGATGCGATGCAGGATACGTATGACATCATGAGTGCTCATCGAGGATACGGCCTGCTTCATTGTTTTTCAGGAACTAAAGAAATGGCCAGGGAATTTACCAAGCTGGGGTATTACCTGGCTTTTGGCGGTGCTCTGACCTTTAAGAATGCCAGACATTCGATTGAAGCAGTGCAGGCAGTGGATGAGAAATGGCTCCTCACCGAAACGGACTGTCCATATATGGCTCCGGAACCAGTCCGCGGAACCCGTAATGAACCTTCCAATATCCCCTATATTACACAGAAAATGGCAGAGGTCAGAAATGTATCTCTGGAACACATGGCAGAGACTGTTGCGTCCAACTGGGAACGCTTCCTGGAGATGAAATGATGAAACGGATCCAAGAAGTCATTGTTGTGGAAGGACGCCACGACACTGAAAAACTAAGAAAGTACTTTGACTGTGATACCATCGAGACCGGCGGCAGTTCTCTGGGCAGGGATGTTTTGAATCGGATTGAAGCTGCCCAGAAGACCAGAGGCGTCATCATCTTTACTGATCCTGATTCTTCCGGCAACCGCATCCGCAACACCGTCAACCGCAAAATCACTGGCTGTAAAAATGCCTTTGTGGACAGAGAGAATGCGCATACAACAAAAAAAGTAGGCGTGGAACACGCCAATGAAGAGACCTTGACTGCAGCCTTGGAACACCTGGTGACCTACAGTGAACACCCAGAAAAGCAGATTACCGTCCAGGAATTCTATGAACTTGGACTGACCGGCGGCACAGACAGTGCAGCTTTAAGAGACAAGATCGGCAGTATCTTCCATATTGGAAGCGGCAGTGCTAAAACAGTTCTGCATCGTCTGAACTGCCTGAATATTACATATGAACAGCTTAAGGAGGCGGTAAACAAATGACAAAATTTATTTCAACACCGTCTCGGACAAAAGAGATCCTGGAAACGTACGGCCTCCGGGCAAAAAAGGGCTTCGGACAGAATTTTTTAGTGGATCCAGTGATTGTGGAACGCTGTGCGATGGAATCTCACTGTGAAGGGGCAGTCATTGAAATTGGTCCCGGCATCGGTTCTTTGACTGAACAGCTGGCCATCCATGCCAAGCATGTGACAGCCTATGAAGTTGATCCTGACCTGCCGCCGGTCTTAGCGGATACATTAAGCACTTATGAAAATGTAGAAATCATCCTGCAGGATTTCTTGGAGATTGATCTATCTCAGAAAGTACAGGAGCTGAAGGATAAGTATGGTTCCGTGACCGTCTGTGCGAACCTGCCTTACTATGTGACGACTCCAATCCTATTCAAGATCTTTGAACAGGGTGCAGATATCCCATATATTACTGTGATGGTGCAGAAGGAAGTCGGTGAGCGCTTCGCGGCTAAGCCGAAGGATCCTCAGTATGGAGCATTGTCCGTAGAAGGACAGTATCTGTATGAAGTCAAGAAGCTGTTCAATGTACCAGGAAGGAGTTTCAATCCATCACCGGATGTCGACAGTGTCATCATTCAGTTCAGAAGAAAAGAAGATGTTGATCTGTCCATTGACCTGAATGCATACTTTGAACTCGTGCGGGCGTGCTTTAAACAGAGAAGGAAGACGATTTATAATAATCTCAGAGAGTTCCTGGATGACAGCGAGAAGACCAGAGATGTATTGGCGAAAGCTGGTGTTCCGATGGAAAGAAGAGCACAGGAACTGTCTGCCGAAGATCTGAAGAAGATCTATGAGGTCCTGCAATGAGAGAAAGAGCGAACGCAAAAATAAATCTTTGTCTTGATGTTGTTGGGAAAAGAGAATCAGATGGATACCATGAACTGAAGATGATCATGGTGCCGATTGATTTCTATGATGTGCTGGAAATACTGCCGGCAAAGGAAACGACATTATCTCTGAACCGCAGCTATCTGCCAATCAATGACAAGAACACTATCATCAAGGCAATCAATGTGATGAAGGCAAAATACGGCTTCGATACAAACTTTGCATGCATACTTCAGAAGCACATTCCGACAAGAGCAGGATTAGCTGGCGGAAGCGCTGATGCTGCCGCCGCAATCCGTATGATCAACAACATGCTTGCATTGCATATGAGTACGCCAGAAATGATTGAGGTTGGGAAGGAAGTTGGGTCCGATGTTCCATTCTGTCTGATCAATCAGCCGGCATATGTTGAAGGCACAGGAGAGAAGATTGAACCGTTCTATTGCCATCCTGATTTCGAACTTCTGCTGGTCAAACCGCGCAAAGGCGTATCAACGAAAGAAGCCTTTGAAATTGTTGACCAGGGAAATGATGTGCACCCTGACTGCATGGCCATGAAAGAAGCCTTGATAACAAATGATTATGAAGGAATTGTTAAGAATCTGGGCAACAGTCTGGAACCTGCATCTCTGCAGCTGGTCGATGAGATCAGAATCATCAAGCAGCAGCTGAGTGGGCATGGCTTCGACGGCGTGCTGATGTCAGGCTCAGGTTCAACCGTATTCGGTATTACAAAAGACAGTGCATTGCTGGAAAAGGCAATGAATGATATGAAAGCGCAGGGACACTTTGTTCGCAAGACAAAGATCTTATCCGGCGTAAGGAGATAAAAATGAAGAACGCAATTATTATGGCTGGCGGCAAAGGCACACGCATGAAGAGTGAGCTGCCGAAGGTGCTGCATAAGATCTTGGAAGAACCGATGGTTGGACTGCAGATCCGCACTCTGCGTCAGGCTGGGGTCGAGCGTATTGTAACGATTGTCGGCTACCGTCATGAAGAAGTAGAAAAGATCATGGCAGGTCAGTGTGAGTTTGCTGTACAGGAACCACAGCTTGGAACTGGACATGCAGTCATGCAGGCAAAGCAGCTGGAGAATGAAACAGGTGTCACAATTGTTGCAAATGGCGACTGTCCATTGATCTCAGCAGAGACATACAAGAAGATGTATGACTGCCTGGGTGATGCAGATATGGCAATCCTTACGGCTGTTCCAGAAGACAGCAAGGCTTATGGCCGCGTTATCCGCAATGCGGATGGAACAGTGGAAAAAGTTGTTGAATATAAAGATGCAACTGATGCCGAGAAAGCAGTCAAGGAGATCAACACCGGTATTTATGCGTTTAAAAATGAAGAACTGTTTGCCGGACTGAAACTGCTGAAGAATGACAATGCCCAGCATGAATACTACCTGCCAGGACTTGTTGAGATTTTCATCAGTCAGGGAAAGAAAGTCATTGCCATTCCAGCTGACAACTGGAGAGAATGCGAAGGTGTCGATGACAACGTGGCTTTAGCAGAAGCCGCAAGATATCTGAAAAGAAAGATCAACCACCATTGGATGCAGGAAGGCGTCACAATTATTGACCCTGAAAACACCTACATCGGACCGGATGTGACATTCGGGCATGATATTACCGTTCATCCAAATACCTTTTTATACGGAAAAACAATTGTCGAAGACGGTGCAGAAATCCTCCCGGGATATTATGCTGTGGACACTGTAATTCATAAAAATGAAATTGCTGGACCTTTTCGCTTAGGAAAAGGTTGAAAAAAAGCAGTAAAACTGGTTTAATAGTGTCGCATATGTTAAATGTCTACAGCCCAAAAGGTGAAATTTTGGATCTGCCGCATTAAAGAAAGAGGAAAAGCATGGTTAAGGAAACTGTCGTATTCGCTCTGACTTCAAGTACCGATCTGGCCGCAGCAATCTGTAAGGATCTGAATCTTCCATTAGGAAAGATCAAGGTCGAACACTTTGCGGATGGTGAGATTCTCGTTGAACCGCAGGAATCTGTAAGAGGACGCTCTGTCTTCATCGTACAGTCCACCTGCACACCAGTTACAGAACATTTGATGGAAGTTCTTGTCTGCATTGATGCATGCAAACGTGCAAGTGCCGGCGAGATCAACGTCATTATGCCGTATTACGGATATGCACGTCAGGACCGCAAGGCTAAGCCTCGTCAGCCAATCACTTCTAAACTGGTCGCAAATCTGCTGGTCACAGCAGGCGCAAACAGAGTCATCACATTTGACCTGCATGCAGCACAGATCCAGGGCTACTTCGATATTCCAATCGATGATCTGACAGCCGTACCAATGCTTGGAAAATATTTCAAGGAAAAGAACTTCCCTGCTGACGGCGTCGTTGTTGTTTCGCCTGACCACGGCGGAGTTGTCCGCGCAAGAAGACTTGCGGATGTATTAGATGCACCAATCGCAATTATTGATAAGAGAAGACCAAAGCCGAATATGGTCGAGGCCCAGAATGTCATTGGTGATGTGGATGGAAAGATCTGCATTGTTGTCGATGATATAGTTGATACAGCAGGAACATTATGTGCCGGATGCAAGATTCTCAAGGATCATGGTGCCAAGGAAGTCTATGTCGGTGTTACACACGGCATCTTCTCACGCGATGCGGTTGAAAAGGTTGAGAACAGCGTCATCAAGGAAATGGTTATTTCCAATACAATTCCTTTCCCACCTGAGAAAGCTGCAAGATCCACTAAGATCAAGGTGCTGTCTATTGATGCCATGGTCGCAAAAGCGATTGATGCCATTGAAAATCACACACCAGTATCCGATGTCTACAATGACTTCGGCTACAACATGTATAAATAAAGAAATTATGAAGGCATGGGGTAATCAACTCCATGCGTTTTCTTTTATCTTCATGAAGACATAAAAAAAGCTCGGTCTCCCGAACTTTTCTTGTCTTAATTTCTCTATCGAAACAGATTAGAGCTTAACGACGTTAGATGCCTGAGGTCCTCTATCGGAGTCAGTGATGTCGAAAGAAACCTTAGCACCCTCATCGAGTGACTTGAATCCTTCTGACTGGATTGCGGAGTAGTGAACAAATACGTCCTTACCCTCATCAGTTGTGATGAATCCATAACCCTTCTCTGCGTTGAACCATTTAACCTTGCCTGTTGCCATGTAACTTGTAAATCTCCTCTTCTACGTATACTAAAGCTATAATAATAACTTCTATACATGGGTAATCATAGATTATCGACAGACAAAAAACAAGGATTATTTGCAAAAAAGCGCAAAAACATACCAAATTCGTTATGAAAATGTTTCATAAATGGTGCTGAGACCTGCTGCTTGCTCATAGTGAAAATAACAAAATTAATTGAATAAATAGAATTTCTTTTCAAATATTTCACATTCACGTATAATAAATAGACAAAAGCTGTGAAGGGAAGAGTAATTGATCCGCCGGTCATACAGAGAGTGCAGAATGGTGAGACTGCATAGACAGCAGATGAATGAAAATGGTCCTGGAGCTGAATGTTCGATGAGAATATTCCGGAAGGACTCCGTTAAAACAAATGAGAGCTTTCTTATAAGTAAGGAAGAAGACAAAGGTGGTAACGCGTGCAAGACGTCCTTTCATTTGGGATGTCTTTTTATTGAGGAGGTACGCAGAAATATGGAAAATAAAGGACCTTATTACATTACAACGGCAATTGCCTACACATCAGGCAAGCCGCACATCGGCAACGTTTACGAAATTGTTTTGGCAGATTCCATTGCCCGCTACAAGAGAATGGAAGGCTTCGATGTCCGCTTTCAGACAGGAACAGATGAACATGGTCAGAAAGTAGAAGAAAGAGCAAAGTCTGCCGGCATTACACCGAAGGAGTTCGTTGATGAGATCTCCGGCGTGATCAAGGGACAGTTTGACTGCATGAACATCAGTTATGACAAGTTCATCCGTACAACTGATCCATATCATGAGAAGCAGGTGCAGAAGATCTTTAAGAAACTGTATGACCAGGGTGACATCTACAAGGGTCACTATGATGGCCTGTACTGCCCAGAGTGTGAAGCATTCTACACAAAATCTCAGATTACAGAAGAGGGAAAGTGCCCTGTCTGCGGCGGTGAATTAAAGGAAATGCAGGAAGAGGCATACTTCTTCAAGATGAGCAAATATGCTGACCGTCTGGTCAAGTATATTGAAGATCATCCGCATTTCATCCAGCCGGAGAGCAGAAAGAATGAGATGATCAACAACTTCCTCAAACCAGGCCTGCAGGATCTGTGTGTCAGCCGTACGTCCTTCAAATGGGGCATTCCGGTCGACTTTGATCCGAAGCATGTTGTCTATGTCTGGATCGATGCACTGTCCAACTATATTACCGGCTTAGGCTATGATGTCGATGGAAACAACGATCCTTTATACAGCAAATACTGGCCGGCTGACCTGCATCTGATTGGCAAGGATATCGTCAGATTCCATACCATTTACTGGCCGATCATGCTGATGGCATTGGATCTTCCATTGCCAAAACAGATCTTCGGACACCCATGGCTGTTGACCGGCAATGACAAAATGTCAAAGTCAAAGGGCAATGTCATCTATGCAGATGACCTCGTCAGCATGTTCGGTGTTGATGCCGTCAGATATATTATGCTGCATGAAATGCCGTTTGCGCAGGATGGTCATATTACCTATGATCTGATGATTGAAAGAATCAACAGTGATCTGGCAAATAACTTAGGAAACTTAGTCAACCGTACCCTGTCCATGCAGAACAAGTACTTCAACGGCATGGTCGCCAATCCAAATGAGGATGAGGCAGTTGATGAAGATCTGAAGAAGACCGCACTTGCTACAGTCAAGAGTGTCCATGATAAGATGGAGACGCTGCATGTTGCAGATGCTATTCAGGATATCCTGGATCTTTCTTCCAGATGCAACAAGTATATTGATGAAACAGCTCCTTGGACATTAGCGAAGGACCCTGACAAGATTGCACGCTTAGCGACAGTACTGTACAACCTCTTGGAATCTGTACGAATTGCCGGCATTCTGTTGGAGCCGTTCTTACCGGAAACTTCCGCTAAGATCCTTGCGCAGCTGAATACAAAGATGACATCTTATGATGATGTCAATGAATTCGGACTGCTTGAAACAGATATTCAGGTCACCAGCAAACCTGAGATCCTGTTTGCACGTCTGGATGAAAAAGAAGTCATGGCAAAGGTTGCCGCAATTGAAGAGAAGCAGCTGGCAGCTGTTGCAAAGACAAAGCTGAAGGAAGAACAGGCAGCGAAGGAAGAAATCACAATCGAGGACTTCCAGAAATTAGACTTGAGAGTTGCCAAAGTCCTCACCTGTGAAAGACACCCAGATGCAGATAAGCTCTATGTACTTTCTGTAGACTGCGGTGAAGAGAAACCAAGACAGATCGTCTCCGGTCTAGCCCAGAGCTATACGCCGGGTCAGGTCATCGGCAAGTACGTTGTTGTCATCTGCAACCTTAAGAAAGCAGTCTTAAGAGGTGTAGAATCCAACGGCATGCTGCTGGCAGGAAAAGAAGGCAAGGAGATCTGCTTAGTTGAAGTAGTAGGTGGATTAAAGCCAGGTTCTAAAGTAAGCTGATGCATTCAAGCAGGTTGGTCATGTGGCTGATCTGCTTTTTATGTGAAAACATAGACTTGCGTAATGTTGTATACTTAATGGAAAGAGAGCGGTGCCTTATGGAAAAATATATGATTGTTCATCGGCCTGATCCGGTATCTGCCGAACTGAAGAAAAAAATTGAAGCACAGCTGCGGGAGAATCCTGATTTCGAAGAAGACGAAATAGATCCGCATACAATTATTGTCATCGGCGGCGACGGCACTTTTATTTATGCTGTCCATCAGTTCATCGGCCGACTGAATCATGTCAGATTCTATGGCATTCATACAGGAACATTGGGTTTCTATACGGACTATCGGGACTGTGACCTTGATGATTTTATGTCCACATTGGTTGAAGGCAGAGGAGAAGAAGTCGTCTATCCGCTGCTGCAGGTGACCATAGATGATAAAGAATATTTCGGCATCAACGAGGTCCGTATTGAAAATGCAGCCAGGACACAGGTCATGGATGTATATATGAACGATGAGAAGTTTGAAACATTCCGCGGCACAGGCATGTGTGTCTGCACACAGCTGGGTTCGACCGCATACAATCGTTCCCTTGGCGGAGCGGTCATTGATGAAGGCTTAGACTTTATCGAGCTGACTGAAATCTCAGGCATTCATCATTCCAAATACAGATCACTGGATGCACCGCTTGTTCTGAAGTCAGAGACAAACCTGAGATTTGAAAGTGATTCCTTCCAGGGGGCTCTGCTGGGTGTGGATTCCGATGTATATAACATCGATGATGCAAAGACAATCCACGTTAACATTTGGCGGCATTGTGCAGTGCATATGCTGAGAGGCAGAAAAGTATCATATTACGAAAGATTAAAATCACTGTTCTGATATAATAGGACCATTAGGAGATCCGATGCGCAACTGGCATTCTTTATTCGAAATATTACGATTCCCACTGGAGATTGTATTCCTGGCAACGATTCTCATGGGATTTGGAAATTTACTTTCAAATCCTGCTTTTGGTATTGTTAAGGCAATCAACAATGAAAACGTTACGAAAGTAGCGGAGATTTTCATTCAGACCGGCAGGTTCTTGGTTGTTAATTTTCCAATTCTGATCATGATCCGCATGTCAGCCAGAAAAGGCGGTGCCGGAACAACTTTTATCTCTTGTTTTGCAGGCTATTTGGCTTTCTTGATGGCGACCGTCTTCTTTGCGAAGACGAATCTAGCTTCAACTGCCTACAGCAGCATCTTAGGCATCTCCATCAACAGCAGCGCCATTACTGCATTGAAGAGCGGAACGCACTATCCTTTACAGACCGGCGTCATCGGCGTTGTCATTATTGTCATCATCACACTGCTGTCCTTCAACCGTTCGAAGAAGAGGGTGGAATATGGCTTCTTCGGCTTCATTTCCTGGGAAGCTGTCTGTACGATCCGCACCGTCTTCTTTTCTTTTATTGCAGGCATTGCAATGAGCTATGCATGGCCATATGTCATTGCGGGTATTCAGAAGATCGTCAGCTTCATTGCGGTCGATACGACCAACCCAATCAATCTGACGCTCTATGGCATCATGGATGGCCTGCTGAACAGTCTGGGCTTAGGCACAATGATCCGTCAGCCGTTCTGGTATGGAACCAGCGGCGGAACCTGGGTCAACTTAGCAGGTGCTTCCATTGCCGGAGATGCCAACATCTGGACAGCGCAGTTAGCCGTCGGCAGTATTAACGGTATGGCTGGCAGATTCATCACACCGTACTATATCCTGAATATCTTTGCCGTCCCTGGCATGATCTGGGCACTGTTCTCCTTATATACAGATCCAATTGAAAGAAGAAGAAAGAGACTGCTGGCAGTTGTGGCAACCATTGCTTCCGTACTGAGCGGAACCCTGCTGCCGCTGGAGCTGATGCTGCTGGTATTATGCCCGCTGCTGTTCTTCTTCCACTTAGGCTTTACCGGGATTCTTTTCGGTGTCCTGCAGTCGATGCACTGCTATCTCGGCTACAATACTACAGCGACATTGTCTGTCAGCGCACTGCCTGGTTCACTGCCGGAATTTCTCACCTATCTAAGCATTCCTTCACTGCAGGGGACATTGATCACCATCACAGTTGTAGGCATCATCTCAGCTGTTCTGTACTTCTTCATGACTCGTCTGTATTTCAAGCATATGGCGATTGATCTGTTCAATACCGGTGATAAAGAACGTCTGGTCGATGGTACGATCAAGGCAGTCGGAGGCATCGAGAATATCAAGATGATCCAGTCCTCCATGTATCAGCTGACCATTCAGGTCTACGATCCAATGAAGGTCGATGTCATGAGATTGAAGAACCTGGGATCCTACCGTGTTTATGAAACAAGGGCCGGCTTCCGGATTGGATATGGTGCAGGCTCTACAATGGTGCGCACCGGCATTGCTAAGAATATGAGAGATTCCATCCGCAATATCAAAGATCCTGCATAAATTACTTTATGCTGAACTTTGGGGAGGCTGTCAGGATGAATCAAAAGAAACGATATTATTTCTATCTTCTTATCATCTGTCTGTTCATCACTGGAATGTTTTTTGTGATGCCTGTTCATGCGGATACAGGGCCAAAGCCGTTTGTCGATATCACGGTCACTGGGATTGACGGCAGAACATGTTATGGAACACTGCTGTCAAAAGAAAAGTCGACAGGACCAGCTTCAGTATGGGACGGTACAGAAGAACCATACGTTGGAGAAGGTGGAAAAGAGATCTGGTCAAAATTCCAGGCATATCAGGATACGGACGGCTTCTATTTCCTGAACTGGAACTGGGCAGTCAGCGACGAAGAACCGCTGCACTGGGGATACTATCCGCCAGAAGAATTCAAGGTGCTCCTATACTTCCCGGAGACTGACTCCTTTGTGGTCAGCAGCATCTGTTACCGCTATGCTTTTTCAACCTACTACACGATGAATATCAGCGAAGTGCCGACATCTCAGCCTTTTGCGGCAGTCAGCGCAGTGAAGAAATATGATTTCAAATATGAGAGTATATCCTTTGCAGTACGGATGCTGCTTACTGTAGGAGTCGAACTGGCGGCGGCCTGGGTCTTCGGCTATCGGAAGAAGAAGCAGATAATACTGCTTCTGGAAGTAAATGTGGTAACGCAGATCATTCTCAACGTGATGCTGAATGTCATGGTCTATGGCATGTCTACGGCATACTATCTCACCGGTTATTATCTGCTGGAAATCTTGGTCACCGGGATCGAGATGTTCATTGACTACAAGTATCTCAGTGCATATGGAAATGGATATCCGCCAAAATCCAGAGCCATCTATTATGCCCTTGCGGCCAACCTTGCTTCCTTCTTCCTGGGCGGCTATATCATCACCCGCTGGTTCTACTGAAACCAATCAAAAATTCATGGCAGATCTTCGCGGTCTGCCTTTCATTTGGCGCGGAAACTGTCTGTGTACATGGTATAATATTCGCGATTTGATAAAGAGGTTGTCATGGCAAAAGAGAAAACATATACACCGATGATGCAGCATTACCTGAGCGTTAAGGAACAGTATCCTGATGCTTTGGTTTTTTATCGTATCGGTGACTTCTATGAGATGTTCTTTGAGGACGCAAAAATTGCGTCAAAGGAATTAGACCTGATTTTGACAGGCAAGAGCGCCGGAGTCGAAGAGAGAGTCCCGATGTGCGGTGTACCGCATCATGCAGTGCAGAGCTATCTGCAGAGACTGGTCTCACGCGGATATAAGATTGCGATTGTTGAGCAGATGCAGGATCCAAAAGAGGCAGTCGGCTTAGTTGAAAGAGATGTCATCAGAGTCATTACACCAGGCACTATCATGGATGAGATCACGGATGAGAAAGCATCCGTTTATTTAGCAGCTGTTACAGATTATGGATATGGATATTCTCTGGCCTTTACCGAAATGAGCACCGGTGAGAACTTTGTGGAAGATGTTGAGCATAAAGACAATACATTGATCCAGACTATCCTCAAGAACAATGTCAGAGAGATTGTTGTCCGCAAGGGATTCCGTGACAAGATCATCAAGATGCTGCGTGAAATGCATGTCGTGATTTCCTATTGTGAGGATGATGTTATCAAGGAAGGATATCTTCCTTTAGCAGACAACATCACCAAAGATTATGACAGACAGTCCTATGGACTGATGCTGAACTATCTTGAGGCAACCCAGAAACATATCCTGGCCCACCTGCAGACAGCAGTCTATAACCAGGAAGATGAAACATTATACATGGACTACAGCACCAGACAGAATCTGGAACTGACGGTTCCTCTGCATGAAAATGGCAAGGCAGTGACATTGTGGTCCTTTCTTGATACATGCAGGAGTGCAATGGGAAGCAGACAGCTGCGCAAATGGATCGAACGTCCATTAGTCAATGCACAGCAGATTGAGAAGAGATATGACCGTACAGAATGGCTGATGAAGAACTTTATGAACCGTCAGGCCATGCGTGATTCCATGTCGAATGTTTATGACCTGCAGAGATTGATTGCCAGATGTGCAATGAATTCAGCCAATGCAGTAGACTGCCAGAGATTGGTCAAAACATTAGCAGAAGTTCCAACAATCTTGGATAACGTCAAGAGCGATGAATTTGCGGCGTACAGTGACATCGATCCATTAACTGATCTTTATACAAAACTGAAGGATGCCTTTGTGGATGATCCGCCTCTGTTAGTATCTGACGGAGGCATGTTCCGTGACGGCTACAACAAGGAATTGGATGAAGCCAGGGAGATCCAGAAGGGCGGCAGAGACTTTATCGCCAACATGGAAGCGAGAGAGAAAGAGAAGACCGGCATCAAGACACTGAAAATTGGATACAACAAGATCTTCGGCTACTTCATTGAGATCTCCAAGGCGGCAGCCCAGGAAGTTAAGCCGGAATGGGGCTACATCCGCAAGCAGACATTAACAAACAATGAAAGGTTCATCTCACCGGAATTGAAAGAGAAAGAAGACGCCATCCTCCACGCGGAAGAGAACGCCATCAGGATTGAGAAGCAGCTGTTCCAGGAAATCCTGGACACAATCAGAGGATATCTGCCGAAGCTGCAGAAACTGGCAAGAGCTCTGGCGGAAATCGACTGCTATGGTGCACTTGCAGAAGCATCTTCCAATTATGGGTATGTCCGTCCAGTCTTTACAGAAGATGAACTGGATATTCAAAATGGCAAGCATCCAATTCTGGATGAAATGATGAAGGATCCAAAGTATGTTGCCAACTCCGTGAAAATGGATCGTGACAACAGCATCCTTCTGATCACCGGTCCGAACATGGGTGGTAAATCCACTTACATGCGGCAGACTGCTTTGATTGTGGTCATGGCACAGATCGGCTGCTTCGTTCCAGCCAAGAGCTGCAGAATGCCGGTTTTTGATAAGATATTCACCCGCATCGGTGCTTCTGATGATATCCTCTCCGGCCAGTCGACCTTCATGGTCGAGATGACCGAAGCCAATCGTGCCCTGCAGGATGCCACTGATCATTCTCTGATCCTTTTTGATGAGATTGGACGCGGTACAAGCACCTATGACGGTATGGCATTGGCACAGGCAATGATTGAATATATCGCAACATGCATTCATGCAAAGACCATGTTCAGCACTCATTATCATGAACTGACTGCCTTGACGGACAACGTTGACGGGGTCAGGAATATTCATGTAGCGGTCAAAGAAGATGACGAAAAGGTCACATTCCTGTATAAGATAAAGGACGGACCTGCCGGCAGGTCTTTTGGCATCAACGTTGCCAGGTTGGCCGGACTTCCGGATTCTGTATTAGACCGTGCCAAAGGCCTGCAGAATGAGCTGGAAAGCAGGAAGCGTGTCGTGCAGCAGAACTTCCAGCTGGTGGAGATGAAGAAAGAAGACAAAGAGGCGGATGCCCTGAAGGAGAAGCTCCTGATGGTGTCGCCGGACGATCTTTCACCGCGCCAGGCCTGGGAAATGCTGAATGATTTATGTGCGGAGGCAAAGAAGAAATAATGGAACAAGATAAGATCATCATCCGCGGTGCCAAGGAGAATAACTTAAAGAATATTGACCTTGATATTCCGCGGAATAAGCTGGTGGTCATGACGGGACTTTCCGGATCCGGCAAGACATCACTGGCTTTTGATACCATATATGCAGAAGGACAGAGAAGATATGTAGAATCCCTGTCTGCCTACGCCAGACAGTTCCTCGGCGGCGTTGAGAAACCGAATGTAGAACTGATTGAAGGACTGTCCCCAGCCATCTCCATTGACCAGAAGACAACTTCTAACAACCCAAGATCAACCGTAGGTACAGTCACTGAGATCTATGACTACCTGCGTCTTTTGTATGCAAGGACAGGCACACCATACTGTCCGAACCACAATATTCCAATCACTGGGCAGACCGTGCAGGAAATGGTCGACAGTGTGATGACCAATGAAGACAAGACAAAGCTGACGATTCTGTCACCGATTGTTTCCAATAAAAAAGGCACCTTCAAGGATACCTTTGAAAAACTGCAGAAGGACGGCTACATCAGAGTGCGTGTGGATGGTGAGGTCCGCATGCTGGAAGATGACATCGAGCTGGAGAAGAACAAGCGTCATGATATTGATGTTGTTGTCGACCGTATCGTAAAGACAGAAGACAGCCGCAGCAGGATCCATGATTCGATTGAGACTGCACTGAACCTGTCCGACGGCAGAGTCAAAGTGCTCGCGAATACAACCGAGAAATTATTCTCTTCTGTATATGCATGTCCAATCTGCGGCTTCTCTGTTCCTGTCCTTGAACCAAGACTGTTCTCCTTCAATGCACCGATTGGTGCGTGTGATGTATGCCATGGCCTGGGCTTTACCGAAGAAGTTGATGTCGATAATCTGATTCCGGATGATTCACTGTCCATCAATCAGGGCGGTATCCGATACTACAAGAATATTGTCGGCACTGACAATATTGAATGGCAGACTTTCTCCATCCTCTGCAGTAAATACAAGATTCCGATGGACAAGCCATTGAAGACAATGACGCCAAAGCAGATGGAAATCATTCTGCATGGTTCAGATGCACCTGTACGCTATGAACTGGAATCCAGTTCCGGCAATAAATATTCACGCAATGATTTTATTGAAGGCGTCAAAGATCTGATTGAACGCAGATATACCGAAACAACTTCCAGTATGTCCCGCGACTGGTACCATTCATTCATGGTCGAGAGTGAATGCCCGAAGTGCCATGGCAGAAGACTGAATGAACAGGCACTGTCCGTACGTGTCGGTGATAAGAACATCACTGAATTCACAATGATGTCGGTTGTCAAAGCATTGACGTGGATCAGAGAACTGAAGCTTGATACCGAAAAGAAACAGATTGCGGATCTTGTCTTGAAAGAGATCAACAGCCGTCTGGAATTTCTGCAGAATGTTGGTCTGGACTATCTGACATTAGACCGTTTAGCGGGATCGCTGTCAGGCGGCGAATCACAGCGCATCCGTCTGGCAACCCAGATTGGATCACGTCTTTCCGGTGTGCTCTATGTCATGGATGAACCATCCATCGGTCTGCACCAGAGAGATAACGCAAAGCTGATCAATACAATGAAGTCCATGCGTGACCTCGGCAACTCTTTGATTGTTGTTGAACATGATGAAGAGACCATGCTTGCAAGCGACTACATCGTTGATATCGGACCGGGTGCCGGTGTGCATGGCGGTGAAGTCATGGCTGCGGGAACACCAGAAGAGATCATGAAGTCGAAGAATTCCATTACCGGTGCATATTTATCCGGCCGCAAGGTCGTACCGCTTCCTTCTGAAAGAAGAAAAGGAAACGGAAAGTTCGTTGAGATCAAAGGGGTCGAAGAGCATAACCTCAAGAAGATCAACGTGAAGATCCCGTTGGGCAAGTTTGTCTTAGTGACTGGTGTATCAGGTTCCGGCAAGTCGACCTTAGTCAATGATGTCTTCATGAAGGCAGTGCTGCAGGCACTTGGCAGACAGAAGATCCATCCTGGCAAGTTCAAGACCATTCAGGGATTAGAAAATATTGATAAGCTGGTGGAGATTGATCAGCAGCCGATTGGACGTACACCGCGTTCAAATCCGGCAACATATACAGGGGTCTTCGATGACATTAGAGATGTCTTTGCCAAGACGCCGGAAGCACGTATGAGAGGCTACGACAAGGGACGCTTCTCCTTCAATACAAAGGGCGGCAGATGTGAAGCATGTCAGGGGGACGGTGTCAAAGTCATCTCAATGAACTTCCTGCCGGATGTCTATGTTCCATGCGAAGTATGCCATGGCAGGCGCTACAATGACGAAACGCTGCAGTGCACTTACCGCGGCAAGAACATCTATGATGTATTGGAGATGAGTGTGGAGGAAGGACTGCAGTTCTTTCAGAATCATCCGAAGATCAAGAACAAGCTGCAGACACTGTATGATGTGGGCTTAGGCTATGTTAAGCTCGGACAGTCCTCAACAACGCTTTCCGGCGGTGAAGCACAGCGTGTCAAGCTGGCTTCGGAACTGCAGAAGAAGCCGACGGGGAAGACAGTATATATCCTGGATGAACCAACGACCGGCCTGCATACTGATGATGTCAAGAGACTGATCGGCGTCCTGGAAAGAATTGTCAATAATGGAGATACAGTTCTGGTCATTGAACATAACATGGATGTGATCAAATGTGCTGACTGGATCATTGATCTAGGCCCAGAAGGCGGCGATAACGGCGGCACGATTGTTGCGCAGGGCACACCTGAAGATATTGTCAAAGTACCGGCATCCTGGACTGGTCAGTATCTCAAGAAAGCCATCGAGTGGACGAAGAAATATCAGAAAAAAGCAGAATGATAAGATGACCGGAGGACAGACACGCATCTGTTCTTCGGTCTTTTCATTCATCAGCGGCAGAGAAACGATGTGCATCATTACTCCGATTACTCTTAAAATCGGTTGATTTTCAGCTTTGAACAGGGCATGTTATAATATATGCCAGACTGGAGGTAATATATGTCCGAAGTCAGATACGATAAAAAAGTAACTGTCAAAGAGATTGTTAATTTCTTTAACTTTGAACAGTTGACCGGTGACAGCGCTTCTCTAGAACGCTGGACAGTAGTTCCAGATGTAAACCGTCCAGGTTTTGAACTCTGCGGCTTCATGAAGCAGAGTGATCCTAGAAGAATCGTCGTCATTGGTAATAAAGAAACAGAATTCATTAAAACGATGAGTGAAGAAGATCAGAGAGAACGGTTCCCACAGATCACGGATGGACTGACACCTGCTTTGATCATCACCAAAAATAACGTGCTTCCGCCAATCTTGAAGGAAGTTGCAAATGCGTCAGATTTCCCAATCCTGCGTACGAACTTGGAAACGTTCCGCCTGATGACGGACTTGATCACATATCTGGATGAGAAGCTTGCACCAGAAGATACATTGTCAGGTGTTCTTGTCTCCGTACACGGCACGGGTGTCCTGCTGCTTGGTGAAAGCGGCATGGGTAAATCAGAAACAGCATTGGATCTGATCAGAGACGGTCATATACTGATTGCCGATGACAGAGTTGATGTCCAGCATATCCACAACGCAATCTATGGTCATTCACCAGCCATCATCAAAGGTCTTCTGGAGATCAGAGGTATCGGTGTCATTGATGTCGAAAAGATGTTCGGCTCAGCATCGCTGAGTGACAGTACAAGAATTGATCTGGTCATCAAGCTTGTCCCATTTGAAGCGGCAGCAGAATACAACCGCATTGGTGATGAGACCCAGAGATTTACAAGAATATTAGATGTATTAATACCAACGATCACACTTCCTGTCAGTGCAGGACGAAATGTCAGTGCTTTGGTTGAATCTGCGGTCATTAATTATAAGATGCAGCAAAAGGGCTACAACAGCGCAGATGAGATCCGTGCACGATTCCGCAACGCGACCGACAAGGAGGCTAAATGAAATTTTTCCCAGACGCAAATACAATCTTTACAATAGGCAACTTCGGGTTGACCTGGTACACACTCACCTTTGTGATTGCATGTATTTTCTGCTTCATGTTTGGTTCCAAGGAATTCACAAAACATGGATATAAGCAGAAAGTCGCAGACGAAATATTTACACTAGCTTTGATCGGCGCTGTCATCGGCGGCCGTATTGGGTGGGTGCTGGAGAACTTCCATGAATACTACCTGTATGCATGGTATATCTTCCGTCTGACTGACGGCGGTCTTGAAGTCATTACGGCATTGTTAGGCGCAGGTGTAGCTCTGTATATGTACTGCCGTAAGAATCATATGTCATTCTTCCGTACGATGGATACGGTATCACCGGTCTTGATGGCGGGTGCCATTATCGTCAGAATTGGCAGATGTTTCTCACAGCCGATGGTATGCATCAATGTGGCTGTCAGCTCGGTGATCTTTATCTTGATCTGGTATGTCTACCGTCCATACAAGAATGGTCATAAGCGTGGTGATATTACGGCGATTGTCTTACTGTGGCTGGGTGTATCAAGACTGTCTGCACATGTCTTCAAGATTGATGACCTGGCAGCCAACTGTCTGATTACTTCAATCATGGCTGAAGTCGGCGGTCTCATCCTGTATGTCAGGAACCGTAAGTATATTGCCCAGAAACCGACAATCTTATTTGACTTAGACGGAACCTTGATGGATTCTGAAGGCATGGTCATCCACTGCTTCATGTATCTGTTTGAAAAGTATGGTGATCCAAATGACTTTACCCATGAAAAGCAGCTGGAAGTATTCGGACCTCCGCTCAGAGAAGAAATGGAAAAGCTGTTCCCGGACCGTGACCCAGATGTCATGGTGCAGGAATACAGACAGTACCAGAATTCACTGCCGGAACAGCATATTGTAGAGCTGCTGCCAAATACAGAACTGGTATTGAGAGAATTAAAGAAACGTGGATACAAGCTTGGCATTGTTTCTTCAAGGCTGACAGAATCCTGTGAGATGTGGATGAAGGAATTCAGAATCTACGATCTGTTCGATATTGTACTTGGCAGAGATCAGTTCCTGAAACCAAAGCCGGCACCGGACGGTATTCTGAAGGCATGCGAACTCCTGCATGAAGGACATGATTCCTGCATCTATGTCGGCGACAATGCCAGTGATGTTGAAGCCGCAAAGAATGCAGGTGTATATGCAGTTGCCTATATTTCCAATAAAGAGAAGCTGGCAAAGATCAAGGCTGCCGGTCCAAACTATGTGATTATGGGCCTTGGTGAATTGATTCCGGAACTTGATAGTACACATGCATGGACATATGAGAAGATCTGATCAAGGTCTTCTCTTTTTTCTGCGCATATAAAAAGTCTCTGGTTTCCCAGAGACAATGTAATTAAATAAATAAATTAACGTTGGATTCTTCCGCATCACCAAGATATGTGCCAACGCCGCCAAGCTCAACACCATCAATCAGCTCTTCCTGCTTGATTCCCATGACATCCATCGACATTGTGCAGGCAATGATCTTGATGCCGTTGTCCATTGCCTTCTTCATCAGTGTTTCCAAAGAATCGACATTCTTGTCATTCATGATCTTCTTCATCATAGCTGTGCCCATGCCGCCCATATTCATACGGGACAGATGGAGCCTGCCTGTGCCTCTTGGCAGCATACTGCCGAACATATTTTCGATGAAGGTCTTCTTGACCGGCTGCTTCTCAGGTTTTCTCAATGCGGTCAATCCCCAGAAAGTGAAGAACATAGTGACTTTTCTGCCCATGGCAGCAGCACCGTTGGCAATGATGAAACTTGCCAGAACTTTATCCAGGTCACCAGAGAAGACGATGATGGTCTTGCCTTCCGGCGTATCTACGACCTGTGTCTCTCTTGGCTGAACAGGAACACTGCCCATGCCTTTCTGGACGACCGCAACATATTCACTGCCGCGCTTCTCGTTGGAAACGAGGGTATTGCCTGTGCGCCTGCACCAGGAAACAATGTCTGCCTGGAAACCAGGATCAGATGCGGTAACTTCCAGCATTTCACCATCCTGCATCTCTTTCATAGTTTCAAATACTTTCATGATTGGACCTGGACACTGCAGACCGCTGCAGTTCACACTGATTGTTTTCACGATGACCTCTTTCTTTTCTGCTGGAGCAGATGATGGAATGACAGTGACTGCCGGCATCTCTTCTGGATGCGTAGAGCGGTAGAACTTGGTTCCGCCAGGATAGACCTTGACGTTGGTGAAGCCGTTATTCATCAGGATCCTGGCAGCGTTGTAGGAGCGGACACCGACAGCACAGAAGGTAATGATCTCCTGATCTTTATCGAGTTCGTTCAGACGGCTGCGGAGCTGACCGAGCGGAATATTGACAGCACCAGGAATTTCAAAGGCGGTGACTTCTGCTTCTTCACGAATATCCAGCAGCAGAGCTCCCTTGTTCTTTTCAATGACATCCCAGTCTGAGAAGCGGACGATGCCAGCTAATACATTGGCCGCTGTAAAGCCAGCCATATTCACTGGATCTTTCGCAGAAGAATATGGCGGTGCATAAGAAAGCTCCAGGCTCTCCAGATCATTGATACTGCCGCCTAAGCGGAGAACAGTGGCAATGGTATCGATCCGTTTGTCGACACCTTCCCGTCCAACAATCTGCGCACCATAGATCTTTTTGCCATCCATGGAGAACAGCAGCTTGATGACCATCGGCAGAGCACCCGGATAATAGCCGGCATGAGAATTCTGTACGATGATGACATGTTCATAGTCTTTTCCACGGACCAGTCCTCTGCGGACCAGAGTCTTTTCATTGGCACCAGTGGAAGCGGCCGTCAAATCGAATACCTTCGCAACTGCGCTGCCCTGCGTCCCCTGATAGGATTCAGAAGCACCTGCTATGTTGTCTGCCGCAATTCTTCCCTGTTTATTTGCTGGGCCAGCCAATGGGATCATTGTCCTGTCCTTAAAGATATAATCTTCTACTTCAATGACATCACCGACCGCATAGATGGACGGGTCACTGGTCACAAGATGTTCATCGACTATAATGCCGCCGCGCTGGTTGATTTCTAATCCAGAAGCCTTGGCAATCTGGCTGTTCGGCCGTACACCGATGGAAAGAATGACGAAATCCGCATTGACGGTACTGCCGTCCTTAAGGGTGATTTTGACTTCTTTGCCGGTATCTTGAAAGGAATCAACGCCATTGCTTAAATGCAGGGGAACATTGTTCTGCATGATGTTCTCATGCAGGAGCTGTGCCATTTCATAATCCAGCGGCGCCATGACCTGATCAGTCATTTCGATGATGGAGACATCCATTCCTGCATGTTTCAGGTTTTCAGCCATTTCCAGACCAATGAAACCGCCGCCAATGACGGCTGCTGTCTTTGCGTTCTGTGCGTGGATGCGTTCCAGAATCTGATCCGTATCATTGACTGTCCATAAAGTCATGATCTTATCAGAATCAATGCCGGTAATCGGCGGACGGACTGGAGAGGACCCTGTCGCAATGACTAAGGTATCATAAGATTCTGTGGATGTTCCATTGGTATCGGTGTGCCGGATCGTCAAAGTCTTGGCTGCACGGTCAATGGCTGTTACTTCGTTATGGATCCGTACATCAATATTAAATCTCTGCTTCATCATTTCCGGGGTCAGCAGCAGAAGTGCTTCTCTGGATTGGATCACACCGCCAGTGCGGTATGGAAGGCCGCAGTTGGCATAGGAAATATTGTCTCCTCTTTCCAGCAGGACAATTTCCATTTCTTCGTCTAATCTTCTTAATCGAGCTGCACAGCTGGCACCGCCGGCGACACCTCCGATAATCACAACTTTTTGAGTCATCTTCTATCTCTCCTCTGTATCTCTTGTATATAATTAAATTATTAACAAGTGAGAAAATAGTTCCGTGACTTTGTCACAGTCGAGAGGATTCTTTAGAAAGGGGTCTGCCATGTATCAGGGAAATCCAACTGCCGTCAGCGCTGACCAGATCAGCCGCTTTATCCCTGTATGGGATCAGCTGAAAAAGAATGAGCAGGAACTGCTGATTGGTTCCTCAATCAGACAGACAGTCAGGGAAGGTGCCATCCTGCATGAAGGAATCGGGGAATGTGAAGGACTGTTCTGTGTACTGTCAGGACAGCTGCGTGCATATGTGCTTTCACCAGAAGGAAAAGAGATCACAATCTACCGTCTGCTGGAAGGGGATATGTGCCTGTTCTCTGCATCCTGTATGTTCTCTGGAGCTGCCTTGGATATTTCGGTTGCAGTTGAAAAAGGAGGAAGTCTTCTGACCATTCCTTCCGCTGTCTATAAAAAGATCATGAATGAATCTTCCGTATTGTCGAACTTCACCAATCAGCTGATGGCGGAAAGGTTCTCCGATGTGATGTGGCTGCTGGAGCAGATCCTGTGGAAGAGCCTGGACCGTAGACTCGCTTCCTTCCTGCTGGAAGAGAGCCGGATTGATCATACTGACTCACTGACCATTACACATGAAAAGATTGCTGACCATCTGGGCACTGCCAGGGAAGTCATTACGAGAATGTTGAAATATCTGCAGTCAGAGAAGCTGATCCAGCTTTCCCGCGGCAGAATTGATATTAAAGATGAAGCAGGACTGGAGAAACTGGCAGGTTAATGTGACTTCATCACAGAAATAGATCTTTATTTTCACTATGATGTTCTGAAAATAAAGGAGACTGAAAATGTTTGATCTGTTCCATAAAAATGAGAGTGCTGAAAATCAGGCTGATAAGAAATTAAAAGTCAATCTGCACCGCTGTCCGCAGAGCCATGCCTGCCCGTCTGTTCGGATCTGTCCGACCGGCGCTTTGCAGCAGAGAGGATTCCAGGCACCGACTGTAGATGATGCGAAATGCATCAAGTGCGGAAAATGCGTAAAGTTGTGTCCAATGCACGCATTGACATTGCAATAAGCTCAGACGTTCTGCAGAAATGCAGAACTTTTTTATAGATTCATCTTTGGCACACTGAAATGCGTTGTAGGTTAAGATAGAAGTTGTTAAAATGATAGAGTGAGGTGAAACACATGGCGAAACACATGGAAAAAACAAAACGTGTCATTCTCGTATCAGGAATGTCAGGTGCTGGGAAAAGCACAGCGACCAGGATCCTGGAAGATATGGGGTATCACATCATTGATAATTTCCCCGTACAGTTATTGTCTCTATTGGTCGATATGATTGAGACCAGTACAGATCCTAGATACAGCTATATCGCTTTATCCACCAGTGCGCAGGACTTTGCGTTATTCCTGAGCGGATTAAAGGGTGAGGGCATTGAAGTGCAGGTCATGTTCCTGGATGCCAATGACTCTGTTCTGCTGCACAGATACAAGAGCACCAGAAGAATGCACCCACTGCTTATCAGCAATACCTGCAACACATTAGAAGAAGCTATCTCTGTTGAAAGACAGATGTTTGCCCATATTGCCAACAACAGCAGCTTCGTTACAATTGACTCTTCATTCTTAGGAGAGAAGGAATTCCGCCGTAAGGTCGAACAGTACTTCTCCAAGAGCAGCGTACCGACTTTCTCCATCTCCTTTATCTCCTTCGGCTATAAGTATGGCGTGCCGATGGATGCAGACTTGATGATTGATGTACGTTTCCTGCCGAACCCATTCTGGGTGGTGGAATTAAGACCGTTCAGCGGCAATGACAAGCAGGTCTATGACTATGTCATGAATAATCCGGAAACACAGGAATTCATTAAACGATTATTAGCCTTTACCGACTATGCCTTTGAACAGTATGTCAAGGAAGGCAAGAATCATTTTACAGTGGCGATTGGCTGCACCGGCGGACAGCACCGCAGTGTGACCATCACAAACTTCTTATACGATCACTACAAGGAAAAGTACAACTGCTATAAGGAACATCGTGATGAGAAAGAGTGGATCAAGAATGAGCAGCAATAAGAAAGTCGTTGTCATTGGCGGAGGCCATGGACAAAGTCTGATCTGCCGCGGCATCAAGAACATTCCCAATATTGACATTACAGCAATTGTTACGGTTGCGGATGACGGCGGTTCTACCGGCAGACTGCGCAGACAGTTCCATATTCCAGCCATGGGTGATATTCGAAATGTCATGGTGTCGCTTGCGGAAAGTGAATCTCTGATGTCATCACTGATGAACTACCGCTTTGATGATCCAAATGGTGAAGAAAAGGATATCGCAGGACATAACTTAGGGAACTTAATGTTGACAGCGCTGACACAGCAGTGCGGTTCCTTTTTTGAGGCGGTGCAGAGAATTGGAAAAGTCCTGAATGTCAAAGGCCAGATCATCCCGGCAACAACACAGGTCATTTCTCTGTATGCCATCATGGAAGATGATGTCATTGTCAAAGGTGAAGCAAATATTCCTGACCGCTCCAATCACATCCGCCAGGTATTCTATGATGAGGATGTATCTGCCACTCCGGAAGCAATTGAAGCAATCAAACAGGCAGATCTGATTATTTATGGTATTGGCTCAGTATATACAAGCATACTTCCAAATATCATTATTCCAGATATTCAGGAAGCATTGGACCAGACGAAGGCAAAACGTGTCTATTTCTGCAATGCAATGACGCAGCCAGGAGAGACCGACGGCTACTGTATGGAAGATCATGTCAAGGCATTGATCCGTCATGGTGCACCTGTCGATGCAGTCGTGGTATGCAGCGATCCATTGCCGCAGCCAATCATAAGAAGATATTATGAAGAAGGAAGTACACCGGTATTCATCCGTGACGGAGACCATCCGTATCAGATCATCCGTGAAAATCTTCTCTCCTTTGAACATGACTTGATCCGCCATGATTCCGATAAAGTAGAAACTGCTGTAAAGCATCTTGTGGAGGGACTCTGATGTCATTCTCTGCAGAAGTAAAACAGGAAGTTGCGCAGAAGGTGATGGAAGGAAATGATGCCCGTGCAGAACTCAGTGCACTGATTCAGATGACATCCTCTCTTTCTTTTTCCTCTGTCGGCATGACTATCCTTGTGACCGTTGAAAATGCTGCGGTTGCACGTACCATCTACCGTCTGGCAAAAAGCAGATACGGCGGTGAGATCTCATTGTTTGTAAAAAGAAAAATGAACCTGCGCAAGAACAGAGTCTATGGTCTGCGCATTTTATCAGGCGCACCGGTCATCTTGACAGATCTTGGCATCTACAGTTCCAGAGGACTGCTGCAGAGACCGCTGAAGAAAATCGTTGAAACAGATAATAATGCCAGGGCGTATTTAGCCGGTGCATTCTTAGCATCTGGTTCCATCAATCCGCCAGAGAAGACCAGCTATCATATGGAGATGACTGCTTCTTCCCAAGAGCACGCTGATTTCCTAATTGAACTGCTGGAGCGGTTCCATATCAAGGCAAAGTCAATTGAACGCCGCGGCAAGATCATTGTCTATGTCAAAGCAGCAGAAAAGATTGCGGATTTCCTGCGCATCATTGAGGCAGATCAGCATCTTCTTGAATTTGAAAATATCCGGATCTCCCGTGACTTTACCAATTCCATTACCCGTCTCAACAATATCGATGTCGCCAATGAAGTAAAGACGCAGGCCGCTGCTGTAAAACAGCTGAATGATATCCGGATGATTGAAGAAGATCAGAAATATGACGGTCTTGATCAGAAGCTGAAAGATGTTATTGAACTGCGCCGGGCACATCCAGACAGTTCTCTCAACGAACTGGCAGCCATTCTGGAACAGACGACCGGTACTCCAGTCTCGAAATCCGGCATGAAGCACCGCTTTGTAAAGATCCATGAGATTGCGGTCAGAGGACATCGTGATGAGTAAGAAAGAATGGATCGCGCTAGGCATCTACGCCGCAGCTGTTGCGGTGTTGTGCTTTATATTTACAGACTGGCAGATATTGATTGCCATCCTAGGCATCATGGGTTTTACAGGATACATGCGTACAAGACATGTCGTCCATAAATATGAACAAAAATAAGTACTGGATCAATAATATAGAAATATAATGAAAAGGGAAAAGGAATCGAACGTATGATAACAAAAGCGAATGAAAGTCAAACCGAAGAAATCCGGGAGATCTGGCGGATCTGCTTCCCGCAGGAAGATCCTAGGTATGCTGAATATTATTTTAAGAATCTGTACCATCCGGATAACTGCTATGTATATATGCTGGAAGGAAAGATCGTATCCTGCCTGATCCGCAATACCCATGCCTTGATGTTCAACGGCAGGGCGCTGCAGGCATCCATGATTGTCGGCGCCGCCACACTGCCGCAGTACCGTCAGCGCGGATACATGCATGCATTGCTGAACACTGTCATTGATGCATGTGAGCATTCGGAACTGCTGACATTGATCCAGACAGAAGATTCTGCGATGCATAAGAACTTCCGTTTCCGTATGATCTATAAAAGAGCACAGTACACAGTGACTCGTTCTGACTGCAAGCGTACAACGAACTTTGGCTGCGGATACAACCCAACCGCCATTGATCTCTTAAAGGTATACAGTGCCTTTATTTCCAGATTCAATGGATATTACGCCAGAGATCTGGAGTACTTCGTAAAGTATATTAACGAGATCCGTGCCGAAGGCGGCAAAATCGTTGCTTACTTCAATGGCAAGGATCAGATTCAGGGATATGCGTCAATGATCCCGATGGGGGATGAACTGGTTGTCGAAGAATTGATTTATCTGGATTCCATGGCACTGACAAAATTAGTCAATGCTGCTTTACAGGAGAAGAAAATTGTCAAATTATTGGTCAGTGAGGCCGAAAATCTTTCAGTGATCTTCCCAAAAGCAGATGTAAAGGTCTATGGTTCGACTATGATGAGACTGAATGATGCCGAATTATTCACCAAATTATTCGGCAAAAAGGTCCTGAATGTAGAAGATGTTGCTAAGATTTCACAAAGACCGCTGAATTTGAATGAATTTGCCTGAGAGGAGATAAATCTCCTCTTTTTTAGTTCATTTCGACCAAAGTGTTAAAGATGGATGAAAAATGTCTGAAAAAGCGTAATAAATAAAATCTTCACAATTGACGATAGGGCAACTTGATTCTATAATTTAAGCGCAACAAAAGGAGGTCTTAAAAGACAATGACAGATGTAAGAGTTGCAATTAACGGTTTTGGTCGTATTGGCCGTCTTGCTTTCAGACAGATGTTCGTATCCGAGGGTTATGAAGTCGTCGCAATCAACGATTTGACAACACCTTCTATGCTGGCATACCTGCTCAAGCACGATACAACACACGGCAGTTGGAATCATGAGATTTCTTCCGACGATGAAAAGGGTACAATCACAGTTGACGGCAAGGAAATCACAATCTACAAGGAAAAGGATGCTGCAGCATTACCTTGGGGCAAGCTGGACATCGATGTAGTTCTGGAGTGCACAGGTTTCTACACATCCAAGGATAAGGCTATGGCTCATGTCACAGCTGGTGCTAAGAAGGTTGTTATCTCCGCTCCTGCTGGAAATGATCTGCCAACTATCGTTTACTCTGTAAACGAGAATACCCTGAAGCCAGAAGATCAGATTATCTCTGCTGCTTCATGCACAACAAACTGCTTAGCTCCTATGGCTAAGACTCTGAATGATCTGTATCCAATACAGTCTGGTATTATGTGCACAGTTCACGCTTACACAGGCGACCAGATGATTCTGGATGGACCTCAGAGAAAAGGTGACAAGAGAAGAAGCCGCGCTGGAGCTTGCAACATCGTTCCTAACTCCACAGGTGCAGCTAAGGCTATCGGACTTGTCGTTCCTGAACTGAAGGGCAAGCTCATTGGAGCTGCTCAGCGTGTTCCTGTTCCTACAGGTTCAACAACACTGTTATTCTCTGTTGTTAAGGCTAAGGATGTAACAAAGGAAGCTATCAACGCTGCTATGAAGGCTGCTGCTTCTGATTCCTTCGCTTACAACGAAGAGGAAATCGTTTCTTCTGATATCATCGATGAGACACATGGTTCTATCTTCGATGCTACACAGACAATGGTCTCCAAGATCGACGATGATACATATCAGGTCGAGACAGTTGCTTGGTACGACAATGAGAATTCCTATACTTCTCAGATGGTCCGTACAATCAAGTACT
>CAYLQV010000014.1:0-70352 GCA_964385925.1 uncultured Galactobacillus sp. | reverse complement strand
ATTACTTGAAAGAGATTATTCGCTTTCACAAATCGCCCAGATAGTTGAAAGCAACCAGCCTTCCACTTCTTACATGCATCATTCAGATGCTGCATGACTTCCAGACCGAATTTTTCACCTTCTGGAGTCGTATTGGACTGGTCTGTCATATACTTGACACACTCGCACAGTCCGCCATAGCCAAGTGAGATTGTAGAATAGCCGTCAAATAACAGCTTATCAATGGTCTCACCCTTTTTGAGTCTCGCAATTGCACCATACTGCCATAATATTGGGGCAACATCACTTGGTGTTCCCATCAGTCTGTTATGGCGGATCATCAATGCTCTGTAGCAGAGATCGAGTCTTTCATCAAAGATCTCCCAGAACTTCTTCATATCCTTATGAGAAGAACATGCGACATCAACTAGGTTGATAGTGACAACGCCCTGGTTGAATCTGCCGTAGTACTTCTTTATGCCATTTTTGTAATTCATTGCTTCGCCCATATTGCCCTTGCCAGCTTCTGTGAAGCGGTCAGGTGTCAGGAAGGAACGGCAGCCCATGCATGGGTAGACATCACCTTTATCCTGTCTCATGATCTTGGCACTGATATAGTCAGGGACCATTCTCTTGGCAGTGCATTCAGCAGCGAGCTTTGTTAAGTAATAGTATTTGGAATCTTCATGGATGTTGTCTTCATCCAGTGCATAGATGATCTTCGGGAAGGCTGGTGTGATGTAGACACCCTTCTCGTTCTTGATGCCCTGCATTCTCTGCTTCAGCATCTCTTCAATGATGATGGCAAGATCTTCTCTTGTCTGACCTTCCGGCACTTCATCCAGATACATGAAGACAGTAACGAACGGTGCCTGTCCATTGGTCGTCATCAGAGTGATGATCTGATATTCAATTGTCTGGACGCCATCTTTGATCTCTCTGCGCAGTCTCTGCTCAGCAACTTCATTGATCTTTTCATTGTCGATATCGACACCGGCAATTGCCATTTCCTCAGCAACTGCTTTTCTCAGTTTCTGACGGCTGACTTCCACAAACGGAGCCAGATGCGCCAGCGTAATCGTCTGTCCGCCGTATTGATTGGATGCGACCTGAGCAATGATCTGTGTTGCAATGTTGCAGGCTGTTGCAAAGCTGTGCGGCTTATCGATCTTTGTGCCGGTGATCACAGTTCCATTCTGCAGCATATCTTCCAGATTGACCAGGCAGCAGTTGTACATCGGCTGGGCAAAGTAGTCCGCATCATGGAAGTGGATGATGCCCTTTTCATGCGCATCCCAGATATCCTGCGGCAGTAAGAATCTCTTGGTGATATCTTTGGAAACTTCACCAGCCATATAGTCACGCTGTGTGGAGTTGACCGTTGGATTCTTATTGGAGTTCTCCTGCTTGACCTCTTCGTTGTTTCTTCCTAATAAAGAAAGGATCTTCTGGTCAGTTGTATTTGCCTTACGGACAAGAGCTCTCTCATAACGGTAGGTAATGTAGTTGTGAGCGACCGTAAAAGCCTTCTCGTTCATCAGTTCATTCTCGACCATATCCTGGATCTCTTCCACGGAAACAGAACGCTTTACATTGCTGCACTGCGCAATGACACGCTCCGCAATCTCATGGACCTTATCCGCAGCAACTCTTTTTGACTGATCAGTTGCTTCATTTGCTTTTTTGATAGCGTTTTCAATTTTTTCGGCATTAAATTCTACTTCTTCGCCGCTTCTTTTGATGACATTCATAGATTATCCCCCTGCCTGCTGATTATAAATTAGTTGGATTTCCAACTTTTTGTAGAACAATATTGATAATACGAGGTTTCATGACCAAAAACAAGAACTTTTTATTGGAAAAATAAAATAATTTTCGAGGCTGTTCGGTGACCATTTTAAAAAGTGCGTAACAGCGCAGTTTTCAAAAAAGGAAGCTCATTGAGCTTCCCTGATGGATTCCATATACCCGATCCAGGATGACTGTCCGCCATAGGTCTTCCACAGCGTCCAGCCTTCTTCCTGGAACATTTCTGCCAATCCTTCTGTACTGCCGGTAAAGTATTTGATGTTTGCCTTCACGGCAAAATCAAGCATGATCTGCTTCTCTTCTGCAGAGATATCCAGATTCTTTAAGGATTTGTTGATTTTCTTCTCTGTCAGAGTCCGGAATCTTTGATAGCTTTCATCCTGCAGGATGCCTAATGACTGCAGCCTGTAGTCAAAGGTGCTGTCCGCATCATGCCAGCTGACTGCTGCATACTGCAATGGATACAAGGCCAGGCTTTCCGTGCACGCATCCGTCAAGCCATCCTCTTCGGCCACATGTTCCAGATGAGAGTGACCGCTGAGATTGAGCGTCACGTTGTATTTCTTCAGCAGTGCATTGACTTCTTCATAGTTGTCCATGACATAGCCGCTGTACAGCAGTTCATTCTGCTTTAGTACGTTTTGATGGCTCATCGTGATGACCTTGATATTCTTGGCCTGTGCCTGCTTCAGCTGTTCCTCCATCCATGTCATTGTTGCCTCAGAGATGGAACCTGGATTCTTTTCTGTATTGGCATCCATGGCCAGCAGCCATACATCCTGAGATAATGGATAGACATAGCTGAAGGAAGAATCATCTCTAGCCAGGGCATCTTCATACCCAAACTCCTTCATTGTTTCCTGAAAATCACTCTGTGATACGTTTGCGACAGGGGATGCCTCTTCGCCGCTGTATTCAAAAGCATACGGATAATCGATATCGTGGTTGCCGGGAATCACTAGAACGGGGATGCCTGCATCCTTGATCTTTTCTAAAGCACGTTTCACTTCAAGCAGGCTCTGTTTTTCTCCATTGAAGGTGATATCACCGCTCAGCAGGAATGCATCAGGATGTGTCTCCACTGCCTTTGTGACCAGTGCATCAAGGATCTGCTCACTGTATTCACTCAGCTTGCCGTCCCCATTTGTCATCATTTCGGTAAAATAGGCACCGTCGTCGTGGAGGGTATCTGAAAGATAGTGCAGATCTGTCGCCTGCATGATCACCAGGTCAGAACCTGCTTTCTTCAATGAGGAATCTGTCTCTGCTGAGGCACAGCCTGCCATGCACATGCATGCTGCCAGCATCACCGCTATGATTCGGATGGTCTGCCGCATGCCTCTTCTCCATAGAACTGCTTCATCTGCATCAGATAGTCCATACCTGCTTCACGTCCCGCTTCATAGACTCTCTTCTTCTGATCCGCATCATGACAGATTGACCCAATATTCAAAGCTCTGCGCGGGCGGATGACAAGGATCTTTCCTTCTCTCTCCTGCTTCCAGACTTCTTCCAGCTGCTCATTGTAGGCAGTGCTGCGGTCCTTCAGCTTTTCATAAACAGCCGGATACTTCCGCAGTGCCTTCTTCATCATCTTCAGCTTTTTTTCACTGTACTGCTTCTTGGTGTAGTCACGCGGCTGGGTCAGAATGACAATGTTCCGGTCATAGCCGATGCCTTCAAAGAATTTCAAAGGAATGCTGTCGCTGATGCCGCCATCCAGCAGTTCAAAGCCATCCGCAATGACGGGATTTGATGCAATCGGCATGGATGCCGACCCCTGGATCCACAAGAGATCACTCTGGCCGCCATCAGAACACTTATGGTACAGAGGTCTGCCATTCTTGGCATTGGTCCCCACCACATAGAATTCCATTGGATTCTTCGCAAAGGTATCCACATCCCAATAATCCAGCTTCTTCGGCAGGATCTGGTAGTCGAACTCACCGCCGTAGAGATCTCCCGTTGTCAGCCAGGAGAAGACGGAACAGAAACGCCAGTCTTTGGCAAAACGGATATTGTAGCGGATGACTCTGCCAATCTGATGAGACTTGATGTTGCAGCCAAAAGCTGCCCCTGCAGAAACACCGACACATCCATCTGGAACGATATTATTTTCCATCATGATATCAATTACGCCGGCAGTGAACATTCCTCTCATTGCCCCGCCTTCCATGATCAATCCTTTTTTCATCACGCACCTGCCTTTTCTAATCATCTATGATACCACACTTATGATTCAGGTCCTTGGTCCATGCAATTGAGAATATAATGTACGTAACCGAAAAGAGAGATACAGATGAAGAAAACAGTCAGGACAATTCTATGCAGCATCCTTTGCGCTTCTCTGCTTTCTGCCTGTTCTTCTGCATCTTCCTCTCCTTCACCAGAAAGTACTGCTGCATCTTCCGCTTCTTCCAATCCTGAATCAGCCGATGTCAACGCATCATTGACGGTCGTCAGCACATGGAAAACAGGAAGCAGCCATTATACGCAATACAGCCTCACCGTCAATTCGCGCAGCACCCAGGAGATCTCTGACTGGAAAATTCATCTCAATGCTGAGGGACAGACCGCTGACAGCCATTGGAACTGTGAAATCACGGCTGAAGATTCTGTTTGGACGCTGACCCCGGCAGACTATAATCATGTCATCAAAGCCAATCAGTCATTGAGTGAAATCGGCATCATCGCCTATACCTCAGCGGATGTCAGAGTGGCGGTTGTATCTTCAGATTTCACCTACGCTGATGGTACATCTGTCAGTGTCAAGGCAGATCAGCCGCTGAAGACAGCTGCCCCTGTTTCCACAGCACCGGCAGTGACTGCAGAAACAGTGACTGGAAAAGCTGCAGGACAGCTCCATGTAGATGGGATCCATCTTGAAAACAGTAACAATGAGGTCGTACAGCTCAAAGGTGTCAGTACGCATGGCCTTGCCTGGTACCCGCAGTATGTCAATGAAGACGCCTTCCGCACTCTGCGGGATGACTGGCATGCGAATGTTGTCCGCTTAGCCATGTATACAGCAGAAAGCGGCGGCTACTGCTCTGGTGGAAATCAAGAGCAGCTGAAGGAACTGATTGATACCGGCGTCAAAGAGGCAGCTGATCTTGGCATGTATGTCATCATTGACTGGCATATCCTCTCCGACAGCAGTCCTATGCAGAATCAAGTACAGGCAGAAAGCTTCTTTGATGAAATGTCAAAGAAGTATGCGGATTACGATAATGTTCTGTATGAAATATGCAATGAGCCGCAGAATTCACCATGGTCTTCCGTCATCAAGCCATATGCGGAAGATATCATTCCAATCATTCGTGCCAACAGTCCAAAGGCTGTCATTATTGTCGGCACCAACACATGGAGCCAGGATGTTGATGAAGTCGTTTCTGATCCGTTGAGCTTCGACAATGTCATGTATGCCCTTCACTTCTATGCCGGTACGCATAAAGAAGCTCTCCGCAGCAAACTAGGCACTGCCCTGCAGGCAGGCATCCCTGTCTTTGTTTCTGAATGCAGCATCTGTGATGCATCAGGAAACGGGGGCATTGATTATGATTCTGCGCAGGCGTGGCTGAATCTGCTCAACACCCAGCAGGTATCCTTCATTGCCTGGTCATTGTCCAATAAAGCAGAGACAAGCGCGCTGATCAGCTCATTCTGTGATAAGACCAGCGGCTGGACAGAAGATGATCTCAGCGAGACAGGGAAATGGTTCATGCATGCATTCAAAGGAAACTGAAAAAAGGTCAGTTCATCACTGGCCTTTTACATATGGAAGACTAAAATACCCAGAAAGAAAGCTGCCTGTGCAAAACAGTTGATGCACTGTTCCAGCCAGTTGGCTTTGACATCCATGGATTTCTTTGTCAGCCCAAGGACAGTCATGCCGATCATTCCAATCAAGCCCACTGCGAAGAACAGCAGTGATGGAAGCTGTAACAGTTCCTGCATCGTAAAGGAAACTGGATGCATGCATACACTGATGATCATGCATAGAAAGCCAAGCGGCATAATGAACCGCATCTGCTTGTTCAGAATGCGGATGTCCTTATGGATGGCTGCCAGCAGGATCTTCCAGAGGACTTTGCCGCTGCCGCCGATGATGCATAGAGCTGCGCCCCACCAGAACAAGATGCTGTGCATGCGGGTCCCAATCAAGACCGCGCTGCCGCAGAAGAACAGCACCGGCACTGCATCCACCAATGCCAGTCCCATCGTAAATCCTTCCGAAATATAATGACGCTCACTCATGTTTCTGTTCCTTTGTCAGATGATACAGCGGGACCCATGGAAACAAAACAGGTGTCTTAGCTGTATAAGCCTGGTAGACAGGATCTTTGCCATAATTGCTGTTCTGCCGTTTCTCCAGACGGGCTGCACCGCTGATCATGATGCCGATGATCATTGCATACGCTGTTAATGCAGTGATCCACTGCACTGCCCCATGTAATGAAGTCAGACCGCCTGCCATGACACCAGTCCAGAATAAGATCTCACCAAAATAATTTGGACAGCGGACAATCCGGTACAGTCCCTTCATCGCTGCCATATGCGGATTTTCCTTTTTCTGCTCGCTCTTCTGATGATCAGCAGCAGCTTCCATGAACAGACCGAACAAAGAGATGCAGATGCCAATGACTGGTGCTGCTGTATCCTGTGTTCCATTTGCCAGGCGGAAGAACACTGGGCTCGTCTCCATTACATAAAGAATCGCAACACCTGCCCAGATGCCAAACTTTGCCGCAAAGGACATGTCGCTTTCATCCTTCGCAACTGACTTTAAAGTACTGCGGTAAGCAGCATTTTTTAATTCACGGTATAGCAGGAAACCGGCAAGACGTGCGCCATAGAGAATCAGCACAATGCACTGCAGAACAGAAAAAATATTCAGGGATGAGGCATACATGATCAGCAGGGCAGCACCGATGCCTGCCACTGAAAATCCATACCCAATCGAAAGAAAGTAAACATGTTTGTAAAAGCCGATGGAACACATCACCGCTGAAACAATCAATAGGATGATCACATTCTGAAGCATATCACTTCACTGCCTCTTGAAAGCTTTCCTTGATATACTGAGCAAACGAATGTGTTCCGGCCTTTGTATCACCGACCATCGATTCGCTCAATGTCCACTTGCTGAAGCGGATAATTGCTTCTTTGCCGTTCTTCTTCATATGATTTACGGATGCCAGAATATCAAACAGCCATGCTGGTGCATGCTTAATGACAGCTGGTTTCCCTGCTGCTTCAAAGCACATGCGGGCAATTTCTTCATAGGTATATGTTTCCTTCCCGCCGATGGAGATGATCTTTCCTTCATCATTGAGATGTTCCACAATGTAGTCCGCAAAATCAGGCGTATCAATGACATTGGCACTGACTGGCTCTTTCCCCAGCAGAGTGACTGAACCTTTTTCAATCATCGGCTTAAAGACTTTGATGATGTCATAGAAGTATCCTGTTGGACGGTAGATCATATACGGCATACCGCTTTTGATCAGATCCTGTTCCATCAGATATTTTGCATGGACCATCGGTACATTCTCTGCCTTTTCCGCATCCGCTTTTAATACTGAGATATAGACAAACTTCTTTACACCAGCCTTCTGCGCTTCATGAAGAAGATTCAGATTGCCGTGATAGTCAATATCATAATTGGATACTGATGCCGAAGCTTTTGTGAGTCCGACGGTCGTGATCACAGCATCTGCACCATCACACAGTCCTGCCAGTGCAGCAGGATCTGTCACATTGACTTTATGGAATGTGTAGTCCCCTTTCAGATTGAGGTTCTTTTCAATCGCATCCAATGCCACAACGGTATGTCCTGCTTTCAGCAGAGAGCGAAACACATCAGACCCTAAATTTCCATAAGCGCCTGCCAATACAACTTTCATATTTTTTCTCCTCCTTCACGCCAGGATTCCGGCATGATCACGGTGCGGAAAAAATGTTCCGCTTCTTCTTTTCCCATTACTTTCATCATAATTGATGAAGAAGGATTTCCCTCCTTCACCATGCGGTCGATGAATGCATTCAATCGATGCTGATTCTCTTCTGCACAGGTTCCTGGCAGATGTGACGCTGCCATTTCAGCATATGCATGCATGGAAGCCGCGGCCATTTTCTTCAGACTTTCCCAGTCTCTGCCGCCTTTGATCAAGGAATCTTTCGTTCTTTCCTTGACATACCATGCCGGTTTTTTTGCATAGTCTTCCAGACTGTCATATGTCTGCTTCACCTTCTGCAGACGATCATCCTCCGCACCATTTTCAGTGCAGTCATAGTATTCGATAAAGACAGCCTGTTTCTGTTTCATCTTCATAATATCAATCAGCAGGACAGGAACATCTCCGCCTGCATTCGGTGTGCATACAATTGTCGCAAGATCCATCATATCTCCGGCAACATGTGTATTCATCGCAAAGATGCTGCCATACTTATCAACATGATAGCTGCGGGCGTGCAGATGCATGAGCGGAAGCAGCTTTGGCCAGTGCATTTGCGCATAACTGCCAATATCTGCCGGTTCCAGCTTCATGCATGATCCTATGCATTCCAGCATTTGTACGGTCAGTTCTTCCAGTTCATTTTCTGCCATAAGACTTCTCCAGGTGCGACATGATATTGATCAGTTCTTCAATTTTGACAGGTGAACCGTTCACACAAGCCAGGATGTTCTCTGCTACAAACAGACTGAACTCTGGTGACAATGATGCCTGCAGATCTTTCGTAAATGGCTCCACGCATTCCGCAATCTGCTTGATCAGCAGTACATGTCTTTTATGGAACGCCATAGTTTCAGTCCCCGTGAAGGCATATCCCCGCCAGGAACTGCGGTATTGTTTGGCAAAAGAAAGTACACCTTCATAGATGTACTGCACAGCCTGCGTCAGTTCTTCTGTTCCCTGACACTTTTCCTTGATCTGAGCCAGTGTCTTCTGCCAGTCTTCCAGCATCACATATGCGGCCAGCATTTCCTTGGAAGGAAAATAATTATAAACAGTACCAACAGCGATATGACAGTCATTGGCAACCTTGCGGATAGTCAGCTGCTCATAGCCCTGCTTCTTAAGAATGATGCGGGCATCCTGCAGGATCATATCCTTGAGATTTTCTATCTTTTTCGGCATATTTCCCTTTCTTTTATGAACACGTTCATTTAATATATTGTATTGTATCACACTTGCACGAGAGAAGTGTTCTGATGAAGAAGAAAATGAAAAGAAGGTATATTGTCCTTCTGACTGTTGTATCAATTGTTATCGCCGCCGTTCTTGGTTTCTTATCCTGGACAGCTTTCTATTATCATGCGGATGCGACCGCTGTATCTTTCGCACAGAATGACAGTACGCTGATCAATGAAGGAAGCCTGACGATCCTGCCGGAAGAAGACAGCAGCACAGCGGTGATCTTCTATCCCGGTGCTAAGGTTGAAGCGATTGCCTACCTGCCAATCCTGGAGCAGATCAGAGAAGAAGCACATGTGACATGCATTCTTGTCCATATGCCGCTGAACCTGGCCTTCTTCAATGTCAACGCTGCCGATCAGATCATCGAAGATTTTCCAGATATCAAGGCATGGTATCTTGCCGGCCATTCCTTGGGCGGTGCCATGGCAAGTTCCTACGCTGCCAAGCATCAGGATAAGCTGCAGGGCCTGATCCTGATGGGTGCATATATTTATGGTGATTATCCAGCAGAAAAAGCACTGACCATTTATGGATCTTTAAATACACAGGTAGAGGCAAAAATCAATTATACCGAGAATGTTGTTCGGATCGAGGGCGGCAATCATGCCCAGTTCGGCAACTATGGAAAGCAGAAAGGCGACGCAGATGCAGTAATATCTGCAGCCCAGCAGCAAAAGGAAGCAGTTGAAGCAGTTGTTGAGTTTATGAAGCAAAAATGAGAGTAAGCCTCAATGAAGTGGGTTCACTTCACAAGCTTGCTATCATTTTTTAGTTCTCATAAAAAGCTACTGCATCACCATCTTTAATCAATTCGAGCATCTCTTCCTCATGCGGTGCAAGATGGCCAATCAGATTTCGCGTTCCGTCATTTTGAATTGGGATACGGACAATTTGGATTTCACCAGCATAGTGAGGATAATTATCGTTAACAATGACTACATCTCCAGCCTCAAAATATTCATTTTCATATTTTCTGACTGGAATAGATACACCTGTCATTCTTCCTGCCCTCGAGCGCCAGATCCATTCACTGCTGTCACCAAAGTCAGCCTGTGGAAACAACTCCAGCAGATTCCATCTCTCCTGCTGTGATGCTTGAGGGTCAATGTCAACTTTCAATATCTTCTCTGACAATTTTTCTGGTGCCATACCATATTGTTTCAATATGTTGATGATTGGTGAGTCTTCCACATTTCTTGAATGTGTGCATACCTTTTGAATCTGCTTCATTTCTTCAATGGATGCGTAGGCATTGCCAATCAGAATATCATCAACGTCCCCTGTAGCAAGCAGTTCCCTTACCTGGAGGTCAATGGGCAGATCTCTCATCTTTTCAACTGTAGGAAGACCGCAGACAGCATCCCATACCCCATGCGTATGCGGTGCATGTGATGACACGAATGCATCAATTGCGAACCCGTACTTCTTCAGTTCATGATTGATTTCCAGAAACTTATTCCACTTCATGCCAGTATATCTCTGCGGGTAGAAATTGTGTCCAAGCAGCACTGCATCCTTTGATACATGATTCTTAACAAAGAAATCCATTTCTTCTGCCACGCCCATAGAAGCATTGTATTCTATGCGGATGCCATAAGGATTCTGGATCATCTTCAGATCCTTTTCTTTTCCATAAGAAATATCCATGCGCATGATATCGCATCCAATCTCATGAAACAAAGAAAGGTCATCATAACAGACACCCAGTTTCTGCAGGAATATTGGATTAACATCCAATGAGACTTCCATTCCGCAGGCGTGCGCTGCTTCTATGAACTTTTTGAAATAATCGATGATTTCTTCATTGGTCCCCTGCATAGAGAACATGCTTGAAAAAACACGGGTAAAGCCGCAGGATGATGCCTGCTCCAAATAACTGCGGATATCTTCCAGTGGAGAAAGATCCGGATAAACAGATACACCTAATTTCATTTTCAATATCTCCTAACTTCATTTTCAGCTAACCATGTATATAAATCAAGACATGCCCGGCAGATGCCGAGCATGTCAGATTGGAGATTTGTTAATACCACTCTTCAGGAATATCGCGGAAAGTGATCAATTCAATGTGGTTGTCTTTGACCCACTGTTTGAGCACATCACTGGTAACTGCTTCTAGATCTTTAACACGGCAGGCGTTAAAACTGGAAAGATTGATCAAATCAGCATCCATATACCCGCAGTGCGTAATAATATAACCATACTCGCTCTGAAGCAATCCATTTTCATCGGCAGTAATATATGCAATTGGGTCTTCTTTCAATTGTTCCTCGACTCCGCCGCCATATTTATACCAACCCATGCCAGTCTCTTTCACTTCAGCACGCCTTCCTATTTCCAATGTATAAGGGCGATGATATTTTTGAGCGAGAGAAATACTCGCTTTGTAAGTCGTCTCCGTCCCGTATGCATGTCCATGAAAATAATCTGGAAGTCTGCCAACAAGCTCTTGAAACTTTAGAATCTGAGCTTCAAATTCTGCATATACTTGTTCATAATCTACGTGATCATGATTTGCTATTGCTTCATCCATTGCCCGATTCTCTCTGCTGGTATAGAAAGAACCATCTTTGCGGCAAAGACACGGCACTTTTTCATAGCCGAGCAGTGATGGACCTGTGGACGCATTCAGATCAATGCCGAATCCAATCTCATCCAGATATGGTCTCAGCATATCCACACATTCTTCTGCCCATGGCATATTTGCAAACAGGCCTGTGTTTCGTATGATACCATGCTTGATGCCATGAATAATACCGCATGAAGCTCCGCGCGTAATACCATAATCATCAGACTGCATTAATAATTTCATATTGGACCTCCTATCTTTACATTATTGAAAGGAAATGAATCGCCTTTTATTTATACGTTCTGGGATACTGCTTTTACTTCTGCATTTTCTGCCGCAACTTCTTCTGCTTCAATCTTCGCCTCTTCAGCACACTTCTGCTTATCATATACCTTTACAAAAGGAATATAGACAAGAACACATAAAGCAAATATCAACAGGCCCCATACAACACCTCTCCAGCCATAGCTGACAAGGTCAATGACAAAGAAAGGAACGAATGAACCAGCGCTAGCACCAGTTGCATAAGGAATCAGACCAGCAGCTTCAAGAGCATAAGTACCAAATACAGCAATAGCAGGTGTGAAAACAACCCATGGGAGGAAGAAGATTGGATTCAGAATCATTGGAACTCCGAAGTAAGACGGCTCATCAACACCAAAGAATGATGGAATTGCGGCCAGTTTTGTAATCGAACGATTTGCTTTTGATTTTGCAAAAATCAGCATTGCAATAATCAATGGGAAAGAGCCTGAACCATAGCTCAAGATTGCGCCAGTTACCATATGAGGAAGAGCAGAACCTGCCTGATATGCAGCTAAATTTTCCATCTGGACCTGAGTAAATAACAACATCATGATCGGCATAACTGTCATACCGCCATGAATACCGAAGAACCACATGCAGTACAGAACAAGATAAATCACAAATAAGCCCCATATATTTCCGCTTAAATGGCTCAGAGGTGCTGAAATCAAAGAATAGATTGCAGTCTGTGCATCACCAATCGGTGTCATACCGAAAATTATCTTGATTGCAATGAATATGATTGTTGCAAAAAATGCCGGAATCAAAGCACTGAACTGACGTGCAATCATTGGTGGTACTGAATCAGGCATTTTGATCTCAATATGTTTTGCATTGCAGAATTTGAAGATACCTCCTGTTGCAAAAGCAAGAATGATTGCCATGAACATGCCTGAAGAGCCAAGCCACTGTGTCGATAAGGTTGCTGCTCCATATGCTGTTTCAGCTTGTGTATAAGGTGTAATGATGAAGAAGCCCATCAAAGCGGTCAAGCCGATATTTACACCGTCATTCGGCAGATTATAGATAGAAGCAAACTGAAGTCCGACAAGGAATACGATGTATAGAGCTAAGATACCTACGGTGAATTGGTAGACTGCTCCAAGTGCAGGATACAAAGCGGTAGACTGGAGCCATGCTTGATAACCGCCGATACTGATTCCTTTCAGCAGTGAGGCAATTGAACCTACCATTGTAATTGGAAGCAGGATCATGAATGCACGCTGAATTACATTTAACACTCGATTTGTTGCAAATTTGCTTGACGCAAGGGTCAGCCAATCTTCAAACTTTTTCATATATTCTCCCTATTTTTGAATTTGGATTCAATTTTTGCAAATGAAGCAGATGTATGGGAATCCTTCGCCTACCCATCTATTGAAAGCAGCGAATGCTTTAGAATCTGCAGTATTCATCGGCATCATTCTTTCATTTAGATTTTTGTAAACGCTTTCCACAGGAACAATATAAACTAAATTGAATTTCAATTCAATAATTATTTAATATTTTGAATCGTTATTCATTTAAATTATGATTCATTTGATGTAAAATATTACATAGGCGAGGTATTCTTATGACAATCTTCGACACAATGAAATTGAAATCTGCATCTTTTACGAAAACCGATCAAGCAATCTACGATAATTTTCTTCGCTTCCCAGATATATTTGCCCGTGAGAGCATTTCTAAAATAACGCAGACCAGCGGTGTTTCTCAGGCGGGTCTGACTCGCTTTGCTCAGAAGCTTGGCTTCAAAGGGTATAATGAATTGCAGTACCAGGCACAAATTGATATTGAAGGCATGCAGAGTGAAACGAAAAAAAATTCTCGTGCTGATATGTATAGTCAATTATTGGAAACAACAGAAAATTCATTATCTGCAAAACAGATGAAATCGATTGCGGAATTGATCAAAAAATCAAATACGGTATATCTGACCGGACACTCTCTGTCAAAAATCCCTGCTGATTATTTAATGGCACTGCTGTCCTTATGCGGAATCAAATCCACCAGCATCAGCACAGATAAGATGTGGATGCTCCCATATACATACACCAGCAATGACCTGCTGATTGATTTTTCCTCACGGAATCCTTCTCTTCGCCATGAAATTGAAACAATTGAGCAGATGCCTGACCGCCAGCCGCATACATTGCTGATCACCACCTCGCCGAAACATCCTCTCCGCAAAGATTTTAATGATGTAGTGGTCCTTCCTACTCTGCCAAAATCTTTAGGGGAAGAAATTGTCTTAGGAGAACAGTTCAGCTACATGATGTTCTTGGATATTCTGATTCAATATATCATCGCAGCCAAATAGAAAAGGGACTTCACTCAATGTCCCTTTTTTTCATTCATCTTTTTATAGTATTCCGCATATGCCATTGCAATGACACGGGCAGTCAGATTGAACTGCAGCGGATGCGATACATAGCCATGATTGTCAGGAATAATGATGCTCTCGTTGACATAGGACAGCTTCTTAACATTCTCATTGCCAGTGATCATCCAGATGCGCAGATGATCCAGTTTATGAAGATCTCCCTGATTTTCAAACAGACGTTCAAAGAAGATGCCGCTGTTGGAGAAACAGATCAGCAGATCATTGGGACGTGCGCGTTCAATTGCACTGACCTGCAGTGAGAACATACTTGGAACACGGGTCACTTTGCCGCAGAACAGCATATCCTGCTGCAGATTGACCGCCGGATTCATTGCCTGCATGGAGCCAAGCAGAATGATGTTCTTTGCATCATAGATCTCTCTGACCAGCTTTTCTATCAGTTTATAATCCAGTGCAGCATCCAGCTTCATGACCTGCTCACTGACGCTCTTCAGATATCCTTTGCCGTCTGAATCCACCAACGGTACATTGAACTTGTTGCTTGGATTGATATTGGCATGCTGAAGTTCATCCTTCATCTCCTGGAAATCTTCCAGGCCAATCTTCCGGCAGAATCTGCTCAAAGTGCTCTTGGATACTTCACATGCATCAGAAATGTCCTGAATAGAAGCTCCGCTGAGCTGATTCATATGATCCAGAATATACTTGCCGATAATATAATCGACACTTTCCGGATTCTCGTTATTGATGAGTTCAAGCAGGATATACGGCAGTTTCGCCAGTGTATTCCCCTGATTATGTTCTTCTTTTCCCATGTAATCATTGTATCCTATTTTCGTAAAAAAACAGCAGTCACTTGTTTTTAACTGTAAATTCAGAGGTTTTCTGTCTTTTCTTTGATCTGTGTATTGATGAAATCAATACGGTTCTTAAATTCTCTTGCGGAGATGCGCAGTGCACCCTGTGAGAATACAGCGTTCTGGATCAGACCGTCTGAGGTCGCAACCGACAATGCATAGGTATTCCGATATTCGTACCCTGCCCGTTCAATCCATGCATCAGCCGTTTCATCAGTTCTTGTATAGACGATGGTCAAGTTCCCTTTCTTGAGAACAGTGCCGTGATTATCCTGCTTCTGATAGCCGTCGAAGACAAGGATCATCTGTTCCCCGGTATATGCCTGATAATTCTGCAGAATGGATGTCAGCTTTGCCCGTGCATCATACAGATCTTCCTTGGCAATCTCCTTCAGGTCCGGCCAGTCATAGATCATGTTGTAGCCGTCAATGATCAATAAGGACGGCAGGTTCTTCGGAGCAGCCTTCTGCTTCTCTGGCTTAGGTTCTGCTTTCGGCCGCGCTTCCTTCTTTTCATTGCGGTTATTGGATACAGCGCTTTTCAGAATGGCGGAAAGATCTGCTTCATTGACTTTGATCTTTTCTCTTTCAAAGCTGGCTGTACTTTCCTTCTTCAGCTGAACATGCATCAGTGCATCCGCTTCATTCCAAGGCACATAGTAGCCTGCACCATTGGCGCAGAATACAGAACCGGAAGGATTTCTAAGATCTGCTTCTGGATCATAGCTGATCTCGGCAATGATCTTCGCGGCCGCCTGAGAAGGATGATAGCCTTCCAGTGTACATGAAAATCTGCCAAGTCCCTTGGTGTAGGAGGTCACTTCGCTCTGATAATTCGTCAGTGTCCTGACTGGCCCTTTTCCCTGAATTGTCATTGTGCCATTTGTTTCTTCATTGACAGCAACTTCTGCATTTCTCGTCTCCAGATCAAATAACGCTCTGCTCAGGGAGGCAGCCGGAACATTCAGTGTAAATGTATAGTAAGGCTCTAAAAGAATACTGTCAGCTTTCATTAAAGCCTGACGGACTGCCCGCAGCGCCGCCTGACGGAAGTCCCCACCGGAAGTATGTTTGATGTTTCCGCGGCCGGCAGTCAAAATGATCCTTACATCCGTGAGCGGAGAACCGCTGAGGACACCGAGATGTCTTTTTCTCTGCAGTGCACTGATAATCGATCTCTGCCAGGAGGAATTCAATTCATCGCTGCTGCAGGTACTGATAACTTCAATCCCGCTTCCTGCCGGCAGAGGTTCCAAGCGCAAATGGACTTCCGCATAATGACGCAAAGGTTCAAAGTGCCCTGCCCCTTCCACAGGTCCCTTGATTGTTTCCTGATATACGATAGAGCCAATGCCGAAGCCAATCTCAATGCCGCTTCTCTCTAAAATCTTTTTCTGCAGCACTTCCTTCTGCATTTCGCCCATGATCTGGATCTGGATCTTCTGTGTCTTTTCATCGATGGATACTTCCAGCTGCGGGTCTTCCTCAGCCAGCTGCTTCATCGTTTCATTCAAGGCAAGCGTATTGGTTCCAGCCGGCAGGATCAGTTCATATGTCATATATGCGCTGAGGAGCGGTTTCTCGCTGTCCTTTTCAAAGCCAAGCCCCTGCCCTGGTTCAAATGAGGTGATCCCCTTCAGAGCAGCAACATCACCTGCTTCTGCTTCATTCATCAAAGTAAAGCTGCTGCCTTGATACAGACGGATGGCATCTGCTTTTTCGGTCTCACTGATCTTATCTTTTGCCTTCAGGACACCGCCGGTGATCTTGACATGTGTCAAACGGTCTCCTTTTTCATCAGTTGAGATCTTATAGATCCTGGCACCGAAATCCTGCGGATAGGTGCGTTCCGGGGTAAAGAAGGACAGCAGATCCATCAGTTCATCAATGCCCTGCATCTTCAATGCTGAGCCCAGCAGAACGGGAAAGAACTTCCGCTGATAGAATGTATCTAAAAGAGAATCCTGATGAAAGGTGCCTGTCTGCATGTATTCTTCTAAAAGAATGTCATCCGTCAATGACAGTTCTTCTTCATATCCCTTCTGATGAAAGGCAACACATGCGTCGGAACATTTTGCATGCAGGTCCTTGATCAGCTGTTCTGCAGGAAGATAGGAAATATCCATCTTGTTGATAAAGACAATCACTGGAATATGATAATGTGCCAGGCACTTCCAGATTGTTTCGGTATGTGACTGGACACCATCCTGACCATTGATTACCAATACAGCACAGTCAAGAATCGAAAGACTGCGTTCCATCTCGGCGGAGAAGTCGACATGCCCTGGCGTATCAATCAGGTAAAATCTGGTATCCTTCCAGTCAAAGTGCCCTTCTTTGGCATAAATGGTGATTCCATGTGAGCGTTCTTCTTCATCATAATCCATCACGGTATCACGATGATCAACACGGCCAAGCTTTCTGATGGTGCCGCTTTGATACAGCATCGCTTCAATACATGTTGTTTTTCCTGCATCGACATGTGCAACGATGCCAACTGTCTGTTTTTTCATTTTTCCATTATACCAAAAAGACTCACATCTCTGTGAGTCTCCGGTTATTCACTGGCTTTCTTCTTCAATTCTTCTAATTCTTTTTCTTTATCCGTCTTTTCATTCCGCTTGACATAGATTGTATCTTCTACATCCTTCTTCATCGTTGGATTTGGTGCAACTTCCAGACGGTATTCCAGATCTTCCAGTTCCTTGTTGATCTTATCTAATTCCTTCTGTGCCTTTTCAATATCCGCTTCTACAGCTTTTGTAAAGATTGCCTTCTTTGCAGACCAGAATGCTTCCTTTGTCTTTGTAAAGGTATCCCAGAGAGAATCATTGATATCCTTGCCGGAATATCCTGCTGCTCTCCATTCTTTATCCAATGCCTTCATGCGGTCAGCAGCACTTCTGCCGAAATCATTCTTCTCAACAATAGCTTTTGCTTCTTCAATCAGCTTCTGCTTTGTTTCACCGGACTTCTTCAGCTGCTCATCACGCTCATCAAAGAACTTCTGTCTTGCGTCAAAGAACTGCTTTCTCAGACCATTGAACTCTTCCCACAGTTTCTCATCAACTTCATGACCTGCACTGCCTGCTGTTTTCCATGCATCAAACAGTTCATTCATCTTCACATTCGTCTCTTTGAAATTTGAGACATTTGATACCAGCTTCTTTGCCTGACTGATCAGTTCTGTCTTTTTTGTTTCAGCAGTACTTCTGGATTCGTTGATATGTTCATTGAAGTCCTTCTGCTTTGTACGCAGTGTATTCTCAATCTCACGGATCTGCTCATGGAATTCATCATCCTTAGCAGAGCCGGCACTGCCGATCTCACGCAGGGAATCCTTCAGCTTATCCAGTTCATTTCTTGCGTTGCGGAAGTTGTCAGCATCGAGCAGCTTCTTAGCCTGATCAACGATAGTGCTCTTGGCAGCGATGTTCTGCTTGATTTCCTCCATCTTCGGTTCAAAGGCATTCAGTGCCTTCTCATAACGCTTGATAATATCTTTCTCAACAGGAACATTCCATACGGTCAGCTTGTTCCATGCATCCTTGATGGCATTCAGTGCATTTTCATCACTGTCGCCGTTATGCAGCATATTTTCAAGCTCTCTGGCAAGCTCGGTCTTCTTATTCAGCTGTTCCTTTAATGTGTCGAGCGCCTTTTCTTTGTACTCTGTTCCATATTCTGTACTGCCGCCCTCTGCCTTGGAATGTGTCCAGGCAAACATACGGTAGTCTCCATTCACTTCAATGCCGAACCATGTACCATGTCCGTCATCTGCATCTTCCTTAGGAGGAACTGCTTTTCCGTTTTCATCCAGTGCTCCATACATGATCTCAATTGTATTCCCGCCAAATGTCTTATACTTCCTGATTTTGGTCTTGGCTAATTCATCATTTAATTCTGGCTTGTTCATCGTGTAGTCTCCTTTGCTTAGTACGTATGTTATTTTCTCACAAAACCTATAAAATAACAAAGATTTCGAACATTTGTTCAAAAAGAAGAAGCAGATTTCTCCGCTTCACTTCTTCAGTTCATTGATTAATTTAAGATAGGAAGGGACTCTGCAGTCACGTGCAAAGTACTCATCAAAGTGCTTTCCGGCAAAGCTCCCTTTTACTAGATCTCTGTCCAGGCTCTGCAGGATTTCCGGCAGCGGACGGAAGGCATTCATGCGCACATTGTCCAGAATTTTCTTGTTCCTCTGCTCTGGGACCACTCTCTCCTTTGGATAGCCTCCCCCTGGTTCTTCGGCGAACAGCTTCTCAAAGATATACTGAAGGTTCAGGTCTCCGCCCCAGCCAAAGCCAAGTGCATATGGGATGGCGACTGCATTGCCCGCATTGATCTGCGAGAACGTATAGGCATCCAATGGTGTCTCGATATGTCCACATATGACACCTGGGAAACTGTTGAGGGCGAGCATTGCGCCTTCCCCTGTGCCGCAGCCAGTTACGACAAAATCTGCTGCACCGCTGTTCAGCAGCACCGATGCCAAGATGCCGTTCTGTACATACGTCAGTTGTGCTTCATCATCTGCACTGTACATTCCATAGTTGATGACTTCGTGTCCGATCGGGACAACAGCTTTCTGCAGTGCATTGAAGATGATCTCATTCTTTGCGGCCTGTGAGTTTTCATTGATCAAAGCTATTTTCATATTCTTTTCTCCTTCGCTTAAAAACAGTTCCAGTATTCACCAGAACTGTTATGCATAGATCAGTCAGCAACCTTAACAGAAGTATCTTCCTTGATGTCAGCAAACTTTGATTCATCAAGCTGGCTTGGATCCTGTCCGATATAGGCAGTAATGCCGCCGTCAATATAGACGACCTGGCCGTTGATGAAGTCAGATGCTGGTGAAGCAAGGAATACAGCAAGGCCCATCAGGTCTTCTGTTTCTCCCCAGCGCTGTGCAGGCGTCTTCGAACGGATGAATCTGTCAAACGGTGCCATGGATCCATCTGCCTGCTTCGCTCTTAATGGAGCTGTCTGCGGTGTTGCAATGTAGCCAGGTCCTATCGCATTGCACTGGATATTATACTGACCATATTCAGAGCAGATATTTCTTGTCAGCATCTTTAAGCCGCCCTTAGCAGCTGCATAAGCAGATACGGTCTCACGTCCAAGTTCAGACATCATTGAACATGCATTAATGATCTTGCCGGACTTCTTGGCAATCATATCAGGCAGAACAGCCTTGGAACATACAAACGGTCCTGTCAGATCGACATTGATGACCTGATCCCACTGTGCCTTGGTCATCTCGACCATTGGAATCCGCTTGATGATGCCGGCATTGTTGACCAGAATATCAATTGAGCCAAGCTTTGCCTTGACGTCTGCTACGAACTTTGCGACAGCTGCTTCATCAGTGACATCACAGGCGGCACCATACGCTTCAATGCCTCTTTCCTTATAAGCGGCAAGTCCTTTATCAACCAGTTCCTGATTGATGTCATTAAAGGCAATCTTTGCGCCAGCCTGTGCAAACGCTGTTGCATATGCCAGTCCTAATCCATAGGATGCTCCTGTGATCCAGGCTACTTTGCCGGTCAGTTTAAATTTGTCGAGTATTGTTTCCATATTTTCCTCCTGTTTTAACTACTCCACTATCATAGTTGATTGCTTTCTATCTTTCAAGGTAAACCGGTTCATTATTTTTAAATATTTTTATAATTATGACGAATATTTAAGCTCTTTTCCAATTTTTGGAAAAGTAAAATGGTTTACCGTTCATAGATTCACCATTTCCCGCTCCTGCGTGGTACAATTACCACCGTGAGGCACAGTGTATGAAAATGTTTATTGCGGATATTGATGGTACTTTAAGAGGAAGGACACGCCATGTCCCAGGTCCTTTGACCCTGCAGGCATTTGAAGAGATGCATCAGAAAGGCATCATTCTGGGCATCGCTTCAGGCAGACCGTTATGGCAGGGTGTCTCTGATCATTACAAAGAATGGGGGCTCAGCTTCCAGTTTGATTTCCTGATTGGCATGAACGGCGGAGAATTATGGACCAAGGCATCTAACGAAAAGAAAGATTACCATCTGCTGTCTACAGAAGAGCTCAAGGAAATCGTCGCGGCACTGCGGGACTTCCCTGATACCAACCCGTTTGTATACCGTGAAGGTTATGAACTGTCCCTGTTGATGGACGATGAAATCAAAGCTTCCGGCATGCGCCATATGTGCCGTGTAGAGATCTGCAGAGATGAATCAGATCTCTGGTCAGAACCGACCGGCAAGATCCTGTACCGTTATCCGACCGTCAAGGAAGCGGAAGAAGTCGAAGCATTTGCCAGAAAGAAGTTCGGCAGCCGCATTGCCTGCTTCCGGACAGGACCGGAATTAGTTGAGCTCCAGGATCCAATGAATAATAAAGGTGAAGGACTGAAAAAGTATTGTGAATCTATCGGCATGGACCTGAAGGATGTCATTGCCTTCGGCGATGCAGAGAATGATATTGAAATGCTGAAGACATCTGGACAATCTGTCTGCGTCAAAGACGGCATGGAAGATGTTAAAAAGATCTGTGATGATATCACGGAACATGACTGTGATGATGATGGTGTCGGTCATTATCTGTATGACCATCACCTGATATAGAAAAAGGAGATTGAAATGAGCGACCGTCAGAATATTTATGAATTGCTGGAAGAAATCCATCATAAGGCTTTCCCAGATGCTTCTGTAGGAGAATTCCTCCAGCATATGGATGCATTGGTAGGACCAATGAAAGACCTGTCGGATGGTGAATTAGTTGCTAGACTATATGCCTACAACAAGATGCCTTTCTACGAGCACTTCTAAGAAAAAATTCTCTCAGGAGAATTTTTTATGCTTCGATCTGACGGTTCTGCGGTCCTTTGGCAAGAATGCCTTCGACCCGCGTAAAGAACATAATTGTTGTGACCGATGCAGCGATAGCATCGCTGATTGGTTCAGCAATAAAGACAGCAAATACTTGATTTGAGATAAAATGCGGCAGGATCAGGATCAGCGGGATCAGCAGTATGATCTTCCGGAGCAGTGCCATCAGCAAGCTGATCTTTGCTTGTCCCAGGGCCACAAATGACTGCTGGCATGAAATCTGAAACCCTAGGGTAATCGTACATGCAAAGTAAATGCGCATTGCCCATACACTGTAATCAAGCAGCTCTGTATTGGCAGTAAAAGCAGAAGCAATCGTCCGCGGCAGCAGCATGATCAAGATCCATCCAATACCGGCATACACAACACATGTTGTGAAGATCATGCGGAAGGATTTTCTGACTCTGTCATTCTTAGCTGCACCAAAGTTATAGCTCAGCAGAGGTGCTGCGCCCTGCGTAATGCCGTTGAGCGGCATGGAGATCAGGGAAGAGACACTGGTGATGATTGTCATTGCCCCGACAGCCATATCCCCGCCGTATACGGCAAGGCTGTGGTTGAAGGTAATCGACAGCAGGCTCTCGGTCGACAGCATGATAAAGGAAGACGCGCCCAATGCCAGGCATGGCATCAGAATCTTCTTCTCAATCCGGAAGGTCTTTTTCTGCAGACGCACACTCGGCCTTGTCCCCATCAGAAAGAGAATGACCCAGGCCGCACTGACTGCCTGTGAAAAGACAGTTGCGATTGCCGCCCCTTCTACACCCATGTTGAAGCCGAAGATCAGGATTGGATCCAGTATGATGTTGATCACTGCACCGATGATATTTGTCATCATGCTTTCTTTCGCAAAGCCCTGTGCAGAAATATAAAAATTCATGCCTAAGGCAATGGTGACAAAGATCGTACCGAGGATATAAATTCTTGCATACGGCAGTGCGTAAACAAATGTATTTTCTGATGCGCCGAAGAAATATAAGAGCTGCGGTGCTGCCAGATACATGACTATGGTCAGGACAATCGACAATAGGATCAGTGCAGAGAAGCTGTTGCCCATGATCTTTTCTGCCTTTTCTTTCTGTCCTTCGCCTAGACGGATGGACATCAGCGGTGCACCGCCGCTTGCAACTAACATGGCAAAGGCATTGATCAAGAGAAGAATCGGCACGAACAGTCCAGCACCTGTCAGCGCAGACTGGCCGACTTCTGCCATGTGGCCGATATAGATGCGGTCAACGATGTTATAAAGAAGACTGATGACCTGTGCCACAACAGCAGGAATGGTCAGTCGAAAGAAGAGCGACTTAATACTGCCGCTGCCTAATAAATCAGTACGATTCATCTGTTTTCCCCTCCATACTGCTGACAGTTTGCCAGGAACTTTGCGGAAGCTGCCTGCAGTGCCTTACGGTCTTCATGCGTAAAGCCTTTCATGATTGTCTGGTCAAACAGCTTCTGTGCTGCTCTGCCGTCTTCAATGATCTTATCTGCCTTTTTCGTAACAGTTAGATGGATGTCTCTCTTGTTTTCCTTCTGTTCCTTCTTCTTCAGATATCCTTTTTCCAAAAGAGAGTTCACTGAAACGGAGACATGCGACTTTGCCACCTTGCGCACTTCAATGATATCTGCCGCTCTGTCATATTCTGGATTGTTTGCCAGGAACAGCAGAATATCCAGCTCTGATTTTGTCAGACTGTGCTTTTCATATACAGGTTCCAGAAGTTCGTCATAGAGCTTTACGACTGCATCAATTGCATCCCACATTTCAAATTTCATCATTCATCCTCACATTGTTCGTTTTAGAACTATATTATATACAATGCCAAGTTCAACGCAACCATTATTTGTTCGTTTTCGAACATTATGAAAGCAAAAAGAAAAGAAGCACTGCGTGCTTCCTGTTATATTTTGTTCTTCAATTCTTCTCTTAACCGGCGATACTGAATAATCGGCAGGTCTCCTGCCAGCAGGTTCTCCTGGGAATGGTAGGACGATGCCTTCGGCTTCTGCGTAATTACAATCCTCTTATCCTGTCTTTCGATGATGCGGTTGCCGAATCTGCCGAAGAATGCAATGCATGCATCCCCTGCTTTATTTCCAGCCGCCCTGCTGTAGAAGCGGATATACAGAATGGTATTTTCATCATCTACAGGTGCAAAGTAAATGATGACTTTCATCTTGTCACTGATGTGATTCATCCAGAGATTAGGAAAAAGAAATTTCAAATAGGTTGATTTGATGACACACTCATCCGAGGACTTCGGTGTCTGCCCCTCATCCACATCGTTGTTGGCACTGGTGATCAGTCCGCCTTCAATCAGTTCCACCTTAGGACCGTTGACGACTGTCTTGTTTCCTCTGCCGATTGTATTGTGATGAATGAACGGCAGATGGACAACATCCAGCTGGTTTTCAATACAGCGGGAATAATGGGAGTTCCAGTGATCTTCAATTTCACTGTAGACCCAGCTGTCATCCACATCTTCTTCAAAAAATGGAATATGATCATTGATCATACTTGGTTCGCCCATCTTCAGACCTGCTGCTTTTTCACTGCGCTGGATGGAAGAACGGCATACCATTTGTTATATATCATAGAAGATCTCTCTCATATCATTTCTACTTATATTGTATGATGAGAGAAGAAATTTTTCATCAGATTTCCTGGCAGGACTGTCTGAAACGTTCTTCCTTCCATTCCATTGCCATGCCGGCAATCAGACCGATGCCTACAACAAGGCTTCCATAGAACAGCTGCGGCGAAGAAGAGGAGCCAGTGATCCAGTCCAGAACAATACTGGTAAAGATCTGACCGACAAAAGAGAGCATCGTCAAGCGCAGACCGCCGACTTTTGAGACCGTAATATTCTGCAGAAAAACAGTAGTTACACCAAACGCCCCACCCAGCAGCATCCATGGACTGAAGGCAGAAAGATCCATTATCTCCTGCGGCATGATGATCAACAGCAGGATGCAGAACGGCAGCCCGACCAGATGGTTGATAAAAGAGCCTGTCATAGCCCCGGCTTCTCCAGCAAGCCGTGAATTGACTGTTCTTGACAGGACGATTGTAATGCCGGCGCATAAGGAAAGGATTGTCGGCAGAAGCGAAGAAACAGTACTGCCGCTCAGCATGATGGCAATGCCGATGCAGGACAGCAGCAGTCCCGTCCAGGAAGCTTTTGACATTGGTCTTTTCTTCATTCCAAACAAGCCGAAACTGTCGATGATATTGGAAGTCACACATTGGCCGAACAGTGCTAAGGCAACGATAGCTGTCATACTGAGATAGGAAAAAGCATAATTATTGAACATCACTGTGAGGACACCGACGGCACCGCCTAGATATGCATAGACAGGCACCTTCCGATGCCTCCATATCTTCTCTTTCTTGACCATACAGAGAATAAATGAGAAAACAACGCCGACAAGATGAATGATCACAGCCGAGTGATACATGCCTGTACTGGCAGACAGACTGCCGTTGATTGAGATCATGACAGCAGTCAACATGCCGGTAAGCAGAACGAGAAACTGTTCCATAAGAATTCCTCCTTGATGGATTCAGTGTAATCCCGCTTCCTCCAAGGGTATCCTGACATATGTCATGGTATTTATATGATAAATAAGGTAGACTGATGGCAGTGGAGAAATGTATGAAACAGGAACTGATCAAAGATACAGACAGAGAGATTCTGAAAGACTATGGCTTAAAGCTGTCTTCTCTTTCAGGGATTCACCGGGTCAGTTATGAACCGCGTGAACTTGTCCTTCAGCAGGGAGATCAGATGGACTGTCTCTATATCATTCTGCATGGTACTGCAAAAATCTGCATTAATGCGCAGAATGGAAAGAATCTGATCCTGACATACTACATCTCCAAGGGACTGCTGGGATCCATCGAAATCATGAAGGACAGCCCGACTGGCGCAACGCCCGTGACTGCTTTGACCCCTCTGCATATGATTGCCATTCCCTTTGCCAGCAATACTGCATCTATGCGGGAGAATATTGTCTTCATGAACTATATTGCTAAGTCATTGGCTGATATTGTTGTCAACAGTGACAATGCAAGAGTTGCCTCTGCCCTTTATTCCAGTGATGAAAGATTATGTTCATATATCCTGATGAGCCAGCGCCATGGACTGTTCACGGATGTTCTCAGTGATGCTGCCCAGTCGGTTGGAATGAGCTATCGGCATATCTTCCGCATCATGAATAAATTATGTGCGGATGGAATTTTGAAAAAGACAGATCAGGGATACAAGATCATTGATAAAGAAGCACTGCAGAAAAAATCATCACAGTAAAAAGACTGAACTGGGCAATTCTCATCCAGATCAGTCTTTTTCATCATCCAATTTTACCGTTACTTTAGAGCATTTTCTTTTAGAGCATTGCAAGCCAGTTTCAGACCGCCCATAATTCCTTGATCATCATGCAGACTGGCTGGAACAATATAGGTATCTAAATGCTTCATTTCATCTGTCTGAATATAGCCATTGATCATCTCTGACACCTTCTGACGGATCATAGGGAACAATTGTTCCTGATGCATGACACCGCCGCCTAGAATAATTCTCTGCGGACTGAGTGTACAGATATAGATACTGACAGCTTCTGCAATATAGAACGCTTCTAGATCCCACACCTGAGGCTGGTCAATCAATTCTGCTGCCGGCCTTCCCCAGCGCTTTTCAATTGCCGGACCAGAAGCAAGGCCTTCAAAGCATGTGCCATGATATGGACATACGCCCTGGAAAGCATCATCTTTTCTGACTGGAATCACGATATGTCCAGCTTCCGGATGCAGCATGCCATGAAGCGGTCTGCCATTTGTCATAATGCCGGCACCGATGCCAGTTCCAATGGTGATGTATACAGCATCACTCAGTCCCCTGGCACTGCCCCAGGTCACTTCTCCAAGCAGTGATCCATTGACATCTGTATCAAAACCAACCGGAACATGCAGTGCATTCTTTACCTCATTGACAATATTGAAATTTTCCCATCCTGGTTTTGGAGTAGTGGTAATTGCCCCGTACGTCGGTGAAGAACGGCGAAGGTCAATAGGTCCAAAGCAGGCAATACCGACAGCTTCAATTTTCTTCGGTTCAAACCAGTCAATTGCCTGTTTCATTGTCTCTTCTGGCAATGTTGTTGGAAATTTTATCTGATCAATGATCTTTCCATTTTCATCACCGACTGCACACACAAATTTTGTACCGCCTGTTTCAATTGAACCTAACAGCATATCTGCTGCCTCCTCTTCTCTGTGAATGACGCACTTATTTTCTTGATATATTGCTGCGCAGAATATGGCAGGGATTTCCGGCAGCCACAGTATTGGATGGAATGTCCTTAGTAACGACACTTCCTGCCCCTATCACAACATTATCGCCGATGGTCACGCCTGGCAGCAGAATCGCACCGCCGCCAATCCAGCAGCCGCTGCCAATTTTGACCGGTCCTGTGATGGTCTTGCAGAAGGTAAAGGAGCCATCTTCCTTTGGTTCCCCAAAACGGTCAGCCGCATTGGTCGGATGATACGCGGTATAGATCTGCACATTGGGTGCAATCAAAGCATTGTCTCCAATGATGATCTTGTTGTCATCCAGGAACGTGCAGTTCATATTGACTTCGCAGTTGCTGCCGAAATAGATATTCTTTCCATAGTCCACATAAAATGGTGGAGTGACCCACAGGTTCTTTCCAAATCCGCCAAGCATCTTCTGCAGGACTTCTTCTTTTGTCTTCAGATCTGCTGAAGGAAGATTGTTGTACTGTCTGGCCAGATCTTTTGCCTGATGCCATAACTGGATCAGTTCAGGATCACCGCAGTCATATTCCAGACCGGCAAGCATCTTTTCCTTTTCTGTCATATTATTTCTTTCCTTTATCATAGTCATCAAGAATATTATGCACCTCTTTCCCGTTCTGATATCCAGGGAATGTATTCAGCTGCACTCTATGCAGGGCACGGAACATATTATCTTCAATCTCAGGATTGTCTTTTTTCAGCTCCTTGATCAGCATCTTTGCTTCATACCGCTTGGAAAGATGTTCATCTTCCTTGGCAATATTCTCTGTGAATCTGCAGGCGCACTGAATGAATTCAAGTTGATTATAGCTGCACCATGCCTTAATCGCATCTTCCTTGACGCAGTACATCGGCCGGATCAGTTCCATCCCGGCAAAGTTCTCACTGTGACACTTCGGTACAATTGTCTCCAGCTTGGAAGACCAGAACATCGACATTAAAACAGTCTCGATTGCATCATTGAGATGATGTCCTAAGGCTATCTTATTGCAGCCAAGTTCCTTTGCCTGATTGTAGAGATGCCCTCTTCTCATCCGGGCACAGAGATAGCATGGTTTTTTTGCTTCCTGATCAGCGACCGCAAAGATCTGTGTTTCAAAGATCTGGATCGGCAGTTCAAGCGTCTTCGCATTCTCTTCGATTTTCTTCCGATTCAATGCATTGTATCCAGGATCCATAACAAGATATGTCAGCTCAAACGGAATCTCAGAATATCTCTGCAGCATCTGCAGCATTTTAGCCATCAGCATGCTGTCTTTGCCGCCGGAGATGCACACGGCAATATGGTCGCCTGGAGAGATGAGCTGGTACTGATTGACTGCTGTTAAAAATGGCGCCCACAGCTCCTTACGGTATTTATATGTAATGGACTGTTCAATCTTCTGAACACGGTTCAACTCTCGCATGGCTTCTCCTTATAAGAAAATAAAGCCCGCTGTTCAGCGGGCATCAGTCAATGATTGTATGACCGGTATCACCGATCTCATTTTCATAGTAGTAATCGGTAATCATCAGGGAAACATCCTGAATCGTAACATCTCCATAAACAACGGTGGAAATATATGTCATGCCGTTCATTCTCTTTTCTGACTGCTTGATCTGATAGATATTGCTGTCACCCTTCACCTTGATATACATGCCTTTATGCATGGAAGCCAGCAGAGATTCCTTCTTGACTGCAAGTTTATCTCTCTGTGTTTTATTCAGGGAAACGTAATCAACATATTTTAATTCGACAGCAGATACTTCAAAGAAGATCTTTGGGTCTGCCTTTGTTTTTTCTCTCAGCTTTGAAAGCTTTTCTTCTGCCTTTTCCTGTTCCTTCGCATTTTTGATCTTGCGCTTTTCGTAGTCATCGAGCAGTTTCTTTTCAAAAGCTGTTTCTTTTTCCAGTTCTTTTTTCTTCTTTTTATCTTCTTCTGTTCTTGCTGCTAAAAGACTTTTTGCATAATCTTCCTTCAGCTGCCAGAATTCCATATCATTTGTAATTCTTCGCTTTGCCATAAATGTCCTTCCTTCCGCATTTACTGCAACCTTATTTTAGCATACAAGACTTCTGCAGCACAGATAACAAGTATCAGAATTCAAGTTCTTTCTTACGGAATACCATCTGTGACAGATAGATTGGCAGGATCAGATAGACTGCGATGCCGACAATATTCAGCAGATTATTCCAAGGATCCGCAAAGAAAGATGCGGAAAGAGAAGAGAACAGGATTCCGCTGAGATCAGGGAAGCCGAACTGCGTATTCAGATAGCCGAACAGAACCGTAAAGATACCTGTAATGATTTCAAATGAGAACATGATATACAGGATCTCAGCATAATTTGCATGCAGCGTCGCAAAGATCACAATCATCGAAATGTTGTAGAAGACCATCGTTTCAAGAATTGACTGAATGGTGGAAACAGCAATTGCACTGAAGAAAGAAGTAGGCAGACTTGCATGGAAGATGACTGGGACCAGGCACAGGATCAAAGCAGCAATCGCATCATAAACGACTGCCAGGATCAATCCTTCCAGTTCCTTTGACCATACGACCTGGGAGCGGGATAGACCGCTGCCAATCGCTATCTGCATCGTCCGTGTTCTGGTATCAGCAGAGAAGACGGCAAAGAACACAATAATGCCGAAATAGATTGTCAATGTACCGGCAATGATATTGGCCATGTTCTGGAACTCTTTCAGATTGCCTGTACTGCAGTTGTAGACAGCAATCAAAGCAATGATCAGATAGATGCACAGCAGAACAATGAAATGAGACTTCTTGCGGCGGATGCGCTTGAGATCCGCATGTACATAACGCTGCATTATTTCTTACCTCCCACAAGATTAAAGTAATAATCTTCCAATGAAGTTGCGACGTCAGTGACAGCAGCCACTTCAATGCCGTTGTCATGCAGAAGCTTTTCTGCCCCTGCCGCATCCTTTTCATTCACGGTAATATTGACATTCTGCTTCTGTTTCTGAAGGTCTTCTTCCGTGATCTCTGCGGCAATCACTCCTTCATTGACAATTCCAAAGCGGACTGCTGTATGTTCCAGTTCGCCTAAGATATGTGAGGAGATAATGATCGTCATGCCTTCTTCGGCATTCAGTTTCTTCATCAGGTTGCGGATATCTGCGATGCCCTGCGGATCCAGACCGTTGACCGGCTCATCCAGGATCAGGATCTCTGGATGTCCCAGCAGTGCATTGGCAATGCCAAGGCGCTGCGTCATGCCCAATGAAAAGTTCTTGTATTTACTGTTGACGCCGGATAGGCCAACCAAGTCCAGGACTCTTTCAATTTCATGCTTGTCCTTGATGCCTTTTAACGTGCAGTAGTAGTCCAGATTCTGCTGTGCCGTCATGTAGTCAAAAAAATTTTTGCCGATGAAGAAACCAATCTTGGAACGGTTCTCATGTCCTGTTCCGCCATTGATCGTAATTGTACCATTCTGATAATCAGACAGTCCGAGGATTGTCTTGAACATTGTTGTCTTGCCAGCACCGTTCCGGCCGACGAGACCGAAAATATCACCCCGGTTGATAGTCAGGTTGACACCCTTTAGTACTTGGTGGCTGCCATAGCTTTTGACAACATTCTCTAAGCAGATAACACCCTCGCTCATGATAATTCCCCCTTACATTAATTTACATATCATAACATCAATCAGATGCGTTCGTAAAACGAAGAAAAAGAGCACATGAGGATTCCATGTACTCTCACTTTTGTGATAGATTCACTGTCTGGAACAGCAGCTGAGCCAGATGAATCGGGTGACCGCCGCCAGTTTGAATTCCTTTGTAGCAGGTATTGCAGTAGCAGATGACATATTCTGTCGGGTACTGCTGGACATGTTCATGCATGATTTTCTCATAAAGATGGTCCGGCAGATGGTCCAGATGAATGTCGGGATCATACTGTTTTCGTAGTTCAGTATATCTTTCCGTTGTACAGTGGAAGCGGCCGCAGAAATCAGCCTTTGTACGGTTCGCGGGCAGCTCTGCAACTTCTATGTTCATCTTCGCCAATAGGCTCCGCACAGCATCGTGGATCTCCGTATGATCACGGTACCGCCAGCAGTCCTGCAGTGTCATCTTCATGCCATGATAATCTGGAAAGACAAAGGATGCGTCTTGATCCAGATACAGCCATAAGGACTCCGGCGTATTGCCGATGGCGGAAATATTTGTCCGGCAGGCCTGACAGACGTAAAGAGATCTGTCCTGTGCCTCTGTCTTTTTATGATCAAATCTGCAGCATCCTGCTATTTCCATCATCTGTGCCTTAGCATACTGAGTCAGGCAGTCATCCGCCTGAGCATCAATCGTTCGGAATACACAGCTTGGATAGTAGCGGTACATGGTCATCTCCTGCTGTGATTAAAGACCCTTCTCGCAGAGCTCTCTGGCTGTTTCATCCTGGACTGTGACACCGGCAGCTTCCAGTTCCTTGATCTTGTCGGCAAATAACGGCAGATACTTCTTATGGGCAACCAGCATCTCATTCAGCAGATCCTGTGCACCTTTACCATGCTCGACAAGTGGATTGATTTCGAATGCTTCCAATGCCTTGCCATAGCTGCCAGTCAAAGCTGCTTCGATGATTGTTTCTTCCATTGCCTTCATCAGCTGCACCATGCCGCGGACAGCTGGTTCCATATGGCCAAAGGCCAGAGGTTCTGCTCCGCTGCGGGTAATGCGGGCACTGACTTCCACAATGGCATCTGCCGGCAGATCAGGCAGTGCGCCTTTGTTTTCTGTTGATACGACCATAACTTTGCCGCTGTTGTTATAAATTGCAGAGATGGTCTCGCAGGCAGCATCACTGTAGTACTTGCCGCCGCGCTTGCCTAGGAGTTCCGGCATCTCATGGAGAGCTGGATCTTTATACAGTTCAAACAGCTGATTCTCAATCTGCTTGACAGATTCAGCACGTGTTTCATGCTTTGCATAGTCTTCCAGTTCCTTCTTACGCATTTCAGCAGTCAGATAGTAGTAACGGTGATAGCCGCAAGGCAGGCAGTCCATGGACAGCAGCTGATCCAGCAGGAACTTCTCATTCTGGATATTCTGCATGTTGGACTTATCATCTTCCATCATTTTGTATGCAATCTGATGGGTCACATTTTCACCGGTATTTGCATCAAAGACTCTGTGGAAATGGAAATGATTCAGACCAGCAAATTCAAAGTTAAGCTCATCTGCTTTCCTGCCGATCATCTCCGGCTCCTGCAGCATGATGTTGACTGGTACATTGCATAAGCCGATGCATCTCTTCCATCCGCACTGGCGGATGACTGTCTCAGTGATCATACCGGAAGGATTGGTGAAGTTGATCAGCCATGCATTCGGACAGAGCTCCTTCATATCTTCAACGATGCCCTTGATGACAGGAGCAGTGCGCAGCAGCTTGAACATACCGCCGGCACCGTTGGTCTCTTGACCAATCATGCCATGGCTCAAAGGAATTCTTTCATCCTTGACGCGGGCATACAGCAGACCGACTCTGAATTGTGTTGTTACGAAGTCAGCATCTTTCAGTGCTTCTCTGCGGTCAAGGGTCAGATGGACTTTGACATCATATCCAGAGGCATCCCACATTCTCTGTGCAAGTGCACCGACAATATTCAGCTTTTCTCTGCCGTCTTCAATATCCACGAGCCAGATTTCTCTGATTGGAAGTACGCTGTAACGCTTGATAAAGCCCTGCATCAATTCTGGAGTATAGCTGGAACCGCCGCCGATAGTAACAATCTTGACACCTTTTTTCTCTGACATGATTCATGTCCTCCTTGTTTGCATATTCACCATAGCTTATCTAATGATCAATGGAAATAAGCGGATAACATTTCAGAAATTTATACCGAAACTTTTTGATTTATTTCATTTTATTCCGGTATTTTATTCCGGAACAATGTTAGAATGACAGTATGAAAATAGAAACGATGCTGAAGGAACAAATTGACTTCACTGAAAATGAAAAAGCGATTTCTGCCTATATTCTTTCACATAAGGATGATGTCCTGCATATGTCTGTGCAGGCACTTGCCAAGTACACTTACACATCCACGAGTGCTGTCATGCGGCTGTGCGGGCGCATGGGATTAAGTGGATTCCGAGACTTTAAGATCCGCTATGCCCAGGAGCTCAGTTCTTCCTTCAGTGACATGACCGAGATTGATCCGAACTTTCCCTTCTCGCCAAATGATTCAGTCGGTGAAATTGCCGCAAGTCTGCGGAAGCTGACGGTGCAGACATTATCTGAAGCACAGAAGATGATCTCACCTTCCGATGTCAAGAAAGCATGCATGGTCCTCCACAATGCCAGGAACGTTGCCTTATTCGGCATCGGTGATGCATATCTTGCCGGTCTCACCTTCCAGGCAAGAATGATGCGTTCAGGCACCAATTATCTTGCGACACCTGTCTATGGAGAACAGCACCATCTTGCCCAGACAATGCACAGCGGAGATGCCGGAATCGTCCTTTCCTACTCCGGTACGACCAAAGGAACGGTCGACTGTGCCAAGGAACTGAAAAAGAATGGCGCTGCCACCATCTGCATTACTGCCGGTGCTGATTCAGAACTGGCAAAGCTGTGTTCAATCAATCTTCTGCTGCCAGCCCGGGAACAGAAATTCCGCCGGATTGCCTCCTTCTTTTCACAGACATGCATGGAATACTACCTGAATATTATTTATTCTTATCTGTATGTCATGGATTATACCGAATACAGTGCAAAGGCAATCGACTCCTGAGGAGGCAAAGTATGAATAAAGCAGAGATCATAGAACTGCTGGAGAAAGAACATCTTGCGTATGAAGCAGTCGAGCATCCAGCAATATTTACCATTGATGAGATGCTCAGCATTCATCTGCCGCATCCGGAAACAGTCGCAAAGAATCTGTTTCTCCGCGACGACAAGAAAAGAAAATATTATCTGCTGACCGTGCGCGAAGAGAAGCATATTGATCTCAGACAGTTTTCTGAAGACCATGGAACGCGAAGACTGAGCTTTGCCTCGGAAGATGATCTTTTGAGAATCCTCGGACTGCATCAGGGTTCTGTAACGCCTTTGGGGTTGCTGAATGACACTTCTCATCAGGTAAAGTTCTTTCTGGATGCCGATTTTCAGGGAAAGCAGATTGGCATTCATCCCAATGAGAATACCGCAACCGTATGGATGCAGGCAGATGATCTGATCCGTCTGCTGAAGGATCAGGGATGTGAAACTGAATATGCTGTCATATAAAAACCGGAAATTTCCGGTTTTTATATACTTAACCATTTTCCTGCAGACAATACGTCTGACAGTAGAGATTATCGCCGAGATTGAACTCAGCCCCTTTTACAAAACCCTGTTCACGGAACAGTTCTTCAGCTTTCTGTGCACCCAGCCGGTGTTCCGGCGCAGGTCCCATCGGTGTCCTGGCCTTGATGAATTCTATCAGGCAGACCATTCCGTTCTTTTTCAGGATGCGCCGCATCTCAGCAAACAACGATGTACGGTCGTCAATTTCATGAAGGACCGCTGCGAGCATGATCCAGTCTGCACTGTGGTCAGCGACCGGATAGCTGCAGCCATTGACATAGAGTGTCTTCAGGTTGTTCATGCCTGCAGCCCGCTGCTTGAGATCAGTCAGAATTGCGTCATCCGTTTCTGCGGCATACACCATTCCTGCCCCAATCTGCACGGCGGCCAGACTGAACAGCCCGCTGCCCGCGCCGATATCGACAAGAGTATCACCGGTATGAAATCCAATTTTCTCCAAAGTGCCAAGCGGATTCAATTCTACGACTCTGGCAGGATTTTCCAGCTTAGCACGCTTGCCTTCCTTGGCAATGATTCCATTCTGTTCTGACATATGTGCTCCTTCTGTATCTACGAGAATCGTAATGCGCTCAAAAAAAATATACAAACAGAATGCTCAGGCACAAGCAAAAAACCGATCTCATTCATCATGAGTATCAGTTATTGTCATTTCAATTTTCGAGACTCTGCAGTACAGCACCGATATCTTCATGGATGCAGATGGACTGCTTTTCAATTTCTTCAGGCACCTCAGAGACATCCTGATTGATGCAGATATAGGAGGCATCTTTGTTTCTCTGTGTCAGCTGCCAGAAAGGATACTTGATAATGACAGGTGTATTCCACCCGACGCCAAGCTCCAGGTATACGGTGTTTCCCGTCTGATGCTTTCTTAAGAATTCATGATATCTTTCCTGTGCCTGATGCCAGCCTTCATCTTCTACAAAGGTGTCGTCTGCACGCAGATTCATCGACATCGGCTTACCGCAGACAGGACAGTGCGGTATAAGGGATGATGGAATCCGCATCTCTTTCTGCTGACTGACCATGGCCTTGACTGCTGCTTCATTGTCATAAGTCTTTTGATGGCATGGTTCACTGCACTGCCAGAGCCCGTAGTCACCCTGTGTATAGAACAGTCTTTCATGAGGAATTCCTGCTTTCTGGAACTGATGGTCAACGTTCGTCGTAATCACAAAGTAGTCTTTCCCCTGCAGCAGATGCAGCAGCTGTGCGTATACAGGCTTCTTTGCATCTGCATACCGGTTGACCGCAATGAAACGGCTCCAGAAAGCCCATTGCTCTTCCAATGTTGAAAATCGATAGAACCCTGCTGTGTACATATCAGTGAAATGATACTTTGCGATAAAATCTGCGAAGTTCTTTTCAAAGCGCCCGCCGGCATATGTAAAGCCTGCCGAAGTCGATAAGCCTGCGCCAGCCCCGACGACAACTGCATCCGCATTCTTCAGCACTTCTTTGATCTTATTGATCTTTGCCAAGGAGTCCTTGGTAGATCTGTCTGTCGATTTCTTTGTATACATTGAATATCACCTTGATCTCATGATCTGTTTCCTGCAGATACCTGCGGACTGTTTCGACGGCGGCTTTGGCTGCCGCCTGATTTGGATAATGGAATTCTCCTGTTGAAATACAGCAGAAGGCAATGCTGCTCAGATGCTTCTCAGTGGCAAGCTTCAGGGATGAAAGATAGCAGCTGCATAGATCATCATGATCCTGTGCGGTGACTGCTCCCTGAACAATTGGGCCGACTGTATGAATGACATATCGGGCCGGAAGATTATATCCTGCTGTGATCTTCGCTGCTCCTGTCGGTTCTGCATGTCCCTGTTTCTTCATGATCTCACTGCATTCATTCCGCAGCTGCAGGCCGGCTGCCGAATGGATGGCATTATCAATACAGCCATGGCATGGGACAAAGCATCCGAGCATCTCTGCATTGGCAGCATTAACAATCGCATCCGCATCTAGACGGGTGATGTCACCCTGCCACAAATAGATCTGTGTTCCTTCCACAGGCTTCAGATCAGCAGGGTGGACAATACCCTTAGCCGCTGCTTCTGACTGCAGGAGCGCATCCTGCACTTTGATAAAATCAGGTGAAAGAACACCAGGCATGCGTACATTCATCAAACTACGCAGCAGTCTGCGCTGATCTTCCTCATTATCTGGAAATGACGCTGCAGATTGTCTGTATGCCGGCATTTCCTTTAACAGTTCATTGATCAGAAAGCTGATCTGTTCTGTTCTCCTCATTGGATCTTTCTCTTTTCTACCGCATTGAACATGCATGCTTCCATACATCTGCCGCAGTGAAGGCAGTGTTCCTGCTGAATGACGGCAGGCATCGAAGAAAGATCAATACAGTCCTGCGGGCAGACTTCTGCACATCTGCGGCAGCCGGTGCATTGACTGCTGATCACATATCCAGAAGTCTCCGTCTGAACACCGCCGAACGAGAATGATTCACGGAAAACAGGACGTTTTGACAGATCAAAGAATTCTCCTTCCCCTTGATCAATCTGAAAGACCGTCAGAACAGATCTTGACTGTTCCTGCGGATAGATCTCCGCCATATAGGGATTCCTGGCAAAGATCTCATTCAGCCGTTCTGAACCGATCTCATGGACTCTGCCTTTTAAATTGATCGACTGTGAGGACATGGTGTTTTTCCCCTTCAGTCCAGTCAGAGCAATGTTCTCGTTCTGTCGGATGCGCTCGTAGAATGATTTACCTTTTGCCGTCAGAAAATAGAGACCTTTCTCATCAGCCAGCATGATATCAATGACGCATGTCACCGGATGTCCTTCTTTATCGATCGATGCGATGGCGACCGAATGAATCTCCTCCTGTAGATAATTCAAATACTGCAGTGCCTTCTTCATCCTGCTGCCTCCTGTACAAAAGAGCCTCGATTGATCTCAATGCTCTGAATGATATTGATTATGCAATTTCTTCTGGTTCCTTGGTAAAGGAATACTTCAATGCTTTGATCTGTGTCAGTTTAAATACCTCAAAGATGCCGTCACCAATCGTATACAGTGTTTTTGGACCAGTTGGATCTTCCAGCATCGCCTTTCTTGCCTCATCACGGTCATCTCTGACCAGCACTGCCTGTACGCGCAGCCATGTGCCGTCCTTGGCCATGCCGCTGATCTCTACTTTGGCATCCTGCATGATCTGTGCATATACTTTCTTTGTATTGTTGGTGCAGATATATGCATTCCCTTCAAACTCTGTGACGCTGCTGAATGGGCGCACCCGCGGCTGATCACCTTCTGCGGTTGCTACATAGAAAACACCTGTATTCTTCAATTCATCAACTAATCTCATATCTTCCTCCATTGTCCCTCACGGGGAGCTCTTGCATTTCCCTTTGACAATGTTATAGTATGTCCATACCGCCATTTCGTAAAGTAAGCACTTTTTAGTAATGTAGTTACCAAATAGATACTATTGCGGTATTTAAAGGATATATTGAAGATGGAGAATTTCAAAAAGATAAAATTAAAGAACCTGCCGCCCTGTCCTGTTGAGACAACTCTCCTGCTGATCAGCGACCGCTGGAAAGTATTGATCTTACGGGATCTGATGCCGGGAACAAAGCGCTTTGGGGAATTGAGGAAGTCAATTGGCACAATTTCGCAGAAAGTACTGACAGCGAATCTGCGTGAAATGGAAGATCAGGGACTGCTGACCCGCAGAGTATATGCGGAAGTGCCGCCGCATGTGGAATATACATTGACGGATCTGGGAAGAAGCTTAAAGCCGGTGCTGGACTCGATGCAGCAGTGGGGCGAGCATTACAAGGCAGCCATAAAATAAAGGTATCCAGAATAATCTCTGAATACCTTTTTCTTTACTTCACTCTGTGTGTATCTGCTTCCCAAAGCTTGTCTGCTTCAGGCTTCCATGCATCTGCGTATGGCTTGACCTTAGCGCTGAGATCATCAACGTTCTCTGGATCTGTCATATCTGTGCTGTGTGCACCGGATGCGTGTACGATCTTGGCAATCTTCTCAGGATTCTCCAGCATTGGGCATGGTCTGAGATGGTTCTCATTGAACGGCTGATTTGCCTGATATTCTCTGAAAATCGGCTGCTTGAGGCATTCCAGCAGAGACTTGTCATGAATGTTGGCATTGGAATAGTGAATGAAGACACATGGCTCCATATCGCCTGCTGGGTTGATATGGCAGTAGTACTTGCCACCGGCAATGCATCCGCCGACGAACTGTCCGTCATTCTGGAAGTCCATGCAGAAAATCTGCTTGCCGCCTGTATATCCACGGACAGCACGAATTCTGTCATACATATACTTTCTCTGTTCCACGGTAGGTACAAGAGTAAGATCTGTATCCTTGCCGACCGGCATAAAGTGGAAATACCAGGAGAACAGAACTCCCTTGTTGATCAGGAAGTCATAGAATTCATCAGAAGTAACTGCTTCGCAGTTTGCCTTTGTATAGCAGATGGATGTACCGTAAGGAAGCTTATTCTTTCTTAACAGATCCATTGCTGCCATGACCTTGGCAAAGGTCCCCTTGCCGCGTCTGGCATCTGTTGCTTCTTCATTTCCTTCAATGCTCATGGAGAAGATGATGTTGCCGCATTCCTTCATGCCGTCGCAGAATGCCTGATCAACAAGCGTTCCGTTCGTAAAGATCATGAAGCCGCAGTCATTATGCTTCTTTGCAAGCTTGAGAATATCATTCTTTCTTGTCATCGGTTCGCCGCCGGTCATGACAAAGAAGTGAATGCCTAATTCCTTTGCTTCTGTGACAAGCTTGTCCATATCATCATTGGACAGATTCAGCTGTCTGCTGTATTCAGATGCCCAGCATCCTGTGCAGTGCAGGTTGCATGCACTCGTTGGATCAAACAGAATTGTCCAAGGAATTTTGACACCTAATTTCTTGCCCGTCTTCTGGGTGTTTCTGTAGCCGCAGATCATGCCTTCATAGACCATGGACATGAACAGCTTCTTCAGATACTCCTGATCAACAGTTGCCGCAATGCGGTTGAAGTACTGTGTATACTTGCCGTCCTTGCCGAAGGCAGTTCTCATGTGATCATAAGCTTCATCAGGCCATGCTTTTCCTAAGACCTTCTGAAACAGATTGACGATATCAACATAACCATCATTGTCATTCTTGCCAACTTTCTTAAAAGCTAGTGTCAGTGCGGTTTCAAATGCTTTTCTTTCTGCCGCATGTGTTAAACTATTTTCCATATAAAACACTCCTTTTTTCCCTATGTATTAATTATTTTCTTTCGTCCCTGCACATACGACTTACAAAAAAGAAAAAGTGTCAATTAAATTGACACTTTTGGCTTCCTGTCCATCTTATGATTTAAACTCTTTTTTGCGAGTTTTGCGTAGCGTTCAATTGCCTCCGGGATACTGCCGTGTATGACAATTTCAATGTTGTTCACGATCTCTTTCGGATCTTCCTTCATCCCATATCTGATCCAGTCAAGAATGGTCCCGGCAAAGGCATACTTATGATATTCAACAATATAGTTCTTGTCCTCATCAGTGATCTCATTGATGCCGCCCATCTCATTGACAATATCCATCAGCAGAACACGGACCTGTGAATACAGTCTGGTCTCCAGCTGTTCACGGGAAACGCCCTGGTATACTGCATTGACGAAATCCTTGTTCTTTTTCAGATTGATCAGAATCTCATACATGCCGTCCTGCCATCCATGATATGTACGAGTAGTTTCAAAGATGCGATGCCCTTCTCGATCAAAGATGGATTCAATCAGATTGTCGACATCACTGTAGTGATTGTAGAAAGTCTGCCGCTGAATGCCGCATTTCCGGCACAACTCACTGACACTGATTTTTTCAATCGGCATCTGCTTAGACAGATCCATAAATGTCTGGATGATGCGCTGCTCAATCGGGTTCTGTTTTTTACGTTTATTCATGATACGGTACCTGTTCCTATGGGTATTATATCTCTTTCTCCTGCAGGAGTGATGATGATCTTTTATCCGGCAGAAATCTGACATTGACCATGCAGCTGTGTACTGCAGTTCTATTTGCCGAATTCTTTTGCGACATCCTGCAGAAGATTTCTGATTGGAAGATGCTGTGGACAGACTCTCTCACAGCCTCCGCACTTGATGCAGTCTGAAGCAGTCCCGTTGTCTCCTGCGGTCAGTACATTGTTGTAGTAATAGTCTGCGTTCCAGTCATGGAAAGTATTCTTAGCATTATAGACTGCAAACAGATCCGGGATCCTGATCTTCTTTGGACAGTGATTTTCTTCAACGCAGTAATGGCATGCCGTACATGGAATCATTCCGGCAGCGTGGAATACTTCCGTTACTTTCTGCAGCACTTCCTTTTCATTATCATTCAGAGGAACGAATTCCTTCATGAAGGAAACATTGTCCTTCATTTGTTCCAATGTGCTCATGCCGGAGAGCACGACTCTGACATTCTTCTGTGAGGCCGCAAAGCGGATGGCATACGATGCATTGGATGCCTTTTGTCCTAGAGTATCAATGATCTTCTGAGCTTCCTCAGGCAGCTTGACAAGACTCCCTCCTTTGACTGGTTCCATTACGATGACAGGCTTGTCATGTGCTTCACACACTTCATATACTTTATGGGATTCAACCGACGGATCTTCATAATCCAGATAATTGAACTGGATCTGCACAACCTCAATCTCAGGATACTCATTCAGAATCTGATCCAGCACTTCCGCCTTGTCATGGAAGGAGATGCCAACATGACGGATCTTCCCTTCCTTCTTCAGTTCAAATGCGGTTTCATATGCATGACATTTCTTAAACTTGATATATTCCTTTGCATTCTGAGCATGCATTAGGTAAAAGTCAAAATAATCAACGCCGACGGCATGGAGCTGTGAAGCAAACAGCGGTCTGATTTCTTCTTCTGTGCGGAAATAACTTCCCGTAAGCTTATCTGTCAGAATATATCTGTCCCTTGCATATCTGGACGTCAGACACTCTTTAAGTGCCAGTTCACTTTTTCCGTCGATATATCCATGTGCTGTGTCAAAATAGTTGAAGCCGCTGGTCAGAAAACAGTCAATCATTTCACTGAACTGATCTGTATCTACTTTCCCATTTTCCAGCATAGGAAGCCTCATGCAGCCAAAGCCGAAATTCTTGTTGATGAAGTCAAAGTTCTCCATATTCAATCCTCTCTCTTTATTCATTATAAATGCACCTGAGAAAGCGTGCCAGCAGATTAATAAAGAGCCAAAAAAAGCCGGAATCTCCGGCCTATAGATCATAAAAATGAAGCAATCTTATCATAGAGAGCATTTGGATCAATCGGTTTTGATAGATGCGCATTCATCCCTGCAGCAAGGCATTTCTGAACGTCATCTTCAAAAGCATCTGCAGTCATGGCAATGATCGGAATTGTTTCAGCATCCCTGCGGTACAGACTGCGTACTGCTTTCGTTGCAGCATATCCATCCATGATTGGCATGCGGATATCCATCAGAATCAGATCATAATAATCTGCGCTCGAATGCTTGAACGCCTCTAATCCTTCAGAACCATTGGCGGCAATCGTTACAATCATTCCGCGGCTTTCCAGAATCTTCTTTGTGATTTCTTGATTCAGGGGATGGTCTTCGCACAGCAGTATGTGTTTACTCTTCAGATTTGTCAGATCCTTTTTCTGTTGGATTTCTTTCTCCACCGTGACCTCGGAAACTGGAACAGTATCAAATGAAGCTTCAAGAAAGAAATCAGAGCCGTTTCCAAGCGAAGATTCTACGGAAATAGTACCGCCCATTAATTCAATCAGGCTCTTGACAATTGCTAAGCCTAATCCCGTGCCTCGGTTGGATGCTGTATCGCTGCGCTCTCCCTGGGTAAATGGATCGAAGATTACTTTCTGCAGTTCTTCGCTCATTCCAATGCCGTTGTCAACCACATGTGCCCGCAGGTTCATCCGTCCGCCGTCGATCATCGTCTCAACCAGTGTATATGTGATGGTACCGCCTTCCGGTGTGTATTTGACCGCATTGGAGAATAGATTGAAGAAGATCTGATTGACACGCAGCACATCCATCAAAGGGACGGCGTCAGTGATCAGCTGTGTATCAATGATCAGCTGCTGACCCTTTTCCTGACATAGAGGCTTAACGACCGCATTTAGATACTCCACAAACTTCTGCGACAGATATGGTTCCGGATGGAGTTCAATTTTTCTGCTTTCAATTTTGCTCATATCCAGAACATCATTGACCAAGCCCAGCAGGAATTTCGAAGAAGTATCAATCTTATTCAGATACTCGTCGATTTTGACTGGATCGTTTTCATCCTTGGCAAGATACGTCATGCCGATGATGCCGTTCAGCGGCGTACGGATATCATGGCTCATGCGGGAAAGGAAATCACTCTTTGCTCTGTTAGCTTCATCACCCTTCTGCTTCGCTTCCATCAGCTGGCGGATCTGTTCCTGTTCCTTCTGATACTGCTCCGTAATATCCTGGACTGACACCGAAACAACATTGTGCTGCTCTTCCAGATATGTGAAGTAAAGATACAGCCGGCGCAGATTTCCTTCTTCATTGATAAAGCTGCAGGTATACGTATAGCTTTCGTGATCTGCCAGCTGTTCAAGCACATGGCAGAAACAGACATTGTTTTTTGTTTCTTCACGATATTGATCCGGTACTGATGAAGAGATCAACTGCAGCACATAAGCATCATAATCGGTAACGGAATATGAGCGTGTCCATTCGCCATGGCTGCCGGAAGGCACGAAGAAAGATGCCTGGTGATCCGGCACACTGACCAAGCCGATGCTCTTATAGCCAATCATGCGAAGATTATTCGTCAGCTGCTGACGAAGATGCTTCTCTGTTATGTCGTACGAATAAATAAAGCATTCAACATTTCCTGTATTTGGATTCTGAAATGTCCGGATCTCCATCTGTGCCCAGATTGCAGACTGAAAGGAGCCTGTCCGGCGGAATTCCATGCTGAAGAAAGTCTCACCATTATGAAAACGGGTGATCAGATGATTCCGGTCAAAAATATCATGATAGACCTCTTTATCCGCATCGCTGAAAATGAACTGATCAAGCTTATGAAAGGCTTCATCGTATGTCATTCCGGAAGCGTCCATTGAATATTCATTTGCTTTATAGTATCCCAGCACTTTATTTGCACTGAGATCATGATGTCCCTTGGCAACAAATCCTTTTTCATTTTCCATGGAGATGTAGACAAGTTCGTGTTCATACTGTTTCTCAACAGCCAAAGCCTTGGTCATGTCCTGTGAAGTTCCATAGGCCTTGATAGGTCTGCCGCTGCTGTCCATCATCGTTACATGGGATAGATGCAGAAAAAACGACATGGATTTGTCAGCTGGCTGAAATTCAATATCTGCAGTCGTATACAATTTACCGGCAAATGTGTCATCAAAAAAGCGCTTGATCTCATCATGATATTTTTGATCTACCATTTGATACATGACTGCGGGAACATCAGTATATTCCAGAGACAGTCCAAGTTCCTTGCAGCGCTGCGCCGTATACCCAGTTTTGGCAAAGGTCACAGTGTGAGTCGGAATGTCATATTCCCAAACAACAAGCTTGGCGGAGTCTACTGAAGAAGAGAACATTTTCCGCAGGGCAATCTCCCTGCCCTCTGAATTCTTCAATTCATCTTCATTGATAAAAGTAAAGTACAGGAATTCTTCATCATTTTTAAGACGTGCTTTGATGCCCTTCATGCGGATCCATTGATAACTGTCCGTCTTTTTATTCCTGAAACGATAAACATCATCCATGCTGCATGCTTCTTTAAAAAGTGATTCTGCATCCGCATTCCAGCGTGCAGAATCCTCTGGATGGATGAGAGAAGAAAGATGTGAGATCTGCCGATCAATCAGTTCTCTTGGATCAATGCCGAGCATGGTGCCGACAAATTCGTTGGCACTGGAAATGACCACAGACCCATATTTAAATTTGCCAATACAGATGCCGCACGGAATATTATCCAGCGTTTCCGTCAGCTGACGTATAACATCTCTCTGCCGGTAGTCATTTGTGACATCTTCAAAAGTACCGACTAGTCCGATGATCCTGCCATCTTCATATATTGGGCTTTTCGAGGCAATGATATCTTTTTCTTCACCACGGATGACGCATTTCCCATGAACACGCTCAGTGGATATTCCTTCACGCAGGACCTTCCATTCATCATTGCGGAAAGGGTCTGGATCAGAGTGCCATCCCATATCCTCATCTGTTTTACCTAAGATCACCTGCAGCGATTTAAAACCATAAAAGTCAAGAAATGCTTGATTAGCACCTATAAATCTTCTTTCATTATCTTTCCAGAAAATACACAGTGATGTTGTATCAAGAATCTTACTCAGTAAATCGCTGTTCTTAATCTCCATATATCTACCTTTCCGATATGGATCAGTTCAATTTGCAGCAAAACAAATATATATAGTAATTTTAAAATACCCTTTGTGAATTCTCAACATAATCAGTATATATTACTCATGTTATTCTAAAGAAAAAACTGTCATGACTGACAGTTCTTTTTCAGATACTTCACAGCAATCTAGGCCTTTTTGACAGGCACCCAGATTTCACAGTAATACGCATCTGGATCATCGGTCATCGGGCCATACATTTCAATATTGTAATTGCCGGCCAGCTGATATGACTTTGACGATGGCATCCATTCACTCCAGATCTTTGTATTCACATCCTGCAGTGATTTCGGCAGTGCTCCATGGCAAGGGAACACAGCCCATGTGCCGGCTGGAATGACCATTGTCTTCATTCCTTCCGGGACCTCATTCCATGGCAGATAATTATCCGCAATCATGTAGTCAAAGTCTTTGCCTTCACTGTCTTTGCAGATGCCGTACATCCCGCAGATTATCTTGCCTGCCGGACTCTTCATGTGCTCATTCCAGAATGACGGGATCTCCTGATATGATGTCTCTGTATTGAATCTGCGGGAGATGCCCATTACGGTGAACTGTTCTTTATTCACAATCTTGTATTCCATCATTGTTCCTCCTTCAAGTGTCAGTTTGATCTTCAGCGGAGCGACCGCATTCAAGACCGCATTCTTATTTCTAGCTGCAGTTGGGGTGATTCCATGGAATTTGACAAATGCACGGGTGAAGCTGTCCGGAGAATCATAGCCGTACTTAAAAGCCAGATCAATGACTTTGACCGATGAACTGCTCAGTTCCTGGGCAGCCAGCGTCAGTCGGCGTCTGCGGATATATTCACCGACAGTAAATCCACACAGGACCATGAAGATTTTCTGAAAGTAAAAGGTGGATACGCACGCTTCTGCGGCTGCTTCATCGATGCTGATGTCATCGGCCAAGTGACTCTCAATATAGTCAACCGCATTTCTGATTCCTTCATTCCATCCGTTCATATGCTTCCTTTCTGCAGTTACAACATATCATATTTCCAGAATAAACAGCCGACTTTCTGTGTTCAAGTATGACGGTTTAAAAAACCTCTGCACTTCTGCAAAGGTCTTATGCTGCTGTCCTGTTTTCTTTTACCATGGCAATGACTGACATGGCAACTGGAATCAGCATGATAAAGATGCCGAGAACAGCAACAGAGCGGGCTCCGAAAGTATCCATCATAAAGCCGCTGTAGATCAAGGCAATGATGCCGGCAAAGCTTCCGTACATGGCATCTGCCATAGAATGAGCTGTATTCTTCAAGGCACCGTGAACATTCTTCTCTGTTATCTCTCTGACCGTCGGCAGCATAACTCCATAGGATGCGTTCCACATGACAGAACCGAGGATGACCATCGCTGAATTCACTGCGGTGACAATCAGCAGCATATTCGCCATTGCAAAGGCAGTCATCAGTGTTAAGCGCAGATATGACGGGATCCGTTTCAGTCTGCCTGACATGAAAATGAAGACAGCCTGGATTGTTGTACCGATGAAGGCATCAATACCTAGGATGCTGACGTCTCCGCCAACACTCTTAATAATGACGATCTTCAGGTTATTGACTGGTGCACATGCGAGCCCAGTTAAGAATAGAATAACAATCATATAAAAATACGGCTTGATTTTCAGAAGACCTGATGCATTCACTTTTTCAATATGCTCTGCCTTTGCTCCGTATGGCTTCTCCTTCATTATCAAAGCCATCAGGGCAACCGGAACAGCCATCACAACTACGCCAATCGGCATGACAATAAAGCCGACCCGGCTGATCAGCAGGCCAACCACCAGTGCAGTCAGACCATAGCCGAATGAACCAACTGCTCTGGCTCTGCCATACATACCTGCGTCCTTGTTGAAACGCTTCAGCATCCATGCATCAAGATTGGACCCCAGCGGTGCGGATAAGAAACCAAAGACTGGGTACAGCATTGCCGCAATCCACAGATTCCACTTTGCTGCAAAGAAGATCACAATAGCGATACCAACTGCAATCAGGAATTCAGGAATGAATACATTCTTATTTGTATGATATTTATCACACAGACCGCCGAAATAGAAAGCCCCAAAGAAGGAACAAACCATAAAGACAGCTAAAAGGATACTCAGAAAAGAACTTGACATGCCGCAGTCCAGCAGGTAGGTTGCAATATACCCGACGAAGACAGCGTAGAAGCCCCAATATAAACCATCCAGGAGACTGAAGCCGATGACTGTTCTGCTGCTGATTTCTTCCATACTTCTTTTCCTCCTGCGCGAATATGGATATGATACTGCTCGCTTTTATGAAAAGATAGACTGATACCGCTTACAGTTTTGTTTTTCATCATTTGGAACATATTGTATGGATACGTATTGATATCTGCGGCATGGAATCAAAATTGTTCATGATATAATTGAGTTATGACAGAAACACATAAGCATACTGATGGCACCGTCCATCACAATCATTCTCACACGCATGACCCGAAAGAGATCAAGGCAATCGTCAACCGCATCTCACGGGCATCAGGCCATATGAACTCCATCAAGACCATGGTGGAGAACGGTCAAGACTGTTCGGATGTCCTCGTCCAGCTGGCTGCCGTCAAGGGTGAGATCAATAAGATTGGAAAAGTCCTGCTGCAGGAACATATTGAGCACTGTATCGTAGAAGCAGCTGCGGAAGGCGACATTGAAGCAATTGAAAAAATGAACAAAGCGATTGACCAATTCATGAAATGATTACTTCACAATCTGATGATCTTTGTTCATCGTGATAATCTGATCTGCCAGTCCCTCAATGATTTCTTTCTGATGTGTGGCAATCAAGATTGTCTTTTTTTCTGTCTTGAGCTGTTTTAGAAATGACAGCAGCCACTGCTGTCCATCTTCATCCAGGGAAGCTGCCGGTTCATCCAGGACCAGTACCTCTGGATCCATTGCAAGCACTGCTGCCAAGGCAGTTCTTTTCTTTTCGCCGCCGGAAAGCGTAAATGGTGCCTGTCTGCGTACCTCCTGCAGGTCCATCATTGTCAGGTACTTTTCGGTAACCGTGTGAATCTTTTCCTGAGGATACTTCAGCTGGTACAGGCCAAAGGCAATTTCATCTTCTACACTGCGGGTGAACAGCTGTGCTTCAGCATCCTGAAAGACATAACCAATCTTCTGATGAAAGGAACGGGCGAAATTCTTATCTTTCAGCTTGTCTGCCGTGATGGTTTCTCCGTCAAAAAGATACGTGCCGCTCTGTGGATGTTCCAGACCATTGAGAATCCGGAACAGGGTTGATTTTCCACATCCATTGGGTCCGTCCACACACGTGCATTTTCCATCAGGAAAGACCGCGTTGATCTGATTCAAGACAAGTCGCCGGTCATAATAAAATGTCAGATTCTTCAGTTCAATCATAAAGTTTTCTCCAGATAGACAAACAGGATTACAAGTGCCGCCGGTAACATAAGATAAAGAAGATCAATAATCTGCAGATGATGGCGCTGATACATCTGATATTCGCCGGCAAAGCCACGGCAGACCATCGCCTCAGATGTCCGGTCAGACAGTCTTTCTGACTTTAAGAATGTTGTGCCTAGTATGCCGCCAATCTGCGAATCTTTCCAGGAAGTATCTCCGACCGCACGGACAGATACAGCTTCCAGCATCTGATTGGAAAAGCGTGCCAGGATGACCAGGAAGTGAATGGTAAGATCCATTGTCATGATCACAACGCCGGGAACGTGCAGCTCCTGCAGTGAGCCTGTCATTTCCTTCCAGCCGCATGTCTCGTTGAGGACTGCAATGATCATCACCGATTCCATGACTTTCATGGAGATGGTAAGACAGGATGCAGGACTGCCTAGGAATACTGCCGGCAGCGTGATCAAGAAAGCCAGAAGTACTGCTGTGATGACGCTTCTGAGCACATTGGCAATTCTGCCTGCAGGCAGCAGTGCAAGCAGACAAATCTCCCCGGCTGATACCAATAAAGTAAAGGATGCGTTATGTGACAGCGAACAAAGCAGGATGCAAAGTACTGCAGTACAAATACGAAAAACCGGATTAATGGGAACCATCCGGTCAGAATACATTTGATCTCTTTTTACAATGCGGCTGATCAGCCGCATCACACCAACATTAAGATTCAATTGTTCTTCTCTTTCCTGCCGCCTCACTCAGCAGCTTAAACACAATGATGCATACTGCAGCACCGACTGCAGCTGAAACAATATAGCCTGCCCATGCTGGAATTCCTGCCGCCGTATACTCCGGCAGCAGTGCCTTCCATGTGATCCCGTTCGTCATGCCTGCAGGTACATACCCGGCACCTGAGGCAGCAATTTCATCTATTCCCCATTCACCCCAGGCAGTTCCTTCCGCCAGCAGGCCCAACGGTACAGCAGCAATCATCAGACCAATCAGGAAACCCAAAGTCTTTGAACTCTTTTCCTTTGTATTTGTCAGCTTCGTCTCATCTGCAGATGAATGAACAAATGAATATAGTGCTGCTGTAAATATCACTTCTGCTAGACCGAACACCGTCAAGTGGCCGATCATCATCGCTGGAATCGATACATTCAGCGGATATGGACAGTACAGTGCACTGCCGGACGCATCATGGAACAGCAGCGGCTGGATGCCAAACTCTACAGCTGCACAGAACGCAGCCGCATTGATACCGATATAGGAACCAATACTGCCGGCAATCAGATCACGGTTCCTGCCATGGATCAGCCTCTTCAGCAGCTGGGCAGAATAGTATCCGGTAAATGGAAGCACCACTGCCATATTAAAAATGTTGGCACCTAACGATAAGATGCCGCCGTCTCCAAACAGCAGTGCCTGCAGGATCAAGGCTGCTGAGACAGAGACACTGGCCGCATACGGTCCCAGCATCAGGGCAATGAATGTCCCGCCTACTGCATGTCCTGTCGTACCACCGGGCAGCGGAATATTGAACATCATCCCTAAGAACGTAAAAGCAGAAGCTACACCCAGCTTTGATATCTTTTCAGGTGTGAGCTCCTTTTTGACTTTATAGATGGATACCGCAAGTACCGGTATGGCAGCGGCAGTCATGACCGCACATGTCTGCGGACTCAGGTAGTTGTCTGGAATATGCATTCAGTTCCTCTGATCTTTGGGTCAATGATACCAGACACCTTCTTTCTGCGGAAGCCTCCCCGGGGGTTCCAAAGCAAAGAAAAAGGGAGCATCCGCTCCCTGATCAGTCATTATTTGACGTAGACAACATTTCCTTCTCTGCGCGGTGCTGCTGCAGGAATCTCCCCCTCCGCATAACCGAGGATGCAGTGGCCGATGCCTTCGTAGTCACCTTCCACGCCAAGATCCTTCAGGATCTGTTTTCCTTCTTCACTTTCAAATTCTTGTTTTGCCCGATGGATCCAGCAGCTGCCAATTCCCAATGTATGTGCTGCCAGCATCAGATTGCCCATAACAAGACTTCCGTCATATACATATGTCGGCACCTTTTTATCCGCTAAGACGACCAGGACATCCGGAGCTCCATAGAATGGATCAAAATCCGGTTTCCATCCGCCGATCTCTGCATTCATCTTTGCCAGACGGCTGCGCAGTGCTGGATCTGTGACAGCAATGATCAATGCAGACTGCTTTCCCATGCCGCTGGCAGCGTATGTACCGGCCTCTACAATCTGTTCAATGATCTCCTGAGGGACCTGCTTTGTCTGATACTTACGGATGCTGCGGCGTTCTTCCATCGCTTTGATAACATCATTCATATTGAATCCTCCATATCTTTATTTCTTTTTTATACTAGTTCAGAATTCTTGAAAATTCCATTGAGATGACTGTATGTATTACAGGTTAGCAGCACCGATCATCGATGCATTGGTACCCAGTTCTGCGGCTGCAATCTCTGGAATCATTCCATGCGGACCGCCAAAGCAGTCCTCTTTCATCATCTTGCGGATCGGATCCAGCAGCACATCTGCATGCTCTGAGATCATTCCGCCCAATAAGATCAGCTGCGGCCGGTACATGTTCACAATATTCACGATTCCCGTGCCAAGCATCAGCTCATACTGTTCCAGGACTTCCTTCATAGCTGTGTCACCGTCAGCCGCCTGCGCAAAGATTTCATCCAGCGACATCTCTCTGCCGGCAGCCTGTGAGCCTGCCTTGATGAGCGCCGGTACAGAGGCATATGCCTCCAGGCATCCCTTTCTGCCACAGGTGCACTGTCTGCCATTGGCCTTGATGACCATGTGTCCTACTTCAGAACCTCCAAGCATACCGCCTTCAAATACCTCGCCGTTCAAGATGATGCCGCCGCCCACACCGTTTCCAAGTGTGAACATCACGACATCGGAATAATCTTTACCAGCTCCCGCAACGGCTTCGCCTAAGGCAGCACAGTCAGCGTCATTGGCAATCCGCACCGGGCACGGGATCACCCTGCCCAGCTCCTCTGCCAATGGCACATTCTCCCAGCGGATATTATTGGAATACAGCACCTTGCCTGCCCGGCGGTCAATTGTTCCAGGGACACCGACACCCACTCCGATGCATTGATCCAATGGGACCTTCTGGTCTGCCAGCAGCTTCAGTGTCCGTTCTGCCACCTGGGCTATGATCTCCTTTGGGGTCAGTTCTTTCGGGGTCGGGAAATGCTCGGATGCAATCAGATGATTGGAATCATCGACCAGTCCCATGCGTACTTCTGAAGAACCGATATTGATGCCCGCTCGGATTGGGGAGGCCTTCTCACGGATAGTCGTTAATAGTGCATCACATCTTCCCTCGATCTGCCAGTCTCCGCTGCCAGCTGGAAGGAACAATGAATCTCCTTTTTGATAGGATACTTTCTCGCTTTGATTAGTAATGGTGCCTTCCCCATCCAGGATCAGGATTGATAAGAAGCTCGTCTCTCTGACCGCTCCCTGCATGCGGTAGGTCAATATGCCATCCAGGTCCAGCTTATCGACTGTGAAGTAGTCACAGTCTGCTACATGGGGATAGTTTGTCCCACGGTGGATCATCGGGACACGGTTGGTGACAGCGATGGCCTTCTCGATATGAAGGTCACGCTTCTTCCCATCTTTTCCTACTCTTCCATAGTCATAGACCCGATAGGTCACATTGGAGTTCTGCTGTATCTCAGCAATCAAGATTCCCTTGCCTATGGCATGCAGTGTTCCGGATTCAATGAACAGGGCATCGCCCTTATGGACCTCGACTGGGTTCAGCACTTCTAATAATGTATCGTCTTTAATACGCTGGGCGAACTCTTCCTTGGTGATTTCCTTCTTGAAGCCATAGTAAAGATAGGCACCTGGTTCTGCATCCAGGACATACCACATTTCTGTCTTGCCATACTGTCCTTCATTCTGCAGAGCAAAGCCGTTAGATGGGTGCACCTGGATGGACAAGTTGTCCTTGGCATCGATGAACTTCGTCAATATCGGAAAGTCACGGAACCTGCGGCAGTGCGTGCCCAGGACCTCCATTCCTTCAGCATCGAGATATTCCTTCAATGTCTTTCCTGCATAAGGACCATTTTCAATGACCGAAGGTCCATCCGGATGACAGGAAAGCATCCATGCCTCAGCCAGCACCGGTCCGTCATATTCAACACCGAATTCTTTCTTCAGCCGCTGCCCGCCCCACAGATAATCCTTGCATGCAGGTCTTAGTTTTAAGATTGACATACTGCCTCCTAATCCAGATCTCTTCCATTGGACGCAATGACTTTCTGCAGCCAATAGAAGGATTTCTTCGGCACTCTCCTCATGTCTCTCAGATCATGATTGGTACGGTTGACATAAACAACACCATAGCGTTTCCGCATATCTCCCTGTGAAGAAAGAATATCAATCAGTCCCCAGCCTAAGTAGCCAAGCACCTCTACACCATCTTCATCCATCGCCTTCTGCATCTGACGGATATGTTCACGATGATAGGCAATGCGGTAGTCATCCTGGATCTCATTTACGCCATCCCACTCTTCCTGTACACCAATACCGTTTTCAATTGGGAATACAGGCAGCTGATAGCGCTGATACATTTTACTCATAACATCACGGAACCCATAAGGATCAATCTGCCACTTCCACTCCGTCGTTGGGATATAAGGATTTTCCTGACCTCCCTTTTCCCCATAGTAATTCGGGCAGGTGTCTGCTGATATCTTTTCGGAATTAATTGTCGAAGAAGCATAGTATGAGAAACAGAGATAATCTTCTTTATGTGCTGCTAAGATCTGCTTTTCTTCTTCCGTAAACTTCATATCAATATGGTGTGCTTCAACATAATGAAGTACTTCATGAGAATATCTGCCCTTTGCAAATGCATCCAGCAGATTGAAGTTGATGAACTCATCCCATTTTCTTGCGGCAAGGATATCTTCCGGCTTGCATGTAGCAGGATAGCTCTCAGCATATGCAAGCATACCACCGATCTTTGCATCGGAATGTGCATGAAGATAATTGCAGATCCTTGCATGAGCAATCATGACATTATTCTCAATCTGATACAGTTCTTCAACCGTTTCATCGCCTTTGAGATATCCGGCAATCTTGAATGCCAATGGCTGTGAGTACAGATTCTGTTCATTGAATGTGATCCAATATTTGACCCGGTCGCTGAAGCAGTCAATCATCTTTTCCCCATACCGTACAAAAGCATCTACGGTCTTCTTAGATAAGAAGCCGTTATACTTTTCCGCAAGCGTAAGCGGCATATCAAAATGATACAGGCAGATCATCGGTTCAATGCCTTCCGCAATCAGGTCATTGATGAACTGACTGTAGTAGGCAATCCCTTCTTCATTGAAGTCGCCGTCACCGTTTTTGACCACACGGCTCCACGAAATCTGGAAGCGGTACATGTTCATCCCCAGCTGTTTCATCAGGTGGAAGTCTTCTTTGTAGTTATGGTAATTGTCATTGGCAAAGTGCCAGTCGCTGCGGTTCTCTGCTGGTTCCACAATGTCATAGACAGATAAAGATTTGCCGCCTTCATTCCAGCCGCCCTCTGTCTGCATGCTGGAAACAGAATTTCCCCAATAGAATGTCATGTCAGTCCTCCTTGTTTGTTCTAATTTAGTTATAGTCAGCAGGAAAATAATGTAAACAAAGTTAGTTTACTTTTATAAAGTTTGTAAACTATAATGTTTACATGAATGGATATAAGACAATTGCTGAGGATCTGCGGAATCAGATCCTGAAAGGAACATATAAGGAAGATGGCCTCCTGCCTTCCCAGCAGGAACTGGCTGAGAAATATCATGTCAGCAGAGTCACCATCAACCGTGCCTTTCATGTGCTGAAGGAAGAAAGCTTTATCACGACGCGTCGCGGATATGGCGCAGCAGTACATGTGCCAGAAGAAAACAGTGACATCAACGTCGAACAATATGTCGGCCTAAGTGAATTGATGGGAAAGAGCGCCAATGTTGACAGTGCCATCATCTCCTTCTCCCTCCGTTTTCCTGAAGAAGAGGAAATGAAAAAGCTGAGCATCGCAGCCAATGATCCCGTCTATGACATTATTCGTCTGCGGAATGTAAATGGACAGCCGCTGATGCTTGAATATACAATCATGCCGATCAAGGTCATTCCCGGCATTGATGAGAAGACACTGAAAAAATCCATATACAGATATATCCAGAAAACACTGCATCTTCAGATTGGTGCCTCAGTACGAAAGATCCGGGCAGACAAACCAGATGCCTATGACAGGCAGTATCTGCAGTGTGCTAATGATGATCCAGTTCTTGAAGTGGAACAGACGGTGCGTCTCAAGGACGGAACACCCTTTGAATACTCGCAGACCCGTTCCCGCTATGACCATACTTCCTTTATTTACTACAGTTCCGGCAGATCAAAGATGAACATCAATCAAAAAACAGACTGATCCCCGTTTTGCAAGGATCAGTCTGTTTTATTTTTCGGAACCGTAATCCATATAGGCGCCCTTCATCGGACTGACACAGTGCTCACTGAATAAGCGCAGAACACCCTTCTGGTATTTTGCCGTCTTCGGTCTCCATTCATCTTTTCTCTTCTTCAGGATTTCAGCAATTTCTTCGGGTTTCTTTCTGACCCCGTCGATGCCAACAATATTCAAAGACCTTCCAAACACGTCCAATTCAATCAGATCATTTTCCTTGACCAGAGCAATCGGGCCGCCAACCGCAGCTTCCGGGCTGCAGTGTCCAATGACTGGTCCAGTGGATGCGCCTGAGAAACGGCCGTCTGTAATCAAGGCAATGGTACAGCCTAATTCAGGATCTGAACTGATTGCCTCAGAGGTATAGAACATCTCCGGCATGCCGCTGCCTTTCGGACCTTCATAGCGGATGAAGACAGCATCGCCCTTCTGAACCTTATGATGAAGGACAGCATCCAGGCATTCCTCTTCACTGTCAAATGGCCTGGCTCTTAATAAAGCCTGGAACATTTCCTTTGGACATGCCGTATGTTTGATCACGGCACCTTCCGGCGCGAGATTGCCTTTCAGGATGCAGATGCTTCCATTGGTGGAAATTGGTGCATCAAAGGGATGAATGATATCGGTCTTCTTGATCTGAAGTCCCAGCTGTCGGCAGCGCTCTTCAAGAAGTGCCTGGCACCTGTCATAAAAACCGTTCTTCTTTAATTCATCTAGATTCTCTCCCAGAGTTCTGCCTGTTACTGTCATAGCATCAAGATGCAGTACCGAACGCAGTTCCTCCATAACAGCTGGAACACCGCCGGCATAATAGAAGAACTCTGCCGGCCATCTGCCTGACGGTCTGACATCCAGAAGATAATGAGCACCGCGGTGCAGACGGTCAAAAGTATCACCGGAAATTTCGATACCATATTCATGAGCAATGGCAGGAAGATGCAGCAGTGCATTTGTGCTCCCTGAAATTGCCGCATGGACAAGGATTGCATTTTCGAAGCTTTCAAGCGTCACAATATCTTTCGGCTTGATTCCCTGCTCTGCTAATTCAACAGAACGTCTTCCTGCCTGACAGGCATATTCTGCAAGGTCTTTGGATGTTGCTGGCAGCAGAGCTGAACCTGGCAGTGTCAATCCCAATGCTTCAGCTGCAATCTGCATCGTAGAAGCAGTTCCAATAAAGGAACAGGCGCCACAGCTTGGGCATGCATTCTTCTTTGCCCACAGGAATTTATCTTTATCAATTTCACCGCGTTCATACTTGGCGCTGTACATTCCCAGCTGCTCCAAAGTCAGAAGATCTGGGCCTGCATTCATGGTACCGCCGGTCACCATAATAGATGGGATATTGACTCTTGCCATTCCAATCATATTTCCAGGCAGTCCTTTATCGCAGCTGCTGATATAAACACCTCCGTCAAATGGTGTTGCATTGGCCTGTATCTCGATCATATTCGCAATCATCTCACGGCTGGCAAGAGAATAGTTGATTCCGTCAGTTCCCTGGCTTTCGCCGTCACACATATCTGTCGTAAAGTATCTTGCCCCATGTCCACCAGCATCGGCAGCACCTCTGCGGGCAGCTTCGACCAGGTAATCCAAGCCGGCAGACCCTGGATGACTGTCTCCGAAAGTACTTTCAATAAAGATCTGCGGTTTGCTGAGATCTTCATACTTCCATCCGGAGCCCAGCCGCAGCGGATCTAATTCTGGTGATAATTCGCGCATCTTCTGACTTGTAAGTTTCATAGTACTCTCCCGTAATACGTTTATTATAAGACACAAAAAGGAAGCAAACGCTTCCTTCTGATTAAATCTCAAACTTTTCTCTGGACCACTTTTCAAATTCTTCATCTGTCGCAAGAACTGAATGTGTATCAGTCAACTGATGTAGCACACCCTTTGAATAATCAACACCTTCCTTGTTCTTATCATAGGTCAGCGCAACTCTGCGCTTTTCTACAATTGGATTTGGATGCGGAATTGCTGAAAGCAGCGATCTTGTATAAGGATGAATCGGATTGGCGAAGATCTCATCTGTCGTTCCTGTTTCTACGATATATCCAAGATGCAGAACACCGATGCGGTCGGAAATATACTTGACCATGGACAGATCATGCGCAATAAAGAGATACGTAATACCCATCTCATCCTGCAGATCCTTCATCAAGTTGACGACCTGAGCCTGAATGGAGACATCCAATGCCGAAATTGCTTCATCAGCGATGACCAGCTTCGGGTTCATGATCAGCGCTCTGGCAATGCCGATACGCTGTCTCTGACCACCAGAGAACTGCTGTGGATAACGAGTCGCCTGCTCCCTGGAAAGACCGACCTTGTCAAGGATGGCATAGACCTTTTCATCCAGATCAGCCTTGTTTTTATACATATGATGGATTTCAAGACCCTGAGCTATGATTTCCTTGACCTTCTTACGAGGATTCAGACATGCCATTGGATCCTGGAAGATCATCTGCATGTTCTGTCTCAGATATGCTTCATCTTCCTTTGCAAGCTTCTTGGAACCGATATCATGACCGTCAAAGATGATCTTGCCGTCAGTCGGTGTATACAGACGTATGATTGCTCTGCCTGTTGTCGATTTGCCGGAGCCAGACTCGCCGACCAATCCATATGTTTCACCCGGATAGATATCAAAGCTGATGCCGTCAACAGCCTTTGTTGTATACGTACGGGTGATCTTGAAGTACTGCTTTAAGTTCTCTACATGAAGAAGCGGCTGCACATTAGAATTTGCTTGCGTCATACTTTGCGGCCTCCTTCTTCATCTTTGCCAAACGGTCTACCAGCTGTTCCGGCAGTTCGACCTTCGGCGCTCTTGGATCACACAGCCATGATGCGACTCTGTGCTGGCCGCCAACATTGAACATCGGCGGTTCTGCTTCATAGTCGATTTTTAAGGCATATGGATTTCTAGGTGCGAATGCATCACCGACAACTTCATCAAACAAGTTCGGCGGTGTACCAGGAATTGCAAACAGACGTTTGGAATCTGTATCTGTATCAGGCATGGATGCCAGCAGTCCCCATGTATACGGATGACGTGGATCATAGAAGACTTCATCAATCTGCCCCTTCTCCACGATACGCCCTGCATACATGACATCGACATAATCAGCGACCTTGGCAACAACACCTAAGTCATGCGTGATATAGATGACAGAAATATTCTTTTCTGACTGGATCTTTTTGATCAGTTCCAGAATTTTTGCCTGAATGGTTACATCCAGTGCTGTCGTCGGCTCATCACAGATCAGGATATCCGGATCACATGCAAGTGCGATGGCAATAACGACTCTCTGCCGCATGCCGCCTGACAGCTGATGAGGATATTCCTTGAATCTCTTCACCGGATCATCAATGCCGACTTCACTCAGCAGATCAATTGTTTTCTTTTCTGCTTCTTCCTTAGATAGATGATCATGCAGGACCATTGGCTCCATGATCTGCTTGCCGACGGTCATCGTTGGATCTAATGAAGTCATTGGATCCTGGAAGACCATGGCGATATGCTTGCCGTTGAAGCGGTAGCGAATCTCCTTTTGGGAGAGCTTGGTCATGTCGACTGTCTGCTTCTTGCCGTTGTCATCTATGTATGTGTAGTCAATGCTTCCGCTTTCAATCTTTCCATTAGTAGCAAGGATACCCATGATTGTCTTGACTGTGACTGATTTGCCGGAGCCGGACTCACCGACAATGGCAATCGTCTCTCCCTTGAACAAGTCCATACGAACCCCTCTGATTGCATGGATTGTTCCGGAAGTTGTTTCAAATGATATGTTCAAGTTACGGACGGACAGGACTCTGTCTTCTTTATTTCTCATTGTACTCATGTTTTCTGTCCTCCTTATCTCTGTTTCTGGTTCGGATCAAAGGCATCACGGATACCATCAGCGAATAAGTTGAAGCTGAGCATCAGTAATGCAAGAACAATGATCGGAGCGGCAATCATGTAAGGATATACCGTAAATGATTTGTAGCCTTCTGCGATCAAAGAACCCAGAGATGCCATCGGCGGCTGGATACCCAAGCCGACGAAGGAAAGGAATGCTTCAGTAAAGATTGCATTCGGGATGGAGAACATGGACATGACAATGATCTGTCCAAAGATATTCGGCATGATTTCCTTAAAGATGATAGCAAAGTTCTTAGCGCCTAATGTTCTGGATGCCAGGATGTATTCACTTTCCTTCAGCTTCAGCACTTCAGCTCTGGCAATACGGGACATGCCGATCCAGCCGGTGATCATCAATGCGAAGATGATTGAAATGATGCCGGAAGGAAGAACCAATCCCAGCAGAGTAACGACGACCAAGGTCGGAATGCCATTGAGGATCTCGGCAATACGCTGCATGACCATATCGACCTTGCCTCCGAAATAGCCGGAAATCAGACCATAGGACATACCAATGAATACATCGATCAAAACAGCCGTCAAGGCAATGATCAAAGAGATACGTGTACCTTCCCAGACACGGGTGAACAGATCTCTGCCCTGTGTATCCGTGCCAAACCAGAATGCCATGTTGGAAAAGCCCTTCTGCGCATACAGGTCTACACCTTTCTGCGTACCGTTGAAGCCAAGCCATCCAAGTCCCGGAATCTTCGGCGGCAGATCCTGATACTGAATATTGATTTCCTTGTAGGAATAACCGGAGATCATTGGTCCAATGACTGCAAACAGGATAATGACTGCAATGATGATCATTCCGATGACCGCACCTTTATTCTTCTTGAAGTGCGACCACACATCCTTTAAGTAGGATGTATCTGCATATTCTTTATCTGTTAGTACTTCATTGCGCTGAACAAATACAAAGTCTTCACTGTCATAGTCGTTTTCTATGATAGGCATGTGCTTATCAGCCATATTTTCTGACATATCAGTTTCCCTCCTTTGCTACTCTAATACGAGGGTCAATGATACCGTACAGGATATCCAGTATGAGCATCATGACAATGTACATTGCAGAATATACGAAGGCACAGGCAATGACTACGTTATAGTCATTGTTTGTAATTGCATTTACCATCAGCATGCCGATGCCAGGGATACCGAATACTTTTTCAACGACCATGGAACCCGTCAGCAGGTTGACAAGCAGAGGTCCCATAATGGTGACAATCGGAATCAGAGTATTGCGCAGTGCATGCTTGCGGATCAGCTGTCCCTGCGGTACGCCTTTTGCCTGAACCAGAAGAATATAGTCAGAGTTCAGTACATCAATCATTTCAGAACGTGTGAAACGAGAGATATTAGCAATTGGGAACATTGACAGGGCAACGACCGGAAGAATGGAAGATGCAATCGGATTGCTGGCGTTATAGAGAATTGGCGTCCACTGCAGCTTGAAGCCGATATAGTAAGCCAGCAGCAGTGCAAAGACATAGGAAGGAACAGATACACCAATAATGGCAATGACCGAACACAGTGTATCTACCCAGGTGTTATGCTTCAATGCAGCAGCAATACCAAGCAGCAGACCTAAGATTGTGCCTATGACCATCGCAAAGAAGCCGATCTTGATTGACAGCCATAAAGGCCCAGCCACGAGATCTGAGACTGCTTTATTCTTATTGATGACATAGGATACGCCTAGATCACCCTTCAGCATATTGACGAAGTAATTGCCGAATCTGATCAAGAACGGCTGATCCAATCCATATTTGGCATACAGCAGTGCTTTCTGTGATTCAGTCAGCTTTTCATCGTTGAACGGAGAGCCAGGCATCAGGTTCATCATCAGGAACAATACAAACAGGATGACGACCATGGTGGCAATAGAGATCAAGACTCTCTTCAGGATATATTTGGACATGTTGCCCCCTTCTACTTGAAATAACGACGTAAGAGCGGCGCGTGCCGCTCTTACATATTCACTGTTTTTTTGAAATTAAGCCTTGGTGATATGACGGTAGGAATCAACACCGGCACTGTGGAATTCAATGCCTGTTACAGACTTGTTGATCATCATAGCGCCGCCATTCTGATAAACAGGGACAACTGCTGGATCTGTATCGACCAAGATCTTTTCAGCATCCTGATAATCCTTCCAACGCTTTGCAGAATCAGTAGCATCTGTTCCTGCATCAGCCTTGTTGACGAGTTCATCATATGAAGTGCTCTTGTAACGTCCACTGTTATTTGCAGTGTTGTCTGACAGGAACAGATCCATATAAGTTTCTGGATCAGCATAGTCTGGTCCCCATCTTGTTAACGCAACCTGATAGTTCTGGTTCTTCATCAGATCAAGTCTAGTCTTCTTAGGCTTGGATACCAGTGTTACCTTCATGCCGGTTGCTTCCAGGTTGGACTGGATGTATTCAGCAACAGCCTTAGAAGCTTCACTGTCTTCGAACAGCAGTTCGAATGTGACATCATGACCAAGTTCTGCCTTAGCCTTTTCATAGTATTCCTTTGCCTTAGCTGCATCATAGGAAACAAGCTTGCCTGTAGATTCACGGTAGTCCTTGCTGTCCGGTCCAGTAGCGAGCTGCTGCGGGATGATGCCTTCTGCTGCAACGGAACCATCTTTCAGGACGCTGCTGCAGATTGTTTCACGATCAATTGCATAGCTCATTGCTTTTCTCAGATTGAGGTTGGAGAAATCAGAGTTTGTTGGATAGTTCGTTGTATCGAAATCAAGAGACAGATACCAGAGGTAGCCGGTCATCTTATTTGTGAAGCCTTCAGAATCCTTGTACTGATCGACCTGTTCACCCTGAAGCTTTACAACATCCAGGTTGCCGGACTGATAGTCAAGCATCGCTGACTGTGTATCCTGCAGATACTTGAAGACAACTGTCTGAGCTTCAGAAGATGTCTTGCTGGCCTTGAAGTAATCAGCGTTCTTTGTGAATGTATACTGAGAACCAGAACTGAATTCAGTCATCGTATATGGTCCGCAGTACAGCATGTCATTTGCACTCAGTGCAAACTGATCGCCTTCCTTCTCATAGAACTTCTGGTTCAATGGGAAGAATGATGGGAATGCCATTAAGCCAAGCAGGAAGTCGCAAGGCAGAGTCAGATCAACTTCAAATGTCTTATCATCAACAGCCTTAACACCGAGCTGTGACTTGTCCATTGTGCCAGCGTTGACATCTGCTGCATTCTTGACGTGGATTGTGTCAAGGATGAATGCATATTCAGATGCTGTCTTAGGATCATCCAGACGCTGCCAGCCGTATACGAAGTCGGCTGCTGTAACAGCATCGCCGTTTGACCACTTTGCATCAGCTAAGTGGAAGGTATACTTTAAACCGTCAGAACTTACATCCCAGCTCTCTGCCAATTCAGGCTGAGCAACACCCTTTGCATCCAATTCTGTTAATCCGGAAACGCACATTGACTGCATGATGAAGGAGTTTCCATCAGTAGCGATATGGTAGTCCATAGTATTCAGGTCGGCATCAATCGCAACAGTAACTGTTTTATTGCTTGTTGAACCTGAAGTTGTTGTAGTAGCGGCTGTACTTGATGAACATCCTGCCAGCATTGCCAGTGCCATCACCGAAGTCAGCGTCTTTTTCAAACCAGACATAAAAATCCCCCTTTCAGAATTTATAGTCCTAAGTTTAGGCAAATTGAAAATACAAGTCAACCAAATTTGAAAGATTTTCACTTTACTGAAACAAAAAAATCATTTGCATAATGTAAAGATTTACATTTTGAATTACATACAGCCAAATCTGTCCATCATACAGAGACAAATCAAAAAAATACTGCTTTACCAGTATTTTCCGAGATACTTTTTACTCTTCTGCCTGTGTTACATTCAAAGTATAATCCTGCGGCACAGCATTCGCCAGGAGCCCTGTAACAACTTCCTTTGCTGAACTGTCTGCAAATTCCAATACACCCATATCAGCAAACTCGGCGGAAGCTTCCTCCTCTGCCTGTGCAATGACCCGATTGGCATCATCCCTTGCATCCCAATTAAAGAGTGAGAAATCTACGTTATAATACTTGATTGTACTTTCGTCGATCTTCACATCCTGAATGGATGCTTTCGGCACCACAACATTAATTGTCTTTGCATTGTTGTCCGCACTTACCTTGACCTGCGAAAGGTCAATGCCGGCTCTTACCTTCGCTTCATACATGATGGAAAAATCTGATTTATTCCAAAGCACCCATCCGGTATCAGTGAATCTAGAAAATCCTTTATAGTTCAATGTTGCGGATGTCAGTTCACTGGATTTCTGCAGTGTATTGATCAGATATTCTGTATCAACCTGTTCCTTCTTCTGACTGTTCAGATAAAAATAGATGCATCCTGCAGCCAAAGCCGTTACAATCACGATCAACAGGATTCCCTTGACTGTTTTGAAAAATTTCCAGGTGAATCCCTTCTGTTCTCTTTCCATACTTGCTGTTCTTCCTCCATCGTCTAACTTCTCAGTGTGTTCATGGTATCACTGCACGCTGCGTGCACACAATCATTGATTGTAATATCTGTGATTCAATTCATCTCCTGCTTCTTTTTTTATGAACGAAAATCATTTATAATTCTCACAGTATCAGAGTAGAGTCGAAAAGTCATTAGGTATCAAATGGCAATAAATGCCGGAGATATAAAAAACGCGAGCAAGGCGCATTAAAAACATCTTTGCAATCGTTCTTTCAAAATTGATCATGTGCAAGGTAAAACGTCAGGCGATATTCTTTATCCAGGCATCCAGATGCATATTGATGCCAGCGAAGATGGCAAAGAATGCATGCTTGGCACCATCACGGATGTACATCTGATGAAGATGATAATCATTCAGTGTACGGTCATTGCTCCTTTCAGTGGAGGTCCTGTTCTTATAGATCTCCTTCCAGCTGTCAGAACGGTAGGAGAGCGGGCCGGCCGAACAGAGAATACAGAGAGAAGATCAAGTCGTGGGACAGGCCGACATCCAACTTCCATAACTTGTGAAAGGCAGTCTTGAACTTTTTAGAAGAAAGACGTTTCAATTGAGCAGGATCAAGAAAGCATTTCTGAGAATCAAGGAAATCACGATAGTCGTAAATAGTAGATAAATAAGCAAGCATCAACACTCACCTCCTACTTTTACAAAAGCGAGCGAAGCGAGCCCGCGAAAAAGAGATCTGTCAAGAGTTGACAGACAAGAAGTGGGGGTAAGTGAAAAACAGGCAATAGAAAAGGAGCGATTATCTATTGCCCATACAGGTTTTCGACAGCGCTCTATCACTAAGGGGGGGGAAATCATGATTGCTGTCTCACAATACACTGAAGTCAGTCTGATTGGTATTGCCATGCTGGTAACAATCTTGATTATTGACCATAAGAACCATCTCAAAACGAAAGATGATATCCAGCAGAATTTTATTAACATGATCATCATAAACACCGTCATCCTTCTTTTTGACAACTCCATTTATATTCTCCGCGGCATTGCCGTACCGGAGATTATCAACATCACTTATATTTTCTGCATTGTGTGCTTTGTCCTGCATACGTGGTTCGGCTATCAATGGTTCTGCTATGTCATCGGTTTTGTTTACCCGCGCTATCAATTAACGAAAACGGGCAGATTCTTGAGCATGCTGCCATCCCTGATCTGCAATGCCATTGTTGTGTCTTCACCATTCAACGGATGGGTATTCCATTTCTCCAGTGACAATGTCTACAGCCGTGGACCATTGGTCTATATCACGTTCCTCGTCGATGCAATGTATCTGCTGGTCTGCACCGTGATCCTGCTGAAGGAATACAACAATCCAAATGCCATCCGCAGAAGATCAGAATATTTAGGTCTGCTGTATGCACCGATTCCAATGCTGATTGGCAATATCCTGCAGATTATCTTCTATGGCATGTCCATCGTTTGGATTGCTTCTGCTGTATCCATGATGGTCATCTATGCAGAGAATCAGAATGAAAAGAGCTCCCGTGATGCATTGACGGGACTGTACAACCGCCGCCAAACAGATGCACAGCTGAACTGGGAACTGTCCAGGCGCCGCCCGAATGATGACCTGCTGATTGTCTCCATGATTGACATAGATTCCTTTAAGAAGATCAATGATACCTATGGCCATGTGACGGGAGATGAAGCTTTGATCCGAGTCGCTCAGACACTGCAGGAGAATTTCCGAAAGACTGATTTCATAGGCAGATACGGCGGTGATGAATTTTTGATGATCGGCCATATCAAGAAGCAGGAAGATGCACCGAAGATCTTCCAGCGGCTCAAAAACAAACTGGATGCGAAGAACTATTCCGGTGTATATCCTTACAACCTTTCCGCCTCCATCGGCTATGTCATCATCGATCCATCAGCTCAGACAACAACAGATCAGATCATCAGTGAAGCTGACCAGAAGATGTATGAAGTCAAGACCCGCCGGGCAAAAGAATACGAAAAAATGACCACAGATTTTAGCGGCATCATTTCAAAACTTGAAGTATGAAAAAGAATCAATCCTCGATTGATTCTTTTATAATGCATCACGCGATTCTTCCACCTTCAGCCAATGACTGGTGAAATAATAGAATGCGGTAAAGCTTGCAGCCAGGATCCAAGTCAGACTATATCCCCAGCCGACTACAGCAATGTTGTGATTGAGCTGAAGTACAATTGCTAAGAAGATCTGTCTGATGACAACGAAGGCCATGATCGATGTGACCATTGGCACTGAGCTTCTTCCCGAAGCTCGCAGTGCTCCGCTGTAGACCTGATGAAGACATAAGGCAAAGTAGAATGGGCACATGACCTTAATGCATGTAGCCCCTGCCTGAATGACCTCAGAATCCTGTGAGAAGAAAGAAATACATTGATCCGCAAAGGCGAACACAACACCGCCCAGCAGAATGACGGTCACAATCGACAGGATCAAAGTCGCATGCACGCCCTTTTTGACACGATCATATTTTTTTGCGCCCAAGTTCTGTCCGACAAAAGTCGTAATTGCTAAGGCAAAACTATTGACTGGCAGACCTAAGAAGTTGTCGAATTTATTGGCACTGGAGAAGCCAGCCACAGAGGCTGAGCCAAATCCATTGATATATGACATCACAATGACATTGGAGACAGAAACGACCATGCCCTGCAATCCGGCTGGAACACCAATCTTGACAATCTCCTTCAGGTATCTGCCTTCAATTTTCAATTGATTCAAATGTACTTTATATTCCTTATTTGTCTTCATCAGGACATAGATGACCAGGCACATCGATACTGCTTCGGAGATAATTGTTGCCCAGGCTGCACCTGCCACGCCCATCTGCAGCGTAATGACAAAGAACAGATCCAAAAATACATTCATGATGGAAGTAAATATCAATATATATAAAGGTGTTTTAGCATCTCCAACGGCCTGCAGAATACCTGTACCGGCGTTATAGACCGTCACAAATACATTGCCTGCAAAATAGATAACAAGATAGGAAACAGCTTCCACAAAAGTATCATCTGGTGTCGACATCCATCTTAAGAAATATGGTGCTAATAGAACACCTGCAATCGACAGTGCGATACCGAAGAGAATTGAGAATGCCAGGAATGTATGCACTGACTTATGAACATCTTCCGGTTTTCTTGCCCCATAGTATCTTGATACAACCACCCCGGCACCCGTTGCCAGTCCCATGAAGAAGGCAATCATGAAGTTGATGATTGGTGTACTTGCCCCGACTGCCGCAAGTGCAGTACTGCCGACAAAGTTGCCGACCACTACAGAATCGATCGTGTTGTACATCAGCTGGAAGAAATTGCCCAGCAGTAAAGGAATTGAAAAGAATATTAACTGTTCATAGATGTTGCCGCTCGTCATTAATCCTTTTTGCTGTTTTTCTGCCATGATTTCCTCTTTTCCACGTGCATGATTATATTACTTTTCTATTAAATGAAAAGGCAATTCTGATTCTTATGAGATGCATTATTTATCATACATCCTTTATATCTGCGGTTTTGAAACACTGTACCAAGATTTGGAACAGTCCTTCATAAATACAGGTCTGATACCCATTGCCGATATCAGACCTTTCATTATTTATTCTCATCAACTGACTGGATGTTCTGTCCTTGATACGTCAGTGAGGATTCTGCCATTGCGGACACTCTCTTATTTGATGCCAGTGTATCAACTTCTTTTTGTGTTTCTTCATTTGCCGTCTGGATTGATTCCACCTGCGCTTCCAGTGTCTGCATCTTTGCGGTCAGATTGTTCTGATATGTCTTACAGAAGAAAGCTGCGCTGCAGAAGAGAACGAACGACACAAGGAAAGTAACAACCGTAACTGTCAGAAGAACACTTCTTGATCTTCTTTTTGTCTTCTTCCCTGTCCGTGCCATTTAAAGATTATCCTCCAGCTGCTTTTTGAACCAGGAAGAACGATTCTGCATTTTCTCTAAACATGCAATCAATTCACGATCATGCTTTGTGTTCAGCTTGAAGACATAACGCTTCACATATGCCTTCTGATAATCAGCATTGTATTCAGAACGATGCTGTTTTGTTGTACTTAACTTTCTGCGTCCCATGATTTCATCCCCCGAAATTATCTTTGTTTTAAATGATTGGTATACCAATATTTTAATGCATGTAATATACTTTGTAAATACTTAGCCGAAAAATATTTGATTGATAACAGTGCAAAAAAATACCTGTCAGTTCAATCAAGAACTGGACAGGTATTTTTGAGATCCTTACTTCTCGGAAATTGCTGTAACTGGGCAGACGCCGACACAAGTGAAGCAGGAAATACATTTTTCTTCGTCACATTGTGACTTCCCGTTTTCATCGAGTGACAGTGCGCTCACTGGGCAGGCACCAACGCAGGCGCCGCATCCAATACACGTATCTTTATCAATTGTTACTGGCATGATTGCCTCCTTCGCAATTATTATAGACACTTTTCACTGCTGAAATAGTTTATTTTGAATATAGCATGCAATTAGTCCGATGTATTCTTCTCAGTTTTCAAAATGCGTATACAGAACGCGGTCAGATGACAGAGCAGGTTCATACTCATGACATGGTTCTGATCTGCATATTCCTGATAGGTACGGTATATCTGTTTTAGACGGCAAAAAGAAAAGGCTGCCATTTCTGACAGCCTGTATGCTATTGTTTCTGTTCTATGACAGCGAAGAAATACACCCGCTGATTATTAATGGAGAACATATAGTCGACCAGTCCGCTGGTCCTGATCAGATTGCCCTTCTCATCCTTCTCTTCACGGGATTCAATTGCTTCTGTTTTTTCTTCAAAGGATTTTTCCAGCAGCCGGTACAGCAGCTGCATCTGCTTTTCTTCCTTGATCAGACTGTTCTTCTCTTCCGGATCAATGATGCTGGTGCCATAGCCGTACTTATCAATATAGGCATTGTTGACCAGCAGCGGATAGATCTTGCCATGGTCCTCTGTACATACTCCGGATGGGAAATGAACTTGATCGAAGATTGCCTGAATCTTGGCGTCCTGCGTCCAGAGAACCGCAGCATCTTCCTTCACCTTGACTTCTTCAAATGGTTCCGGAATGCCCTTCACCTGATTTCTGATAATCTTCTCGTATTCAGAAACAGGCATTGGCTTTGCATAATAGTAGCCTTGAATATATCCGCATCCCATTGAGCGAAGGAAGTTGGACTGATATTCTTCTTCAACGCCTTCGACAATGACCGGCATGCCGAGCCAGCCTGCCATGCGGATGACAGAGGACAGGATGATGCGTCCTTTGCCTTCTCTGTCTTCACCTTCAATGAACTTCATATCGATTTTCAGGACATCGACAGGAATATTCTTCAGTGTATTCAATGAAGAGTATCCGCTTCCAAAATCATCCATCATGACCGTAAAGCCGTTTTTCTTAAAGTTATTAACGATATCCGTCATGATTTCCGGATTATCCATATAGGCACTTTCCGTAATTTCCAGATTCAGGAGCGAAGCAGGAATATTGTTCTTCTTCACAATATCTGCCATGATTTCAACGATATCAGGATTGTTGATGCTGACACGGGAAATATTGACTGAGATTGGGGTAGGTTCGTATCCCAGATCAATCCAAATTCTGATCTGATGGGCAACCGTATTCCACATATACTGATCAAGGTCTTTGATGAAGCCATTCTTTTCAAAGATTGGAATGAACTTGCCTGGTGGAATCAGCCCCTTTTCTGGATGATTCCAGCGTACAAGCGCCTCAGCGCCGTACATGCGGTCTGTCTTGAGACTGTACTTCGGCTGATAGTAGGCGATGAACTGTCCTGTTTCCAGAGCTTCCTTCATCTCACTGATGATTTCTTCCTCATCCGCTTCATCAACACTCATCTTCTCATCAAAGTAACAGACGTACTGTGTATGGATCTGTTTGCACCTCTGTGCGGCGGCAGATGCACGGGTATAGATCTTTTCGACCGGTGCCAGATTATCCTGAATCTCATAAACACCTAAGACCGGTTTGATAAAGGTCTTGCTGTCATAGTTGTTGATTTCAATCAGAATATTGTTCAGGATCTTGTCTTCATTATATTCAGCGGATGGAATACACAGACAGAAGACATCTGCTGTGATGCGTCCATAAGTAATGTGTGAATACTGCTCTTCAATCTGACGGAAGCCTGCCGCAAGATATTTTAAGAACTGGTTGCCGCCTTCATCTCCCCAATAGGAATTCAGGTTGCGGAAATGTTCAATATCAAAACGGATGAAAGTGAACTTCATGTCTGGATTGGTCGCCAGCATCTTATGTGTTTCTTCAAAGAAGAAACTGCGGTTGTACAGATCCGTCAAAGCGTCATGTTCTGCCATATGCTTGATCAAATGCAGGGTTGCCAGGGAACTGTGATCAATAGCATTCTGCAGACGGCGCTTCAGGACAGTCGGCTGATACGGTTTCGTGATGAAGTCACTCGCACCATCCTTCAAAGCACTCTCTTCAACTTCCGGATCGTTGGCACCCGTCAATACAATGACAGGCACATCCGCATGCGGAGTCTTCTTCACTTCTTCTAGGAACGTATGTCCATCCATGACCGGCATAATCAGATCCAGCAGAATTGCCTTGATTGAGGTACCGTATTTTTCCAGTTGTTCCAGAGCTTCTTTCCCATTGGATGCTTCGCATACATTATAAGAATCCGAAAGCATCGCTTTCAGCAGTAAACGATTTATTTCTTTATCGTCAACAACCAGGATCAACATTTTATTGTTTGCTGCCATGGTGAAATCCCCCTGTCCAAATCAATAATATACTATATTTATTTTAATCTTTTTCATAAAATTGGAAACAGAAACAAGAAGCCGAAATTGCTGATTTGCTCCAATAATGTGAGTACTGCGGCATATATGAAATATTTATTCATTAAGAACCCAGAGACAAAGGACCTGAAAGTAAGGAAATGGACCTGTCCTGTATGCG
>CAYLQV010000013.1:0-70550 GCA_964385925.1 uncultured Galactobacillus sp. | reverse complement strand
GAAATGACGTTTCGCTGGTATGGTACAGGACATGATACAGTCACATTAAAGCAGATCAAGCAGATCCGCTATGTAACAGGAGTCATCACAATGCTTTATGACAAGATGCCGGGAGAACTCTGGACTCAGGAGGAGATCCATGCATTAAAGAAAGAAGTAGAAGATGCAGATCTGCATATTGCCGGCATTGAATCCGTCAATGTCTCTGATGCCATCAAGACAGGTGCACCGGAGCGTGATAAAGATATTGAGACATATATCCAGACGCTGGAAAATCTTGGCAAGGAAGATATCCATCTGGTCTGCTACAACTTTATGCCGGTCTTTGACTGGACACGTACCGAGCTGGCCAGAAAGAGAGCAGACGGCTCCACCGTGCTTGCCTATACGCAGAAAGCAATCGATGCCATGGATCCTTCCAAGATGTTTGAATCCATCAATGGTGAGATGAACGGAACTGTGATGCCTGGCTGGGAGCCGGAAAGAATGGCTCATGTCAAGGAACTGTTTGAGACATATAAAGGCATTGACAATGAGAAGCTGTTTGACAATCTTGTCTATTTTTTAAAGGCAATCATGCCTGTCTGCGATAAATACAATATCAATATGGCCATCCATCCGGATGATCCTGCATGGTCCGTCTTTGGACTGCCTAGGATCATTATCAATAAAGATAATATCCTGAAGCTGATGAAGGCAGTTGATGATCCGCATAACGGCGTAACGTTCTGCTCTGGCTCCTACGGAACAAATCTCGGCAATGATCTGCCGGACATGATCCGTTCCCTGAAGGGAAGAATTCATTTTGCACATGTCAGAAATCTGAAGTTCAACAGTCCGTCGGACTTTGAAGAAGCTGCGCATCTGTCAGAAGACGGGACCTTCGACATGTTCGAGATCGTCCGTGCTCTGCATGATATCGGCTTTGACGGACCAATCCGTCCGGACCACGGCAGAATGATCTGGGATGAAGTTGCAATGCCGGGCTATGGCTTATATGACAGAGCATTAGGTGCTGCATATATTGTCGGTCTTTGGGAAGCAATTGATAAAGAAGAAAAGAGAAAATGATCATGAGACTAGATGCTGAAGGATTAAAGAATACAGGCGCATGGCTTGAAAAGGGATATGCACTGCCGCAGTACGACCGTGATGCAATGATCAAGGAGACAACGAAGAATCCTGTCTGGCTCCATTTAGGTGCCGGCAATATCTTCCGTGCCTTCCAGGCAAATGCTGCCCAGAAGATGCTGAATGAAGGAAAGTCCAAGACAGGCATCATTGTCGCTGACGGCTTTGACTTTGAAATTGTACAGAAGATGTATCGTCCGCATGACAACTATTCCATTCTTGTTACCTTGAAGTCCAGCGGCTCAATTGAAAAGACCGTAATCGGCTCGATTGCTGAATCCTGTATGATGGATTCCAGCAGTGAGAAGGAATTCGGCCGCATGAAGGAGATATTCCGTGCTCCTTCACTGCAGATGGTGACTTTTACAATCACTGAAAAAGGATACAGTCTGGTCGATGGAAAAGGTGTGACTTTAGCAGCTGTGGAAAAGGACCTCAATGAAGGTCTGCAGCAGCCTGCTTCCTATATCGGCAGACTGACAGCACTTCTGTATGAAAGATATCTGGCAGGTGCATATCCGCTGGCACTTGTATCCATGGACAACTGTTCGCACAATGGCGAGAAGCTGCATGGTGCTGTCAAGGCATATGTTGATGCCTGGACAGCAAAGGGATTTGTCGAAAAGGGCTTTGCGGAATATGCTCTGCAGTCGGGAAAAGTATCTTATCCTTGGACGATGATTGATAAGATCACGCCTAGACCTGATGCAGGTGTTGAGGCAATGCTGCAGAAGGATCAGATTGAAGGACTTGATCCAATCATCACATCATATAAGACATATGTCGCTCCATTCGTCAACAGTGAAGAATCAGAATATCTGGTCATTGAAGATGACTTCCCGAACGGCAGACCGCATCTGGAAGATGCCGGCTTCATGTTCACAGACCGCGAGACAGTCAACAAGGTAGAGCGCATGAAGGTATGCACCTGCCTCAATCCGCTCCATACTGCCTTGGCGGTGCTTGGATGCCTGCTGGGATATACGAAGATCTCAGAAGAAATGAAGGATGAAGACCTGGTCCATCTGATCAAAAAGATCGGCTATGTTGAAGGACTTCCTGTCGTCACGGATCCGAAGATCCTGAACCCGAAGGAATTCATTGATACTGTCATCAATGTCAGAGTACCGAACCCATTCATGCCGGATACGCCGCAGCGTATCGCAACAGATACGTCGCAGAAGCTGTCCATCCGCTATGGTGAGACCATCAAGGCATACCTGGCTTCTGATACATTAGATGTCAAGTCGTTGACGGGAATCCCGTTTGTCTTTGCGGCATGGATACGCTATCTGATGGGCGTTGATGATCAGGGGAATGCATTTGAACTTTCACCAGATCCGCTGCTTGTTTCCCTGAAGCCGTATGTGGAAGGATTCCGCTTAGGAAATGTTGATGCAGAACAGATCAAGAAGACACTGCTGCCATTATTAAAGAACAAGCAGATCTTCGGTGTAGATCTGGAAGAAGCAGGCATGAGTGAAGAAGTATTGAAAATCTTTGGACAATTACTATCTGGTGAAGGTGCTGTGCGCAGCACGCTTCATCAGTATGCAGACTAGATGCGAGCGACCGTATCTAGTTTTTTTATGCGGCGAATCAGATTATAATGATTTAAAGAGTTTCTAGACAGGAGATATATCATGGCATTAACAGAAAAGGCAAAGAAGAAAATGATGGATATCTTTGATGTCGATCCATCAAAAATCCATCCGGAAGATCCGGAGATGGTGGAGATCCTTGGCAATGAAGTGTTTGATGAGATTTCTTCATCCGGAGTGATTGATGATAAAAAAAGACAGATGATCACCATCACAGTCTGCACAAGTATCCAGATGCTGGATCAGCTGCGCGGACATGTTGCCAGTGCGCTGCGCTTAGGGGCAACTGCATTGGAGATCAGAGAGACCATATATCAATGCGCACCGTATATAGGTTTCCCTAAGACGATGAATGCCTTGACGGCAGCCAATGCAGTATTCAAGGAAAAGGGTTATAAACTGCCTCTGGAAAGAGCAGGTACTGCTGCCTACGAAGACAGAGAAGAAGCAGGAGCTGCCATCCAGCTGCCGCGGTATGGTGATGAAGTGAAGACGGTCTTTGCCAAACTGCCTGGTGAATTCGGTACACTGGTGCCGCATCTGCTGACCTCGGTTGCCTTTGGCGAATTCTCGACCAGAGGTGTCCTGAATGATGCAGAAAAGGAACTGACGGCTCTGCTGGCATTGGTATCCATCGGTGCTTCCCAGCAGCTCAAGCCGCATATTGCCGGTGCTTTGAAGGCTGGCAATACATTGGAGGAGATCACGGCTGCAGTGGTGCAGACACTGCCGTATATCGGATTCCCATACGCATTGAGTGCATTAGTCCTGATTGCAAATTATGAGGAAGGAAATACGGAAGCGTACAGATAAGAATATGAAATATCAGAAATTAGGAAACAGTGATCTGGAAGTATCAAAGCTGTGCATTGGATGCATGTCCTTCGGCAAGGCCGGCACCCAGCATGACTGGACACTGGATGAAGAAAAAAGTGAAGAAGTCATTGCCCATGCATTAGATCTGGGCATCAACTTCTTTGATACAGCCAATCAGTATTCTGCCGGTACCAGTGAAGAGTACTTGGGCAGAACATTGAGAAAACATGTGTCCCGCGATAAGGTGATCATTGCCTCCAAGGTGTTCTTCAATGAAGGACATCTTTCCAGGGAAGCCATCAACCGTGAGATTGAAGGAACTCTGACTCGTTTAGGAACAGATTATCTTGACCTCTATATCATTCACCGTTTTGATTATGCAACGCCGATTGAAGAGACGATGGAAGCACTGGACCATCTGGTCAAAGAAGGAAAAGTGCGTGCTCTTGGAGCTTCGGCAATGTTCGGCTATCAATTCCATAACATGCAGATTGCGGCAAGAGACAATCACTGGACACCGTTCTGCGCAATGGAGAATCACTACAATCTTCTGTACAGAGAAGATGAGCGGGAACTGATTCCTGTATGTAAGCAGATGAATGTTTCATTGATGCCATACAGCTCACTGGCTGCCGGAAGACTGAGCAGACTGGAATGGAAGACAGATTCTCTGCGTTCCAGAACGGATGTTGTTGCGGAAAGAAAATACGACAAGACAATCGAGGAAGATTATCCAATCGTTGAAAGAGTCCATGAGCTCGCTGAAAAATACAATGTCACCATGACCCAGATCTCACTTGCGTGGCTGTATGCAAAGGGAGCTGTTTCACCAATCATCGGGGCAACAAAGACAAAGTACCTGGATGATGCGGCAGGCGCAGTCGATGTACAGCTGAATGAAGAAGATATCGCTTATCTTGAAGAACTGTATCAGCCGCACAAGATTGTCGGTGCAAGCCTGAAGAATCCAGATTGATCTCTTGGAAACAAGAGATTTTTTCTTGTTCGGTATAGAAAAATTTGTTTTGTAAGAGACAACTATTTATAATTATGTCGTTTATAAGGGATTGTTTATGAAAAAATTATTGTGGAAATATACTGAATATCTGAAAGCACTGTTCAAGTGGCTGATCATCGCCTTGATCATCGGTGTTCTATGCGGCTTCATCGGCACTGCCTTTCATAAGGGTGTCGGCTATGTCAGTGAATTGAGAGAAGTGAATCCGTGGCTCTTATATCTGCTTCCATTTGCCGGCCTCTTGATTGTTGCTGTATACAAGATCACGAAGACAGAAGGGCAGAATACAAACGATATCATCGATACTGTTTCCGGCGGGAAGCCTCTTTCCATCTGGCTGATCGTTTCCATCTTTGTTGGTACGATCTTAACGCATTTATGCGGTGGCTCTTCTGGACGTGAAGGGGCAGCTCTGCAGATGGGCGGTGATATCGGCTACCAGGTAGGAAAACTGTTCCATCTGGATGACCGTGACCGGCGTACAGTTGTACAGTGCGGCATGGCTGCATTCTTCTCGGCACTGTTCGGCACACCTTTAGCGGCGACGATGTTTGCGCTGATGGTCGAGTCTGTAGGCACCATCTATCACGTGGCTTTTATTCCTGCATTGGTCGCTTCCCTGTGCGCCTATGGTGTTTCCCTGTGGCTTGGGGTGGCACCGACAAGATTCATGACAGATGTACCGGCAATGGATATTGCAATGCTGACCAGGGTCGCACTGCTTGCGGTATTGTGTGCACTGGTGTCTGTCCTGTTTGTGGAAGCACTTCATATCAGTGAACGTTATTTTACAAAGTATATCAAGAATCCTTGGATCAGGATCTTTGCCGGCGGTGTCATTGTTGTCCTGCTGACCATGCTGTTTGGCACGAGAGACTACAACGGCGCCGGCATGAATATCATCGCAGCGGCAGTTCAGGACGGCAGTGCGCGTCCGGAGGCATTCCTTTTAAAGATCCTGCTGACAGCCGTTACTTTAGGATGCGGGTTCAAAGGCGGCGAAGTGGTTCCTTCCTTCTTTGTCGGTGCTGTCTTCGGCTGTGTGGCAGGACCGCTGCTCGGCATCCCGGCAGGGTTTGCGGCGGCACTGGGACTGATCTTTGTCTTTGGTGCAGCGACCAACTGCCCAATCTCATCCATCTTCCTGTCCATTGAACTGTTCGGTTCCGAAGGCATGCTGTTCTTTGCCTTGGGCAGCGGCATCAGCTATATGCTGTCTGGATACAATGGACTTTACTCCAGTCAGAAGATCCTGTACTCAAAGATCAAAGCGCAGTATATCAGTGTCAATACGAACCATCATCATCTGGGTGACATCCCGATTGATAAGGGTTCCTGTGAAAAGAAAAAGCCAGAGGAATAAATTTATGATCAAAGCAGTCTTCTTTGATATCGACGGTACTTTAGTCAGTTTTCAGACACATCAGATCCCCGCAGGCACGCTGGAAACACTGCGTGCATTAAAAGCGCAGGGTGTCTATCTTTTCATTGCGACCGGAAGAGGAAAAGAAGGACTGTCCTGTCTGGAAGATTTTCCTTTTGACGGCTATATCACATTGAATGGACAGTACTGCTATACCAATGACGGGACAGTGATCTATGAAAATACAATTCCCAAGGAAGATATCAGTGTGCTTCTGCAGGAACTGAAAAGAAGACCGTTTGCCTGCGGAATTACACTGCGTGACGGCAAAATCTACAATCAACGCACCGAACAAGTGGAAGAACTTCACCGGATGACAAAGAATGATGGTCAGCCGGCAGGAGATGTTTCACACATGGATGAAGAGAGCGTCTATCAGGTCCAGGCTTTCATCAATGATGAAGAAGAAAAACAATTGATGGCAAAGATGAAGCACTGCATCAGTGCCCGCTGGTATCCAACCTTCTGTGATATATCCCCATTGGGAGGAACGAAGGTACGCGGCATGGATGTCTTTGCCAAGCAGTTTGGCTTCACCCAGGAAGAAATGATGGCTTTTGGGGACGGAGGCAACGATGTGGCGATGCTCGAACATGCCCATATTTCAGTAGCGATGGGGAATGCAGTTGAGGAACTGAAAAAATGTGCTTCCTTTGTCAGTGATGATGTTGACCATGACGGTGTGAAGAAGGCAGTAGCATATTACTCATCAAAATTTAGACAAAGCATTTGAATTGTCTGGAATATAGCTTAAAATGATTACATAAGTAATATTTAAAGGAGTACGAATGTCTGATCATACAAAAACAGCCCTCGCGGAATCTTTAATAAAGATTTTAGAGACCAAACCACTGGATAAAATTACAATTACTGACTTGACGAATGACTGCAGTGTCAACCGTCAGACTTTCTATTACCACTTCCGTGATATTTATGATCTGATTGAATGGATGTATCTGACGAAGGCAGAAGCTGCCATCGGTCAGAACAAGACATACAATACCTGGCAGGAAGGCATGATCGATATGTGCAATATCATGCTGCAGAGCAAGTCATTTGTATTGAAGACCTATCATTCCAGAGTCAGAGAATATTTGATTCCGCTTCTGCTGAAGCTGTCATTTGAACTGCTGATCGGCGTTGTCGAAGAAGTATCCAAAGGATACAGCATCACTGTAGAAGATCAGAAGTTCATTGCCGATTTCTACAAATATGGATATGCCGGCCTTATCACGACATGGGTCGATGACGGCATGGAAGAAGATCCAAAGATCATGGTCGCAAAGCTGGAGTATTTGATGCAGGGGAACTTCCTGGAAGCGGTCAAGCGCTATTCGGCAGTACAGGCAAAGCAGAAGAGTCATCATTGATGGCTCTTTTTTATTTTTGGTTTGATTAGTGTAGAATAATCTATATGAAAAAAAGGGACACGAATCGAAAACCTTGGCTGCAGACATTTGAAAAGAAGTGGCAGCGCGTACTCATCATTCTTCTTCTGATCATCTTTATTATCTGCATGACTATGAGTGTTCTCTATGGCTTCGAGCTCCTTTTTCCATCTGGCCAGCAGGAGAGCACAGCTTCGGCCTCTCCAAGCAGCAGTTCCTCGATAGGAACTGCTTCCACTGCCAATGCAGCCGCAACAACACTTGCATTGACTGCAGATGCAGGCAGGAGTTATCTGGACAGCACCTTGTTCCTGGGCGATTCCAATACGGTACGCTTTATGTCCTATAATGATACAGATGGACAGCCATATACAACAGCACAGAATACCATTGCCGTTGTCGGCATGGGTATCAATGCAATAGATACACTGGCATGCGAGCAGATGTCCACCGGTACGTATACTATGACGCAGTCAGTTCCAATCCTGCAGCCGGAGAGGATTATCATCACTTTCGGTACCAACAATCTCGATGGGGTGACGACTAATCCTTCTGCCTTTATCACGGAATATACCAAGCAGCTCAAAGAAATCCAGGAAAGCTATCCGTCAGTGGATATCATCGTCAACAGCATTCCTCCGGTCGCTGCTGTCAATCAGTATCCAAAGGTAAAGATCTCGCAGATTGAACTGTACAACACAGCAATTGAACAGATGTGTGAAACCAACGGATGGAAGTATCTGAATTCCTACGAAGCACTGATTGATGAAACCACTGGATATGCCAAAACTGGATATATGGCAGGGGATGGACTCCATCTATCCCAGACAGGTCTGCAGGCATTGTTCAGCTATATCCGCACCCATGCATACGAGACGCAGGATGACCGGCCAAAGCCTCTGGAAGATCTGCCGACAATCATTGGCCCACTGACCACATTGTATTCGGTCAATCCATTGAATAATAAAGAATTCAGTTCAGATGTGCTCAATCCGACCGCAGAGCCAACGTCTTCTTCTGCTGCAACTGCAGAAGCAGTTCAAAGCACGTCTGCCGCAACTGCTGTTCCGACGCCAACAGCAACACCAACGGCAATACCGACCCCTGCGCCATCAGAAACGGCAGCTGCTGCGGAGAACCAAGCTGCACAGACAAACAACAGCAGTGCAGCTGAAAGCACTGCTGCAACGAGCAATACTGCACAATGATTGATGTCTCTGCCGAACATACGCAGAGGCATCTTTTTTAGCTGCTGGAGGCGCCGCAAATGCACGCATTTTGGCTGAAAACAAACAATTTCTACACATTGGGCAAATTGTCAAGTGGGAAACTGGCAAATTCATATTGGTTTCCATGAAACTGAGATATAATAGAAACCAGTGGTAGCGCTTACACATATGAAAGAGGTGTTGTACATGTATGATGTAGTGATCATCGGCGCAGGTATTACCGGCACGATGCTGGCAAGAGATCTGTCCCAATACAATTTGAAAGTAGCTCTGCTGGATAAGGAGAATGATATCGCTGACGGCGCCACGATGGCCAATTCAGCAATCGTTCATACTGGATATGATCCAGAAGACAATACAATGAAAGCGAAGATGAACGTCAGAGGCGCGCAGATGTATGAACAGATCTGCCGGGACCTTGGCTGCAAGTACCGTGTCGTCGGTGCTTATATTGCTGCCTGCGGTGGGGAAGAAGAAGCGCACCTGGATGTCTTGGCAGACAGGGCGCAGCGCAGAGGCATCAAGTATGAATGGCTCACAGGGGACGAAGCCAGAAAAGCAGAGCCTAACCTGAATGACCAGGTCACTAAAGTACTGAGCTTCCCAACGACAGCTGTCATCTATCCATGGGAAGTAGCTATCGCATGTGCGCAGGTCGCCGTCAAGAACGGGACAGAACTATATCTGGACAGCCCGGTGACATCAATTGACCGTAATGAGGATGCCTATATTGTGCATACGGAGAAACAAGATTTTCAGACGAAGGTCGTCATTAATGCGGCTGGTGTCTGTGCCGATCAGATCTATAAAATGGTCAGCGATGCACCGAACTTTACAATGAAGCCGAGAAAGGGAGAATACTTCGTCATCGACAATGCTGTGCATTATGTTGACCACATTATCTTCCCAGTACCGTCTGCCAAAGGCAAGGGCGTGTTAGCTGTACCGACAGTCTATAGGAATACACTGCTTGGCCCTAACAGCGACTATGTCGCTTCGACGACTGATACTGGTTCCACTTTCCAGGGCCTGGATTATGTCCGTGACAATATTTCCAAGATCATGAAGAATGCACCGCTGAACCGGTCCATCCGCAATTTTGCCGGCCTGCGTCCAAGTTCTTCTTCCAGTGACTTCATCATCGAAGAAGCCAAAGATGCCAAGAACTTTATCAATGTTGCTTCGATTGAATCACCGGGACTTGCCAGTGCACCTGGCATTGCTGAATATGTCATCCATGATCTGCTCAAGGACAAGCTGTCCTTTGAAGAAAATCCAGATGCGGTCATGACGAGACAGAGACCGCTGGTAATGGCAGAGCTCACGCCAGAAGAAAGAGCACAGAAGATCAAGGAGAATCCGCAGTATGGCAGGATCATCTGCCGCTGTGAGCAGATCAGTGAAGGCGAGATTGTGGACTGTATCCATGCAGTCTGCGGTGCAAGAAGCGTCAAGGGCGTCAAGAAGAGAGTCAGACCAGGCATGGGAAGATGCCAGGGCGGCTTCTGTGAGCCAAGAGTATTGACCATTCTTGCCAGAGAATTGAAGGAATCACCGCTTGATGTGGTGCTGGATTCCGAAAAGTCAAAGATCCTGACGAAGGAGAACAGATAATATGAAACACTATCAGGCAGTTGTAATTGGTGCGGGATGTGCAGGCTTAGGTGCTGCCGTCGCGCTGAAACAGAATGGCATCCAGGAAGTTCTGATCCTGGAGAAGGATGAGGAAGCAGGAGGAATCCTGAATCAGTGCATCCATAATGGATTTGGTCTGACAACGTTTAAGGAACAGCTGTCAGGTCCAGCCTTTGCAGAACGCTTTGAAGACCAGGCAGAGCAGCTTGGCGTTGAATTCAAGACCGGAACCATGGTCACCAAGCTCAATCCGGATAAGACAATCGAGTATGTCAATCCAAAGGAAGGATATACAACAATCTCTGCAGATGCCATCATCCTGGCAGTTGGATGCTATGAAAGAAGCAGAGGAGCTGTCGAGATCCCTGGTGAAAGACCAGCAGGTATTTATACAGCAGGTCAGGCACAGAGATATCTGAACATCGACGGGTATCTTGTCGGTAAGAGAGTCTTTATCTTAGGATCAGGCGATATCGGTCTGATCATGGCAAGACGTATGACCCTGGAAGGTGCTAAGGTCCTGGGTGTTGCTGAATTGATGCCGTATTCCAACGGTCTGCCTCGTAACATGAAGCAGTGTCTGGAAGACTTCAATATTCCTCTGTATCTCTCTCATACTGTCACACATGTCTATGGACATGACAGACTGGAAAGAGTTGAAATTGCAGAGGTCGGCCCAGACCGCAAGCCGATTGCAGGAACAGAGAAGAGCTTCGATGTTGATACACTGTTATTGAGCGTCGGACTGATTCCGGAGAACCACTTAGGAGATGACTGCGGCATTGAAATGGATCCGCATACCAAAGGACCAGTTGTCGATGAGAATTATATGACCAGCATTGAAGGTGTCTTTGCCGCAGGCAATGGCTTGAATGTTCATGACTTAGCTGACTATGCAGCTCATCAGGGCGGCAAGGCAGGTGAAGGAGCCGCAAGATATATCAAGAACGGAAAGATGAAGGAAGGAACCGTCAGGACAGTTGCCGGTGAAAATGTAGGCTATGTTGTACCAGGCGTTCTGCATACCGCATCTCTGCCGCCGGTCATTGAGTTCTACTTCCGCGTCAGAAAGCCATTGAAGGCTTCTGATGTCATTGTTCGTTCCGGTGAAAAGGTCATCCGCACCATTGCCAAGGATCATCTGATCCCATCAGAGATGGAGAATGTCATCCTGGCTGGAAAACAGCTGGATGGACTGCAGGAAGATCTGGTCATTGAGGTCAAGGAGAAGTAATCATGGAGACAAAACAGTTAGTGTGTGTCAACTGTCCAAAGGGATGCAGCATCACCGTCACTCTGGACAATGGCAAGGTAGTCGATATCAAAGGATATACCTGTGACAAGGGCAGGAATTATGCTGCTCAGGAAACCGTCCGTCCGATGCGTGTGCTGACTTCTACGGTCAAGGTGGAGGGGGCTGCATTGAGAGTACTGCCGGTCATTACGGACAGAGAGATTCCATTGGATCTCTGTGAGAAGGCCATGGAAGAGATCAGACAGCTGGATGTCAAGGCACCAATCAAGGTGAATGATGTCATCGTCGCTGATTTCCTCGGCACCGGCGCAAATCTTGTCGCAAGCAGATCAATGAAAGCATAAGAAAAGTCCCTGACATGAATGCATGTCAGGAACTTTTTTGATTTTAATCTTTTCTGCCGCGGTAGGCAATCAGGATGCAGACGATGAGAAGGATGCACAATACCAGACAGATCTCAATGGAAAGTGCATAGCTTCCGGTCATGTCAAACAGGTAGCCGATGCCGGTCGTTGCCAATGCGTAGGAGATGGAGCTGACAAAGGCAACAGTCGGATAAACATGTGTGAATCCTTCGACACCGAATAACGATTTTGTCATCAATGTTGTGCCGACGGCGCCAATGCCATATCCGCATCCCAGCAGCAGAGCACCTAGATCAAGCAGGATCAGGTTCTTGGAGATCAGAAGCAGGACAACCGCAAGCAGGAAGAGACCGGATATAATCAGCAGGGAATTTCTGGTTCCCAGGGAATCTGCTAACGTGCCGGCGATGAGCTTGCTGGCAATATTGCCAATCAAGGCCAGGGAGAGCAGGAAAGCTCCAGCTTCCGCTGTGCTTCCGATTGATAAGGCAAAGGAAGGCAGATGCTGAACAATACCAATGACGATATTTGAACTAACTGCAACCGCACATACAAGAATGAAAGAAGCAGCACTTCCCTGTGGCTGCTGTTCCTGCAGTACAGAAGATTCCTTGCGCAGCTCAATGCCGTATGCCTTCAATCCGGAATTCTCCGGCTTGATTGTAAATGGAAGCAGGACAGCAGGCAGGATGAAGACAATGAATAGGACAGAACTGACAAGATATGTTGACCGCCAGCCAATCGAGCTGATCAAGGCAGTGAATAAAGGAGACAGGATTGCGCCGCTTATGCCGGAGAAGCCCATTGTAATGCTGGTGATCAGACCGTGCTTTGCATAGAACCAGTGATTGACGAAGATGGAAATTGTTACGTAGGAGATCAGGCCTGCACCGAAACCGCGAATCCCGTTCTCAATATACAGAAGGAACAAACTGTGGCTCATTGCCATTGCAATAGTAGAGAGAGCCATCAGAGCAGTGGCCGCAATGAACAGGACCTTCAGTGATTTCTCTTTCAGAAGCTTTGGCACCAGCAGACCGCTCAGAGCCATAGAAATTGATGCAATGGTCAAAGTCATAGAAACAGCACCTTTGCCAACATTGAATTCCTGTGCAATCGGTGTAAAGAAAACACCGGCTGCATTCATGACAATGCCATATGCCCCACAGGAGAATCCGCACATTGCTAGTACGACAAACAGATATTTGCCGGTAATGCCTTTTCTTTCAGTCATAGTCCACTCTTTTCTCAATATAATATTAGACCATTATCATACGAATGGCGGGCAAAGAAAAGAAAAAAAGCAGCAGGATCCTGTCCTGCTGCAGTATTGATTTATCCTAGATTTGTATCTGTTACAGCACCAGTCTGGGTCGTATCGAGGGAACCAGTCAGGGTCACTGTGACATCCATGCTCTTGTTGTTTCTTTCAATTGTCAATTCCAATGTATCGCCAATGGACTTCTTATTGAGGATGGCAGTGAGATCGGAATAGGAACTGATCTCCTTGCCGTCAGCGGAAACAATCTTGTCATATGCCTTTAAGCCAGCCTGTTCAGCACCGGAACCGGAGATGACAGATGTGATATAAAGACCTGCAGAATACTGCTGTGTACTCTGTGAGACTTCCTGCAGGTACACGCCTAAGGTAGCACGGTCAGTGACTTTGCCGTTGGTGATCAGCTGCTGGGCAACATCCATTGCCTTGTTGATCGGGATGGCGAAGCCGATGCCTTCAATCGTTGTTCCAGAAGATGTTGTGCCGGAATCCTTGGCATTGACGATGCCAATCAGATTGCCGTTTCCATCGAACATGCCGCCGCCGGAGTTGCCGGAGTTGATGGTTGCATTTGTCTGGATCAGTTCCATTGATTCGTTATTCAGGACAAGTTCTCTTGAAGTTGCAGAGATGATGCCGTCAGTGACGGTTCCGCCTAATGTGCCAAGCGGATTGCCGATGACAACAGCTGTATCACCAACTGCAATCTTGGAAGAATCACCGATGGTAGCAGCTGTCAGGTCGGATGCTTCGATCTTGATGACAGCGATGTCCGATTTGGAATCTGTACCGACTAAAGTTGCTGTATATTCGGTACCGTCGAAAGTTGTAACTTTGATTGAGGTTGCATCTTCAATGACGTGGTTGTTGGTGATGATGTATCCGTCAGAAGAGATAATGACACCGGATCCGGCTGCTTCTGCAGTATAGCTTCCGCCAAAATAACTGCTGGAAGTTGATTTGATTTCGGTGACGATCTCAACAACACTTGGGGCTGCCTTGGCAGCAACCTGTGCTTCGGTCAAGCCTGTTCCGCTGGTCGAAGTTGCAACAGATGTTGTCTTACTGCCGCCTGTTTCCGTTGCATATGTAACTGTCGTGCTGGATGTTCCTAAATGGGAAATGGCAAACCAGCTGCCGCCAAGTCCACCGCCCAGTCCGACAATCGCTGCTAAGGCAATCGTTAATGCTGGATGATGCTTCTTCTCCTTTTTTTGTTCTGGAGAAGGGGTCTGCGGTGCTTGATTATTGTTTTCCGTAAATGAGACATCAATCGGGGTCTCCTCCTGATGCTCATTTGGTTCTTGATTAAATTCACTCATAGATATGATTGCTCCTTCCGTATATATTCATCATGTTATCCAACCTCTGTGAAGGCTATGTGAACAACATGTTAATAATTGGAAACAGTTCTATTTTATAGCTTTTTATCTATGATTGCTACCAGACTGCTTCGGCTTCAGGAACATCAGGACTGTTCCTATGGCGGTCAAGGCAATGCCTGCGTAGAAGAACCATCCGGTATAGTCAGAGGAAGTTCCATAGATCTCAAGAATGCCTGATAACAGGGAAGCCAATGTCATTGTCAGCACCCCGTCCTGGTAGAAGCGGTTAGGCATCTCCAGTCCCATCTTTGCAAGGATGAGACATGGAACTGCACCTAATAGTAATGGATATGCAAACATGAAGATCATTGCATTGCTGTAGACACCGTGTGAGAAAATCTCATAGATGAAAGCAAAGATGATACAGAAAGCAGTGATTGCAGCCCAGTAAAGGCTCCATTTCATACTGCTTTTTTTACGCACCAATGTAGACAATGTCACTCACGCTCCTTTCAGAAATCTTGTTTCCGTTTGTTGTAGGGTTGTTGATCACGGTCCCGTTGAAGACCATTGTGCTGGATCCACCGCCGTCTAAGTTATAGGCAGTTGTGACGCCTAATGTCTGCAGATAGGCAGCCATCTGGTATAAAGACAAACCTGCACTTGCACTTGTTCTGCCGTCTGCAACAACTAACAGATAATGCAGAGGGGAAATCTCACAGAGAACTGTTCTTGGGTTGGAAGACATCGCCTGACCAACTTCTTCATTTTCAGAGACGACAATCTGACCGTTTTCAATCAGAGCTGGGCCAAAGGAGAGCACCTGCTGTGCACCGCTGTCCAATAGAGAAGCAGCACTTGTTTCACCTTCAGTGATGATGGAGAAGGAACCGTCCTTGTTGATGACAAGATCTTCCTGACTGGAGGACGTTGCTGTATCTCTGTAGAGAACGCCGTTGCGGATGACATAGCCTGTATTTCTGGCACCGTAGAAGTCACCGTTGACAGCTAATATCGCACCGACACTGTTGGCAATTGTTGATGTGGTGGCAGTGACATTCTTGCCGTAGGTACTGTTGGCAAAGGCTGTCTGCAGGTAAGAAACATCGGATACCTGCACATCTGCGACATAGACAACTGTATCATCATATGTTGTGGTAGTGATGTTGATGGAGATGTTGTCATCCGTATAGCTGCTGTCTGTTACAACAGCATTGGAAGATGATGATGACGATGATGAAGATGTTGACGATGAACTGTCAGAATAGGAAGTGGTGCTGGTTGTATTGGATGCATTCGTCGTTCCAACGACCGCATAGGTGCGTGGAATGACAAAGGTGTCCAAGAGAATATATGACGCGACACTCAGGATAATGACTGTGTCGGCAATATGGAAGAACTTCTTTTTCATAGGTTGTTTGCAGCTCCTTTCACATGGCTGGTAAACACAAACGATTTCTGCATGCTCCAGGAGAAGAAGAACAGCAGTACTTCAGTGATGATCTTGGCTGCGAGCGGATTCATATGCAGACCATATACAAATAACGACAGGATCAAGGTATTCAATGCCAATACCGCTGCTGCCAGCAGTGCATATCTCCAGAAGGAGGTCTTTCTGCTCTGTCCGTCCTTGAAGACGACGCGGCGGTTGATCTCATAATTGAAGGTTGCCGAGAACATACGAGCGATGACATTGGCAATCAAGGTCCCGCCGGTCCCTGTCATGAATAATGAGAAGACAGCGAACAGCAGATAGTCAACAGCGAAGCTGCTGAGTGAAGAAGCAGCGAAGTGGATCAGCTGCTTATAAATCAAGAAAGAATCCCGAAAGACATGGAAATGAGAAGAAGAATTGTTGTCTTCATAGATGGTACGAATCTCAACTTCCCTGAATGGGATATGATCCCTGACCATTGCCAGCAGCTGGTTCATCTCATATTCATATCGGTCACCGGTGACTTTCAGCATCGTTGGAATCATTGAATGATGAAATGCCCGCAGGCCTGTCTGGGTATCAGAGACGTATGCTCTGGTGAATAGGTGGAAGACCGAAGCTGTGATCTTGTTGCCCCAGTGAGAGCGGGCAGGAACATCCGGTCCATTGAAGTTCCGGACGCCTAGGATCAAGGCATCTGGATGATGTTGTGCAGCTTCTGCACATCTCAGGCAGTCTGCCGGGGCATGCTGCCCATCTGCATCTACGGTGACAATGACACTGTCAGAGGACAGGTTCTGGTAGATCCATAACATTCCTCTGCGCATTGCTGCACCTTTGCCCTGATTCGTTTCCTGTTTCAGGATATGTGCATCCTGACTGCAGGCATCAAATACGGGATCATAGGAACTGTCACTGCCGTCATTGACAATCACAACTTCCATATTCAGTCTTTTCAATTCCTGGACTAATCCAATCAATCCTTCACTTGGACAGTACGCCGGGATCAAAGCGATGTTCTGCATAGCTCCTGCCTCCTTTACGATTTCAAGTATAGAAAGGCAGTCAGAACACCGGATGAACAGAAAATGAAAGTTATGTGAATGTCATTCCTGACCGTAAAGATTGAGAAAATTCGTGTAAAAAGATATACTAGAGCAGGAATAAGAGGATATATAAATGAAACCAACAGAAAATAAAGTCAATATCGCTCCCGTTCATAATCCTGAACTGGAGAAAGTCATCAATGATCTGAAGGAAGGCGGCACCCCTGAAAAGCAGGCGGCTCTCCTGGATGCATTGAAGAAGGCAAGTCTGTTAGCTCCATGTGACTTTGACGTCAAAGTCAACCCGAGTGAAAAGCTGCCGCAGAACTTCAATCCGCAGCAGATCAAGTTCTACTTGGTCAATACCAATGACGGCAAGACACTTTTCCCAGCGTTTACTGACATTGAGATGAGCCAGAAGATGAATCTGGGTCCGGACATCAAGCCGAAGTTTGTTGTCAGGATGATCAAGGACTATGACACATTATTAAATGTGGAAGGAAACAAGGCGGCTGGCATCGTCATCAATCCAGGCACCGACAATATTGTTATCCCGCTTCCGTTAGTCGGTATTGCGGCTGGCAGAACACCGGCACCGCAGCCAGTGCAGAATCAGACAGCACCGATGAATATTACTTTTGGCGAACCAAATGTCTATCCGACAAAGATGGTCAATGCCGTCTATGAAAGAGCGGATCAGACAAAGGAGATCTCCCGTATCTGGCTCAAAGGTAAGTATGTCGGGTCGACGATGAGCTTCTTTCTGGCAGTTGAAGCAGACAGGCAGGATGAATCCGTATTGAATGCCATCCGAGAAGTGGCTGTGCCGCTGTCCAAGGGTGTAGATGTTGAAGTGGCTTTCATCACGCCGGAATTCAAGGAGAAAGTCATTGGAGATGCAGTTGCGCTCTATGACAGGGACCTTGTACTGTAATGAAAATTGAAACATTATCACAGCTGCCGCAGGAATTGATCAGTCAGATCATCCATGAAGATGAAGGAGGTGCCTGGACCGCATCCGGTGCCGAAAACATCCTGAATTTCCTGAATACGCATCAGGAGGCGTTCACGAGCATTGGACTGTTTGAAGACGGTCTGATCGGGGCTCTGGTCTTTCGGCCGGAAGATCTGCGCATCATCATGATCGGTGTCATCAGGGAAAAAAGGCATCACGGCTATGGCAGTGCATTGATTGATTTCTTAAAAGCAAAAGCGGATGAAATGCATCTCGCTAGGATTGAGGCAAATGCCGCATCCAATGCAATGGGCTTCTACCAGGCAAATCATTTTGAACCGGTCGGTGAACCAAGCTCGGCCGGCGGTCTGGATTTTACTCCCGTCGAATATCTGCTGGGCAGAGAATGGCTCGGAAAAAGTGTTACGGTCACCGTGGACCATCCATATGGAAGCTTCCATCCTACGATTGCTGATGTGACATATCCTGTCAACTTCGGTTATGTCTCAGCACCGATTGCTGTGAATGAAGGCATGCAGGATGCCTGGGTCATTGGACCGCAGGAACCAGTCGATACATTTACCGGCACTGTGGCAGGCATTGTCTATCATAAAGACGGTTCTTCACGCTGGATCGTTGTCCAGCCAGGCATGACCGTCAATCATCAATCTGTCATTGACTTGATAGGATTTGAAGAACAGTATTACGAAACACAGATTATCTGGGCATAAGGACATGAATTGACTTCATGTCTTTTTTTTTGCCCTTTTTTTATTTCGCAGAAATTACAGCTTTCTCTGACGGAGAAGAAAGAACTTCTCAAAAAGCCTTTGACTGCACGCAAAGTGCAGTTTCAAGCTGAAAGGAGAGAAAGAAATGAACCATTTTATCACACTTCGAGAAGTATGCGAAAAATCAGGAGTATCCCGCCGTGCAGTCCAGGGATACGAAAAGGAAGGACTGGTAGCACCCTCTGGCAGGAATAAGTATGGACATCTGCTCTATGACGAACAGACGCAGCAGAAAATTGCCGAGATCCATCTGTATCAGCGTCTGGGGTTCAAGGTCAAGGAGGTCAATGATGTTATGCATGCTCCTACAGAAGAAAGAAAGGAACAGATTGAAGAAAAGATCACTGCATTAAAAAAAGAAGAAAAGGACATTGCTGGATTGATCCAGCAGGCACAGAACCTGATCAGAACAATTGAAAAGAGGACAGAACATGACTGAAAAATTGAGTATCAAGACAATGGAGCTCTGCATCGCAGGGGCAATCCTGCTGAGTACTGGATGCAGCAGTAACGCAGCTGAAAGCGGAACTTCAGCTGCATCGAAAAATTCAACTGCATTTGCACCAGAAGAGGCAATCAAAATCGAAGATATTGACTGGAAAGTCGAAGATGCCGTGAATGATGGTGAAAGGTTCCTTTCCTTCAATTACACAAATAACAGCAGCTATACCATCATGGATGTAGAACTGAAGTACCGGCAGAAAGAAGGAATTACTGATGCGGAGTATGCCTTGTTTGACAATCTGAAGGCTGAGAATGAATACTTGATCGAAGATAATAAAAAGCTCTATATCTTTGCCTACAACAGAAAGATTGCTGATCCAGGGGAGACAGTCACAACTTCTCCGGTTGTTATCAATGGAACTGGATACACGGTAGAAAATATGGATCAATACAATCTGTTTGAACCGGATATCATGACAGTTGCAATCATGGGCCCAGATGGAAAGGGCTATGGTATCTATTACGATTATAAGAGTGAGAAATTCAGTGCTTCTTCACAAGGTGCACAGGATCTACATGCATGGAGTGACAGTGATCTTGCCAAGACACTGCCTGATCCAGATTTTACAGCTGATGCAGTCAGTTCAGATAAAGATGATTATTTCTATGTATATACCTATGGAATCAGCAGTCAGGATTATAAAGACTATATCAAAGCAGTCCAGGAAAAAGGGTTTACAGATGAAAAAGAGGAATATTCTTCAAGTTATCACGCAAAGAACAGTGATGGCATAGAGGTTTCACTGTACTATGACGGCATTGAAGAAAGTATGAGCATCTGTGTTGAAAAGAAATCTTGATCTGACAAAAATCATTTAATTGGGCTCTGCTGCAGTGATGAAGCGGGGCTTTTCTTTTTATTAATAGGATAGTTTAACAAAAACTTAACAATTTCACATAACATTCACATTCTATTCAAAAGGGCTACAGATAGTTCATATATTCTCATAAGCGTAAACAGGAGGAACATACTATGACAGAACCGCTGCTGATAGATACATTTGAAAGAGTAGAGGATAAATACAGCCTTACATATGAACAGGCTGATGTTCTGAAGAAGGCAATCGCAGAACACATTGAAGAGGATATTTACTACAAGTATACAGTCCACTCCATCTACTACGATTCCATCGACAGCCGTCTGGTCATCAACAGTCTCAACAGTACTAAGTATCGTATGAAGCTGAGATCAAGATGCTACGTGCAGCCGGATGATGACACTCCTGTGTTTATCGAAACAAAGAAAAAGCTCGGCGATATCGTTTATAAGAGAAGATTCCAGCTGACTGCCAAAGAAACAGAAGATTACATGGAATACGGGATTCCGCATCATGTACACAGCAACACTGCAGATGAAGTTGACTATATGATGAAGTACTACAATCTGCAGCCGAAGGTCCTCATCCTGTATGAAAGAGAATGTTACAAGGGCATTGCGGAAGATGATGTCAGAATCACTTTTGATACAAATATCCGCTACCGCATTGACGATGTGAATCTGAAGGAGAATGGTACAGAAACTCCGCTCACCAAGGATACAGTCATTATGGAAGTCAAGGCAATGGACCGATATCCATTATGGCTTGTCAAAGTATTGAGTGAGATGAAGCTCTATAAGAGATCCTTCTCCAAATACGGAAACATCTACCGACTGAATTTTAAAGCGATGGCACCACAGTTAAGTACACAGAACGTCTATGAACCAGCAAAGAAGGAGAAAACAGTATGTTCAGTTCAATATTAACAAACGCAGCATCAGGCTTGTCTTTATCTTCATTTTTGATTTGTATTGGTATTTCACTTGTATGCGGGCTTCTGCTTGCGTTTGTATACAGGATGACTGAACATCCAACCAAGAGCTTTCTGATCACTTTGGCAATGCTGCCGGCAATCGTCCAGATTGTTATCCTGATGGTCAATGGAAATCTCGGTGTCGGGGTCGCAGTTGCAGGTTCCTTCTCACTCGTCAGATTCAGATCTCTGCCTGGCAAGGCAAGCGATATTCTCATTATCTTCCTTGCTATGGGCTTAGGCCTATGTACAGGTATGGGCTATGTATGGTTTGCTCTTGCCATGGCGGTGATTCTGAGCTTAGTGCTGCTATGCTTCTCAAAGACAAATCTGCTTGAGCCAGATTCTGCATATCGCAATCTGCGCATCACGATTCCAGAAGATCTTGATTATACAACCGTATTCGATGATGTCTTTGCCCAGTATACAAAGAGTGCCAAGATCACCGCAGTACGTACGATCAATTTAGGTACAATGTATCAGATCGTTTATGACATTGTGATGAAGGACACCAGTGAGGAAAAGAACATGCTTGATCAGCTGAGAGTCAGAAACGGCAACTTAGCAATCATCTGTTCTAAGACAGCGACATTAGAAGTTACTTTATAAGGAGTGCAGAAATGAAGAGCATACTAAAATACAGTTCCATGGCAATGGCAGCAGTTCTTCTTGCCGGATGCTCTGCTTCTGCAGCGACCACAACAAAATCAACGACTTCAACAGATGATTCTGCCGTTACTACAGCGGCAGATCATTCTGCTGTTACGACATCCGTTTCTCTCGATGAAGAAGATACGGTTGAGACATGGGATGATTCTGCTGCCGTCAAAGTGACATTGAATGACAGCAGTGCATCTTTCACCGGTACAGGTATTTCTGAGACCGGCAGCGTCATCACCATCTCCCAGAGCGGAACGTATGTCTTTTCCGGTTCATACGCAGGAAGGATCGTTGTCAATACAACTTCCAAGGAAACAGTACGCATCATTCTCAACGGTGCAGAGATTACATCTTCCTACAACAGTGCCATTGAAGTGACCAAGGCAGAGAAGGTCATTATTACGGCAGCCAAAGGTACGAAGAATGCAGTCACTGACCCTGATACATATACACTGAATTCTGACAGTGAACCGACTGCATGCATCTTCTCCAAAGCAGATCTTGTCATCAATGGTTCAGGTTCACTTACGGTAAGTGCAAACTACAATGACGGCGTCAAGTCAAAAGACGATCTGTATGTACTGAATACGAATATCTCGGTCACATCGAAGGATGATGGCATCATCGGCAAAGATGATCTTTATCTTTTGAATTCTGCAGTCACAGTCAATGCCGGCGGTGATGCACTGAAGGCATCCAATGAGAAAGATGCCAATAAAGGCAATCTGATCATTGACTCCGGTATATTTCAGCTGACAGCTGGCGATGACGGCATTCAGGCAGTGACAGAAGCTGTGATCAACGGCGGCGACATCAACATTCAGGCAGGAGACGGCTACAGTGCTGCTGTTCACAATGACAACAATCAGATGATGGGCGGCTTTGGCCGCGGCACCACGGCAACAGCATCCGCATCAACAGACACGGTCTCTTCCAAAGGCATTACGGTCAGCGGAACGATTGTCGTCAACGGCGGAACAGTGAAGATCAATTCGCAGGATGATGCCATGCATTCAGATGCGAATGCATATATCTATGCCGGTGACCTGGAACTGCAGGCTGGTGATGACGGCATTCATGCGGATGCAGTACTGGAAATCGACGGCGGTACCGTAAATATTGCCGCATCCTATGAAGGCTTGGAAGGATGCACAATCACGATCAATGACGGTACCATCAATGTCAACGCAAGTGATGACGGCGTCAATGGCTCCAATCCAAATTCCAGCCAGTCCATGACGGATGACGGTTCGATGCTTAATATCAATGGCGGTACAGTTAATGTATCTGCCGGCGGTGATGGACTTGATATGAATGGGTCCGGTACGATGAGCGGCGGCTATGTTGTCGTCTATGGACCAACCAGCAGTGCAGACGGTGCTCTGGATTACAACGGCACCTTCAATGTCAATGGCGGTACACTGCTGGCTGGCGGAGCTTCCGGCATGGCACAGACACCATCCACAAGCTCACAGGCATATACAATCGATATTGGTACATCTTCCGGTACGATCACAATCAAGGACGAATCAGGAAATACCTTAGCGGAATATGCTTCTTCAAAATCGTATCAGGTACTGAGCTATACTTCTTCAGATCTGAAGAAGGGTTCCACATATACGATCTATGAGAATGGAAGCTCGATTGGTACAGCAGCCATCTCTGATGCCGTGACCTATGTCAATACTTCAAGCAGTGGCGGCATGGGCGGCGGTATGGGAGGAGGCATGGGCGGCATGAAAGGCGGTCAGGGAAACCAATCCCAGCCAGGAAGCCAGTCCACAGCTCAATCCAACCAAGGCATCTGATTCAATACAGCATCCTGCAGAATTATCTGCAGGGTGTTTTTTATGTAAATTAATAAATGATATACTGTAACAGGATATTCGGAGGTACGTATGCGCAGAGGATTTATCAACAGCAGAATTTGGAACAGTGAAGCAACAGCCTTTTTGGTTGATGAAGGCAGATTTATACAATTAGGGGCGAATGAAGAAATCACCAAGCTGACCGGAGCAGATGAACTGATCGACCTCAACGGCATGTTTGTGGTGCCTGGATTTGTGGACAGTCATATGCATCTGGCAGAACTAGGATATTATCTCTGTCAGATCCAGCTGATTGGGGTCAAGGACCGTAATGAGATCAAGCATAAGATTGAAGGATACCTGCATCAGGATCCAGAGGCGGAATGGATCATCGGCAGAGGCTGGGATGAAATGCTGATGGAACGGCCGGACCGAACATACCTGGATGAGATCTGTCCAGATCTGCCGGCAGCCTTTACCCGTGTTGATGGACATGTCATGGCAGTCAACACCAAGGCACTTCAGGAAGCAGGGATTGAAGAAGACAGTGAAATTGAGGGCGGCACCATTCATTATGCAGAAGGAATCCTGGAAGAAAATGCGATGACGCTGATTCAGGATATTCTGCCTGTCCCAGATGAAAAGCGGATCCGTCAGTATATTGAAACAGGTGCGAAGCTGGCAAATTCCTATGGCGTTACAACGGTCGGCTCCGATGATTTTGTGGCAGTTGTCCGTGACTACAAGCCAGTATTAAACGTCTTTGAACAGATGTCCTTTCAGGAAGCACTGACTGTCAGAGTCAATGAGCAGTGCGAGTTTTCTGATCTGAAGACATACGCTGAATTCTTAGATGAAGGCTATACGATGGATGTCGGCAACGACTTCTTCCGGATTGGCCCGCTGAAGCTGATTGCGGACGGTACACTGGGATCAGAAACGGCCGCTGTGACAAAGGGGTATGCAGATCATCCTGGCAATCAAGGCATCATGACCATGCATGAAGACGATATCAGCCTTTTTACTGAACTGGCATCCAATTACAATATGGGCGTCATTGTCCATGCGATTGGTGACAGAGCAGTGGATACGGTCCTGAAAGTATTCAGGCAGTTTGTCCTGGAAGGCAATCCGCTCCATTCAGGACTGGTGCATTGCCAGATCCTGCGCCCGGATCAGATTGATGAAATCAAGAAGATGCATCTGAGCTGCTATGTACAGTCACTGTTTGAAGAAGATGACGGCCGCATCCTGAGAGAAAGAGTCGGCAGTGAAAGAGCAGAGACATGCTATCCATTTACAACTCTGCTGGAAGGAACACTGACTTCCAACGGCAGCGATGCACCTGTATGCATGCCTAAGGCAGTCCATGGAATTTCCCTGGCTGTCAACGGTGTGCAAGGCATCAATGAAACAATGAGCGTGGAACAGGCACTGCAGTCCTATACATTGAACGGAGCAGAGCAGCTGTTCATGAGCAATGTCATTGGAAAGATTGCGGAAGGATACTACGCAGACTTTGCTGTGCTGGATCAGGATATTACTGCGTGTGATCCAAAGGAGATTGACCGTACAAAAGTCATGATGACGGTCATGAACGGAGAGACGGTGTTTGAGAGATGATCAATCTCAGGAAGGTAGAAGAGAAAGATATTCCCATCCTGCTGGCATGGTACAACTGGTACATCCTCAACGGCACGGAGACCTTTGAAACAGAACCGCTCACAAAGGAAGAATTTGCGGAAAGAGTCCATCGGATTACGCGGGAGTATCCTTATATCGTTTTGGAAGAGGATGGAAAGCTGTGCGGATATGCATACCTGGACCATTTCAATGGAAGAGCTGCCTATGACTGGACAGCAGATCTTTCCATTTATCTCAATCCAGAAGAAAAAGGAAAGGGATATGGTTCCATCCTGATGAAGGAGATCCTGCATTTGGCCGAGATCAACGGCTACCGCAATGTCATTTCCATCATTACCGAAACAAACAGAACAAGTCTTGCCTTTCACGAAAAGTTCGGCTTTACGAAGATGGCGGAGTTCCCATCGCTTGGCTATAAACATAGTCAATGGCTGGGTGTCAGCTACTATCTGAAACAGCTTGTGAAGGATGAGAAGGAACCAGAGAAACTGAGGAATCAATATGAGTGATGTGATATTGGCCGGAATTCGTTTAAAGAGCCAGAGTGAAGCTGAATTCAAGGCGGCGATGGATGAATGCCGTGCCTTATGTGATGCCTGCGGCCTGCAGGTCGTCGGTGAAATAGTACAGAATTCAAATTCTGTTGATTTGAAGACAGCATTCCGTTCAGGAAAGATTGAAGAACTGGCAGCACTTGTCAAACAGACAAATGCGGAAGAAGTAGTCTTCTACAATTCCCTGCGCATCCAGACTGCCAACCGGATCTCGGAAGCGTGCGGTGATATCGAAGTCATTGACCGCACAGCTTTGATCCTGCATATCTTTTCCTTGCGTGCCAAGAGCCGTCAGGCGAAGCTGCAGACAGAGATGGCAAGGCTCCAGTATGATGTGCCGCGGGTATTGAGTGATCATGATGAAGGCGGTCACGAAAGAGGCGGTGCGGTCACCAACAGAGGCGGCGGCGAAATGCGCTCAGAAGTCATTGCCCGCAAATATCAGGCAAAGATCACAGCTTTAAAAGAAGAACTGGCGCTGATTGAGAACAGGCGCGGTCAGGATGAACGCAGAAGATCAAAGACGCTTTTAAAAAGAGCTGCCCTGGTCGGATATACCAATGCTGGCAAGAGTTCATTGATGAATGCGATGCTGAGAAGAAGCGGTGAACCAGGAAGTGAAGTCTATGAAGAAGATATGCTTTTTGCGACTCTGGATACTTCCGTCAGGAAATGCAGAGAAGGGAACCAGGAATATCTCCTGTATGATACTGTCGGTTTTGTATCAGATCTGCCGCATACGCTTGTCGAAGCATTCAAGTCAACGCTGGATGCCGCAAGAGATGCAGATCTGCTGATCCATGTGATCGATGTTTCTGATCCAGACTGGGAAAAGAAGCAGGAGATCACGATGGATACACTGCGCGAGATTGGGGCAGATCATATCCCGATGCTGCGGGTATTCAATAAGATCGACCTGGTCAGTGAGAAAAAGTATGCCGGTATCGGCATTTCCTGCCTGACAGGGGAAGGACTGGAAGAACTTTCAAAAACTTTGATTGAAATGCTGTATCCGGAGCAGAAAGCTGTCACATGTATGCTGCCTTATGATAAAATGGCAATGTTTGATGCGTATCGGAAGTTCGTCAAGATCCATATTGTTGAGCAGAAGGAAGAGGGAATGCTGATAGAAGTCAGCGGGCCTCAGAAATATGTCGAACCATTCCGGGCATACAGCGTCAGTGAGAAAGAAGGATAAAAATGTCAAAAACAGTTTGGGAAAAAATGGATAAAAAAGGCATGAAGGCTTTGATGACATTCAATGATGAATACAAAGACTTCCTGAGTGCTTCCAAGACAGAGCGTACATTCACAGCGAATGCAGTTGCCTTTGCAGAAGCAAACGGCTTCAAGGAACTTTCTAAGGTAAAGAAGCTGAAGGCCGGCGATAAGGTCTATTCGACTAACCGCGGCAAGAACTTCCTGGCTTTTGTCATCGGCAGGCAGCCAATCAAGGAAGGCATGAATCTGCTGGGAGCGCATATTGACTCTCCGCGTATGGACCTCAAGCAGCATCCGCTTTACGAACAGGACGGCTTAGTTCTGTTAGATACACACTACTATGGCGGCATCAAGAAGTATCAATGGGTCGCACATCCAATGGCGCTCGTCGGTGTCGTTGTCAAGAAGGATGGTACTGTTGTTGATATCAGCATTGGTGAGAAGGATGATGATCCGGTTGTTGGTGTTTCTGATCTGCTGATCCACTTGGCAGGTGAACAGATGAAAAAGCCTGGTTCCACGGTTGTGGAAGGCGAGAAGCTGAACCTGCTTGCAGGTTCTATCCCGGCTGCCAAGGAAGAAAAGGATCCAGTCAAGAAGAACATTCTGAATCTGCTGAAGGAAAAGTATGATATTGAAGAAGATGACTTTATCTCTGCTGAGATCGAAGTTGTCCCAGCCGGCAGAGCAAGAGACTACGGTCTGGACCGTTCGATGATCATCGGTTATGGCCATGATGACAAAGTATGTGCGTATACATCCTTAAGAGCAATCACAGATATGAAGCAGATCCCGGCAAGGACTTCCTGCTGCATTCTCGTTGATAAGGAAGAAATTGGTTCTGTCGGCAATACCGGCATGCAGAGCGACTACTTCTCACATGTAGCAGCGAAGCTGCTGGCAATGCAGGGAGATGCATCTTTGGTGGATTTAAACGATATGATGGAGAACAGCAGAATGCTGAGCTCTGATGTATCCGTTGCCTATGATCCAAACTATCCAGAAGTTACGGAAGCAAAGAATACAGCTTACTTCGGCAGGGGCATCTGCTTCAACAAGTTTACGGGATCCCACGGCAAGGGCGGTTCCAATGATGCCAATGCAGAGTATGTGGCCAAGGTCAGAAAAGTCATGGATGACAACAGCTGCATGTTCCAGACGTGTGAATTAGGTGCAGTTGATGTCGGCGGCGGCGGAACTATTGCCTACATCCTTGCCAATAAGAACATGGATGTCATAGATGCAGGCATTGCAGTACAGAATATGCATGCTCCATACGAAGTTGTTTCCAAGGCGGATGTTTATGAGGCATACCGTGCATATATTGCTTTCTTAAAAGATATGGACTAAGACAAAGAGCTCAATGAGCTCTTTTCCTTTGGCCTGTTTTCTGAAATAATAGTACATGTTTGAAAGAAGGTATTATGTCAAATCCAATTGTAAAGATCACCGAACAGGGAGCACAGTTCTTAAAGAACGGTCAGATGTGGATGTATGTCAATAATCTGGTAAATGATATCAGTGCATATGACAACGGCTGCCAGGTGGATGTTGAAACAGAAGAAGGAGAGTATCTGGGAACGGGGCTCTTATCAAAACTGAGCCATATCACTGTCCGCATCTTCTCTAAGGATCACGAAGAGATTGATCAGACATTCTTCAGAAAGCAGATTCAGCAGGCATGGGCATTCCGCAAAACAGTAGAACCGAAGAATCTCGACAACTGCCGGATTATTTTTGGTGAGGCAGACGGGCTGCCGGGATTTACTGCTGACCGCTACAACGATATTATTGTCACTCAGATCACATGCTATGGCTTGGAACAGAGAAAATATGAACTGTATGATGCTCTGCTGAAGGTGCTGCAGGAGGATGGTCAGGATGTCACTGCAATCTATGAGCGCAATGATGTCAAATCGCGTGTGAAGGAAGGTTTAGAGCTGCAGAAGGGATTCTATGGCAGCATCATCAAGCCGACGGTCACAGTCATCCATGAAAATGGGCTGGCACTGAATGTCGATATTGAAAATGGACAAAAGACAGGATATTTCCTTGATCAAAAGTCCAACCGTGTCTTAGTCAGAAATCTGGCAGAAGGGAAAAGAATCTGTGACTGCTTTACTCATACCGGCGGCTTTGCCCTCAATGCGGCATTCGGCGGAGCAAAAGAGGCAGTTGGTGTCGATGTCAGCGCATCTGCGCTGGAAGAAGCACGTGCCAATGCAAAGCTGAACAATCTGACAAACGTCAAATTTGTACAGGCAGATGTCTTTGACTATCTGGATACCTTAAAGCAGAATGAGTTTGATCTGATCATCCTTGATCCGCCTGCTTTTACCAAGTCCAGAAAGACAGTCATGAAGGCATACAACGGATACAAGCGCATCAACCAGCAGGCAATGAATGTGCTGCGGCATGGCGGCTATTTAGTTACATGTTCCTGTTCCAGATATATGGAGACATCACTGTTTGAAAAGATGCTGCGGGAAGCTGCCCAGGAGACTGGAGTCGTGCTCAAGCAGGTGTCAGTGACACAGCAGAATGCAGACCATCCGATTTTATGGACAATGGAAGAAAGTTCTTACCTGAAGTTCTTTATCTTCCAGATATTGTGAGGCAGAAATGAGAATTGTAATTATCAGACATGGAGAACCTGATTATGATCATGACTCTTTGACAGAACAGGGATGGAAAGAAGCAGAACTTCTTTCTGACCGTATTGCAAAGATGGATGTGACAGATATTTATGTATCGCCGCTTGGCAGAGCCAGGGACACAGCATCTCTGACGTTAAAGAAAATAGGACGCACTGCGGAAACGCTCGACTGGCTGCAGGAATTCCAGCCGCGGATCATCCGGCCGGATCTCAATGAGCGCAGCATTGCATGGGACTGGCTGCCGGAGGACTGGATGGATGCGCCGATCTTCTTTGATCCAGACCATTGGTTCGATCAGCCGGTCATGGCGGAGGCAGGTGTCAAGGAAAAGTATCAGTGGATCATTCAGAACTTTGATCAACTGCTGAAGAAATACGGCTATGAAAGAGACGGCCGGTACTATCATGTGGTGAAAGAGTCTCATGATACGATCGTACTGTTCTGCCACTTTGGTGTGGAATGCGTGCTGCTCAGCCGTATCTTCAATGTTTCACCGATGGTCCTGTGGCATGGCTTTGCGGCGGCTCCTTCCAGTGTCACGATACTCAACAGTGAAGAAAGAAGACAGGGGAAAGCAGTCTTCCGGATGTCGGAATTCGGAGATATATCACATTTGTATGCCGGTGGGAAAGAACCTTCCTTCATGACGAGATTTTGTGAATGTTACACTGATAAGACAAGGCATTAGTGTATAATATAGGCAGGGTCACCTGTCTATTTTTTATTGGAGGCATATCATATGACAATACAGTTCTGGTACGTTCGTCACGGAGAGACGCTTTTCAACCGCAAGGGAAGAATTCAGGGTGTCTGCGATTCACCGTTAACGGATACAGGAATTGAACAGGCAAAGAAAACAGCTGAAGCACTGGAAGATCAGCCTTTTGATCGTATCTTTGTGTCATCCAGCGGCCGAGCCAAGGAAACAGCTGCCTATCTTCTGCACAGCAGAAAACAGGAAATGGAGGTTCTTGATGACCTTCATGAAATGGATTTCGGCAGAGTGGAAGGTTCCCGCTTTACTTCCCACATGGATCAGCTGAGGACATGCTTTGCCATGGGTGATTTCACTAGTCTGGGTGGGGAGAGCGAAGATCAGATCCAGAAAAGAATTGATCACGCTTTCGGTACGATCCAGCGTACCTGCAGAGACGGCGACCGTGTGCTGATTGTTGGACACGGCATGTATGAGAGAATATTCATGCATCATATTCTCGGTGTGGATATGAAAAAGCTGGAGGATGAACGTGCTAAGGAGCGCCGCAATGACATCCCAACGGCCAGCATCATGACCTTCTCCTATGATCAGGGAAGATATCAGCTGCTGACGCTGCCGATTGAATCCGAGCGCTATCATCCGCAGCAGCATGATAAGACGGTCCACTTCTATTTCATGAGACATGGCGAATGTCTTTTCAATGTATGGTCCAGAATGCAGGGTGTCAGTGACAGCCCATTGACAGAAAAAGGGAAACATGAGGCAGTTGTAACAACGGATGCATTGGCTGGAATTCCATTCGATGCTGTTTATACTTCACCATTAGGCAGAGCCTGGAAGACATGTGAAATGGTCATGACCAAGCATCATGAACTGCAGATGAAGATATGCGACGGACTTAAAGAAGTCAACGTCGGTGACTTTGAAGGCGTTGTGACGAATGACTGGAAAGATGAGATCCATGAACGCCATCTGAGAAAAGGATGGAAGGATGTCGGCGGAGAGTCGATTGATGAAGTGGCGATGCGCATACATACAACACTCCAGCACATCATTGCCCAGTCCAAGGATGGTGATACTGTCCTGCTGGTCAGCCATGGCAACTATTACTGCAATATCATGCGCAATCTGTTCCATATCGACAGGGATGAGCTGTTCGAACGTGCCAGGGAAAAGGGACGTCAGGCAGTTCCTAACGGTGGTATTGCCAGATTTGACTGGCAGAAAGATCATTTTGAGCTGATTCAGCCGATGATGGATCCAGAAGAATTCTGGAATCAGAAGCGGGCATAAAGAAAAGAAGCAGCGAAGACAGAAGTCTTCACTGCTTTTCCTTTGTATCATCGCGCTGATCAAGGGTAATGTAAGGCTGATCTTCGCCGACATACTTATATGCCGGACGGATGATGCGGTTGGCAAATTCAACTTCCTCCATCCGATGGGCACACCATCCCGGAACACGGGAGATTGCAAAGATCGGTGTATAGAGGTCTTCTTCAATGCCTAAGATACGGTAGATCAGACCTGAGAAGAGGTCGACATTGGCACAGACATTCTTGGCTGCGCCTTTTTCCTCAGCAAAGACAATCGGTGCCAGCTGCTCAATTGCACACAGCAGATCATATTCCTGCTGCAGGCCCTTCTGATAGGCAAGATCCTTGGAATATTTCTTCAGGATCTGTGCTCTTGGGTCGCTTTTGGTATAGACGGCATGTCCAATACCATAGATGAGCCCTGATCCGTCTCCAGCCTGCCTGCGGATGATCTTTCTGAGATATTCCTTGACAGCATTCATATCGGAAGGATCCTGTACATGGGCCAGAATGTCATCCATCTGATGCATGACCTTCAGATTGGCACCGCCGTGCTTTGGTCCCTTCAATGAAAGGATGGCAGAAGCAATGGCAGAGTAGGTGTCAGAGCCAGTCGAAGACAGGACACGTGAAGTAAAGGTGGAATTATTGCCTCCGCCGTGGTCCGCATGGACAATCATGCATAGATCCAGCAGCTTGGCTTCTTCATGCGTGAACTTCTGATCTGGACGGTATGTTGCTAAGACATGTTCCGCGGTTGACAATCCTTTCACTGGATAATGGAAATATAAGGATGCATGGTCATAGACATGTTTCTTGGTCTGATAAGCATAGACCATCATCGTCGGCAGTTCGGCAATCAGGTTGATGGACTGCTTCAAAATGTTCTCCAGCGACGTATCTTCAGCATTCTCATCATAGGAATACATCGCAAGAACAGAACGTGCCATCTTGTTCATAATGTTCGGTGAAGGTGCGGACATGATCATTGTTTCCGCAAATCCATCCGGCAGTTCACGATGATTCTCCAGCAGGGAAGTAAAGTGATTGAGATGATCTCTGCTTGGCAGGGAGCCGAATAAAAGAAGCCATGTGACCTCTTCAAACATGAAGCGGTCCTTGGTCATCGCTTCCTCAACAATGGCCTGCAGGTCAATGCCGCGGTAGATCAGTCTGCCGTCTATTGGGACAATCTCATTTTTATCATTGCGTTCATATCCAACGACATCACAGATGCTGGTCAGTCCGGCCAGAACGCCAGTGCCGTCTGCGTTTCTTAATCCTCTTTTAACACCGAGCTTCTCGCTGGTTTCAGGATCAATGAAATTATGCGAGCGATATTCGTTGCATAGGTATTTCAGCTGTTCCGGTGTCAGATCTGCTACTTCAGGATAGATCATAGTACTTCCTCCCGTCAGATATCATTTTAATGTAAGAAATTACATTGTAAAGATGAAAATACTTTCATTTAGAAAGGGAATCCATTAAAATAGAGTACGGAAGGCAGGACAAGAAGATGAAAGCTGTATTGATCCCAGGCGACGGCATTGGCAAGGAAATTGCAGAAAGTGTCCGTCAGGTATCAAAAAAATTAGATACCGGCATCGAATGGGAGGAATTCCAAGCAGGTGCAGAATATTATGCCGCATCAGGAAAACTGATGCAGGATGGTCTTTTGGATGCCATCAGTGAAACAGGAACGGCATTGAAGGGGCCGACAGCAACACCAATCGGCAAAGGCTTCCGTTCCATCAATGTGCTGATGCGTCAGCATTTTGAAACGTATGCAAATCTGCGCCCCGTCAAGACAATGAAGGGCGTGCCAAGCCGCTATGACAATGTTGATCTTGTCATTGTGCGGGAGAACACGGAAGATCTGTATAAAGGAATTGAATATATGTATGATGCGGACTGTGCCCACGGCATCAAGCTGATTACCCGCGCTGCTTCTGAGCGCATTGTCCGCTTCTCCTTTGAATATGCCAAGGAGAACGGGCGCAGAAAAGTAACTGCTGTGCATAAGGCGAACATCATGAAGATGACTGACGGACTGTTCCTGGAAGCATTCAAGCATGTTGCAGAGGAATATCCGGAAATTGAAAGTGACAGTGTGATCATTGATGCGCTGTGCATGAAGCTGGTCACAGATCCTTCTCAGTTCGATGTTCTGGTGGCACCGAATCTGTATGGGGATATCATCAGTGATCTCTGTGCGGGTCTGGTCGGCGGACTGGGCTTTGCGCCGAGTGCCAACATTGGTGATAATGTCCGCATTTATGAAGCAGTGCATGGCAGTGCACCGGATATCGCTGGGAAAGATCAGGCGAATCCAACGGCTCTGCTGATGAGCTTTGCGATGATGCTGAATGATGCCGGCATGACGGAAAAGGCAGTCAGGCTGAATCAAGCTCTGCAGAGCGTCATTGAAGAAGGAAAAGATACGACAGCAGATATCGGCGGCCATACAGGCACAGCCGGATTTACGAAAGCTGTCATGGAGAAACTGTAATGGAATTATATGAGAAGGGAATCTTTCTCGTCGAAGGGAAGCTCAGTGAGACGGCTGACAATTCGATTGGGGAAGGAAAAAAGAAAACAATGGCAGCGAAGATCATCGCTGCCCATGATACAAAAAGTGATCCTGATGTCATGCATGTCAGATTCGATTCACTGACGTCGCATGATATTACCTATGTAGGCATTATACAAACGGCCAGAGCATCTGGGCTGAAGAAGTTCCCAGTGCCGTATGTACTGACCAACTGCCACAATACTTTATGTGCCGTCGGCGGGACCATCAATGAAGATGACCATCTGTTTGCCCTGAGTGCGGCCCATAAGTATGGCGGCATCTATGTTCCGCCCAATATGGCTGTCATTCACAGCTACAACCGTGAGATGATGACCGGATGCGGGCGTATGATCCTTGGCTCCGATTCCCATACGAGATATGGTGCCTTAGGGACAATGGGAGTTGGCGAAGGCGGCGGGGAACTGGCGAAGCAGCTGCTGGAACGCACCTATGACATGGTACGTCCGGAAGTTGTCCTGATCTATCTGACCGGCAGACCGAGACCTGGTGTCGGCCCGCATGATGTCGCTTTGGCATTGTGTGCGGCAACGTATGCCAATGGCTTTGTTAAGAACAGAGTCCTTGAATTTGCGGGAGAAGGCATTGCCTCATTGAATCAGGACTACCGCAATGGCATTGATGTCATGACGACAGAGACGACCTGCTGGTCCTCCATCTGGGAAACAGACGAAACAACGAGAAAGTATTTTGCTGACCACAGCAGGCCTGATGCATATCAGAAACTTTCACCGGACAATGGTGCATACTATAACCGCTATATTACCTTGGATCTCAGCAAGGTAGAGTGCATGATTGCTCTGCCGATGCATCCAAGTCTGGCAGTATCCATCCATGCACTGCAGAAGGAACCGGAGAAGATCCTGCAGGAAGCAGAAGACCGTGCCAACAAGCAGCTCAACGGCAAAGTCGCAATGAAGCTGGTCAATAAGATCCATGACGGAAAAGTCATAGTCGATCAGGGCATTATCGCTGGATGTTCCGGCGGCACCTTCGGCAACATCATGGCAGCCGCTGAGATCCTCAAGAATGCGGATACCGGCAATGGTGAATTCCGGCTGAGCGTCTATCCAGATTCCATGCCGGTATATAAGGCATTGGCAGAGAACGGAACCATTGCCTCATTGGTCTCGACCGGTGCAGTATTCCGGGAAGCGTTCTGCGGCCCATGCTTTGGTGCAGGGGATACCCCAGCCAATGGCGAATTCTCCATCCGTCATACGACCCGCAACTTTCCGAACCGTGAAGGCTCAAAGCCTACTGAAGGACAGCTGGCAGGCGTTGCCTTGATGGATGCCCGCTCGATTGCCGCAACAGCATTCAATCAGGGTGTTCTGACAGCGGCCGAAGATGTATGTCAGGAAGCAGAAAAAGAGTATGCATATGACTTTGATTCCTCTATCTATGCTAAGCGGATCTACAACGGATATGGCAAGGCAGAACCGGAGACAGATCTGATCTTTGGACCGAATATCAAAGACTGGCCGGAACAGAAGGAACTCAGTGATGATGTGCTGATCAAGATCGTATCCCATATTGATGATCCAGTGACAACAACAGATGAACTGATTCCATCCGGTGAGACATCTTCATATCGCTCCAATCCTCTGCGCTTAGCAGAGTTCACCCTCTCCCGGCGTGATCCTGCCTATGTTCCTGAGGCAAAGAAGGTCAACGCGATGAATGTGGATGATTCAGAATTAAAAAAGGCTGTTGAAGCATTCAGGCAGGCAGGTGCAGAAGTGGATCCATCCTGTACAAATGTAGTATCAGCGATTTATGCCAACAAGCCGGGCGATGGATCGGCCAGAGAACAGGCAGCTTCCTGTCAGAGAGTCCTTGGCGGCGGTGCAAACTTTGCTAAGGAATATGCGACCAAGAGATATCGTTCCAACTGCATCAACTGGGGCATTCTTCCATTCCTGAGCGATGAAGGAGACAAGCTTCCGAAAGGCGCCTGGGTCCTTGCAAAGAATGTTCGTCAGGCCATGATGGCAGATGATGAGATTGAAGCCTTTGTATATACTGATACAGTATCAAAGATTGCATTGAGACTTGGCAGCCTGACCAAGGATGAAAAAGACATCCTGGCAGATGGATGTCTGATCAATTACTATAAGCACTAGAAAAGAGGCAGGATGCGTATCATAGGAGCATCAGTACTGTTGGCAGCTGGTTTGATGATTGGCTGGCTGATGGTCAAAAATATCCGCCGTTTCGTTGTTGAAGCAAGAAAGGGTGACGAACATGCCAACGGCATGGTGATGACCTATGTCTTTACCGGCATCATCATCTCGATTGCCGTCATGATCATCGTTTCATTGATCTTCGGCTGTTCACAGCTCTGGTATTTTCCGACCTTTGCAATATCCTTCATCGTTAATATGATGCGGCAGTACCATGATGAAAAAGGCAGTATGGAAATGCCGCCGGTCAACCAGGAATTTATTGATCACTTCAAGGCAGATGCGGAAAAGTATGCGGCTGAAAATGCTGCCAAGAAAGCAAAGAAAAACGCTGATTGATGTTCAGCGTTTTTTTGTATACAGATCAGGATAGAGATACGGCAGGAAGACCGGTACGATCTTTTCCCAGTCAGCTTCACTGTGGTGGCCGCCCGGGGTCAGATGCGGATACGTGCTGCATCCTTTCTCATTGAACATGTGGTTCAGCGTCAGCATCATGTCCATGGAATCGATGAACAGGCGCTTACCGTGGACTTCCTGCGATCCCTGATCGATGTAGATATAGGATTCCTTCAGGGATGACTTCTGCAGCAGATCCACCAGGAAATCATAGTTGAAGTGCGTAGAAGGTGAGACACAGGCTGCCTTGGCAAACAGCTTGTTGTACTTGATGACCATGTATTCAGACATCAGGCCGCCCATGGAGCTGCCGCCGATGCCGACATGCATGCGGTCCTTGGAGATATGGTATTTCTTTTCACAGTACGGCTTCAGGACATTGACGAACCATTCAGCAGTCTCACTGCCTCTTGCCTTGATGCGGGGCAGATCCTCCATCGAAGTATTGATGGAATTGTCTGGACAGTATTCAGAGAGCCGGCGGTTGCCGGTATGATTGCAGTCATGTCCGACTACAACCAGATCAATATTGGTCTCATCCAGATATTCCTTCAGTCCCCAGGACTTGCCATAGGTCGCCAGTTCATCAAAGAACAGGTTATGACCGTCGAACATATACAGGACATCGTATTTTTTGCGGCTGGCATCATAGCTGTCGGGAAGATAGACCCAGATCCGGCGCGGAGACTGAGAGAAGCCTTCCATCGGGATGGTAAATTCTTCTACTTTCCCCATAGTTCACGCCCCATCCATTTCACGTGACTTTCTGTATGATTCCTGATGCGTCCAAGATTCGTCTTATGACGGTATGTGATGAATGCCCATAGAACAAGCAGAGAGAGGGATGTGCTGAGTGGATTGATTCCCATCGCACACAAAACAAAACTGGTGATGACTTCAACCCCGAGTGCACTGATGGAAGCCAATGACACCATGCGGAACAGATATAGAACAATAAAGAAGCAGAGGATGACCCAGAAGAAGTTCCAGAACCACTGATTGGTGATGAAGACAGTGATGCCGAGCAGGAAGCCGTACGAAGTGGCGACCGCCTTTCCGCCCTTGAAATGGGCAAAAACTGGGAAGCAGTGGCCGATGCAGCAGGCAAGACCTGCATAGATCTCCATGCCAGGTGCCAGATAATGCGCCAGCATCATGGAGAAGAAAGCCTTGAGGGCATCCAGCAGGATGACTGTGACACCGGCTGGCTTGCCTAAGACTCTGCCGGCATTGGTGCCGCCTAGATTCCCAGAGCCTTCTTTGCGGATATCTTTATGATAGAACACGAGCCCAATGACAAGTGCCCATGGAATTGAACCAAATAAGTAACTTAACAGCAGAACAAGAAATGTTGTCATAAAACCCCCTTAGTTGAAAATATTTTAGCATGTTAAAACAGAAAGTAATGAAGATTTGAAAGTTTTTCAGGAAAATCTTTGTGAAAGAGAAAAAAGCTGGAAACACAGTGTGCTTCAATTGGTTTCTCTTGAGATTCGTGATAAGGAATGAATGTTTTCTGCTATAATGTCTGAGTTAAGTTTGGAGTGAATGAATGGCAGATAAATATGATGAGGCCAGTATCCAGATCCTGCAGGGACTGGAACCGGTAAGAAAAAGACCTGGGATGTATATCGGATCCACAGATTCACATGGTTTGCACCATCTGATCTGGGAAATCGTCGACAATGCAGTCGATGAAGCAATCAATGGATTCGGCAAGAAAATAACAATTACATTAGAAGCAGATGGCTCCTGTACGGTAACGGATGAAGGACGCGGTATGCCTACCGGCATGCACGCTTCCGGCAAGAATACACTGGAAGTCATTTTTACGGTTCTGCACGCCGGCGGTAAATTCACCTCGCAGGGCGGCTATAAGACAGCCGGCGGTCTGCATGGTGTTGGTGCTTCCGTTGTCAATGCATTGAGCGAATGGCTGACCGTAGAAGTAGCGCATGATGGGGAACTGGTCCGCATGGAGTTCAAGAACGGCGGTTCCAAAGTCAGCAAGCTTCAGCATCTCGGCAAGACCAATAAGACGGGTTCGACCGTCCGGTTCAAGCCAGATCCAGCAATTTTCCAGACGACGGAATTCAAGTATGATCTGGTCGCGGAAAGAGCCAGGGAAGAAGCTTTCCTTTTAAGCGGCATTGCAATTGTTGTTTCTGACAAGCGCGGCAAGAAGGAAGAGTCTGAGACATTTGAATACGAAGACGGTATTACCGCCTTTGTCAACTATCTGAATGAAGATCGGACGACTTTGATGAATCCAGTGAAGTTCTCCGGGGACGCAATGGGCATTCATGTCGATGCGGCATTCCAGTATACCGATGACTATCAGGAGAATACTTACTCCTTTGTCAACTTAGTCCGGACAATGGATGGCGGCACACATGAGATCGGCTTCAAGACAGCTTTTACAAAAGCGGTCAATGACTATGCAAGAAAGTATGGTCTTTTAAAAGCGAAGGATAAGAATCTGGAAGGCAGTGATGTCAGAGAAGGTCTGACCACGATCTTAGCGGTAAAAATTCCGGAAGAAGTTCTACAGTTCGAAGGACAGACCAAGGGAAGACTGGGAACACCTTCAGCCAAGCCGGCAGTTGATGCTGTCGTTGCAGAGAAGCTGGCATACTGGCTGGAAGAGAACCGTGATCAGTCTGACATGCTTGTGCGCAAGATGATGAAGGCCAGCATGGCTCGTGAAGCTGCCCGCAAGGCAAGAGACGAAGCTCGCCGCGGCAAGAAGGCTGGCAAGGGAGAACGTGTTATTTCTGATAAGCTGGCACCAGCCCGCACCAAGGATGCCCGCATCAAGGAGCTGTTCTTAGTTGAGGGTGATTCTGCCGGCGGTTCGGCAAAGCAGGGAAGAGACTCCGTCTATCAGGCTATCCTGCCGTTAAGAGGCAAGGTCTTGAATACGGAAAAGTGTTCCTTGGCAGATATTGAAAAGAATGAAGAACTGAATACACTGATTTATACATTAGGTGCTAGAGTCGGCCCTGATTTTGACTATACGGATTCCAACTATGGCAAAGTCATTATCATGACCGATGCTGATGATGACGGAAGTCATATTCAGATCCTGCTGCTGACTTTCTTCTACCGTTATATGAGACCGTTATTGGAACAGGGCATGATCTACATTGCGCTGCCTCCTTTATACCGTGTCTCGAAGGGCAAGGAGATTGAATACTGCTATACCGATGATGAATTGGATGCACTGCGCGCAAAGCTTGGCAAAGTCGATATCCAGAGATATAAGGGACTTGGTGAAATGAATGCTACGCAGCTGTGGGAGACAACCATGGATCCATCTCACCGCACCCTCATTCAAGTCGGAATTGAAGATGGTATGAAGGCAGAGAGAAGAGTCTCTGTACTGATGGGCGATAAGGCAGACTTAAGAAGAAAATGGATTGAAGACAACGTCTCCTTTACATTGGAAGATAATTTTAAGGTGGAGAAGTAATGGCAAAGAAAAACAAAATTGAGGATCAGACAAAATACAGACCGGAACTGCTTGAAGATATCATGGGGCAGGGTTTTGGCCGTTATGCCAAATACATTATCCAGGAAAGAGCTCTGCCGGATGCCCGTGACGGTCTTAAGCCGGTCCAGAGAAGAATCCTCTATGCCATGTACCATGACGGCAACACGTGGGACCATGCATACAGAAAGAGTGCCAAGACGGTCGGTCTTGTCATTGGTAATTACCATCCGCATGGCGATACGTCTGTTTATGATGCAATGGTGCGTATGTCCCAGGACTGGAAGGTCCGTCTGCCTTTGATTGATATTCATGGCAACAACGGCTCTATTGATGATGACCCGGCAGCTGCCATGCGTTATACTGAAGCACGCTTAGCCAAAGTCACCGAAGTCATGGAAGATGACCTCGACAAGAATACGGTCGAGATGGCGCCGAACTTTGACGATACAGAAAATGAACCGACTGTTCTGCCGGTGCCTTTCCCAGTCATGCTGGTCAATGGTGCGACCGGCATTGCAGCTGGATATGCGACAAATATGCCGCCGCACAATCTGAATGAATGTGTTGAGGCCAGCATCTACCGTCTGCAGAATCCTACCTGTTCGCTCAATGAGATCATGGAGCTGATCCCAGGCCCTGATTTTCCAACGGGTGGAATTATCATGGGCTCCAAGGGTATCAGGGAAGCTTTTGAAACAGGCAGAGGAAGGATTACTGTCCGTGCCAAGGCTGAGATCCTGGATGACCGTACATGCCAGCAGATCGTCATTACAGAGATTCCATATGAAGTCATCAAGTCGCAGCTGGTAAAGAAGATGGATGAGATTCGTCTGTCAAAGGATATTGACGGCATCCTGGATGTACGTGATGAATCTGACCGCACCGGCATGCGCATTGTGGTCGATGTCAAAAAAGAATCCGATGCGAACATGATCTTGAATTATTTCTATAAGAATACCGATCTGCAGATCTACTACAGCTACAACAATGTGGCAATCATTGACAAGCGCCCGGTCCAGGTCGGACTGCTGGAGCTGATCGATGCTTTCCTTGCCTTCCGCAGGGAAGTTGTTCTGCGCAGATCAAAATATGAACTGGATAAGATGGAAGCGAGATGCCATATCATCGAAGGTCTGATGAAAGCAGTCTCTATTCTGGACGAAGTCATCCGGGTAATCCGTACTTCCAAGGATAAGGCAGATTCCAAAGTGAATCTGATCAAGGAATTCCATTTTGATGAACCGCAGGCAGAGGCAATAGTCTCTATGCGCCTGTATCGTTTATCCAATACTGATATCACGCAGCTCAAGGAAGAGTTTGCGGAACTGGTCAATGCGATTGAAGAGACTAAGGCAATCATTGAAAATCCAAATGTCCTCAACAGCGTCATCGTTAAGGAATTAAGAAGTGTTAAGAAGGAATATGGTGATGCCAGACGCACCTATATCTCCGAAGAAACTGCGGAGATCGTCATTGACAAGGCGCAGATGGTCACCAACGAAAGAGTCATGGTCACTGTATCAAGAGACGGCTATGTCAAGCGTGTCTCACTGCGTTCCTTCAATTCCTCCGACCGTCTGACCGGTCTTAAAACTGGCGATGTTCTGATTGGAGCATTGGAATGTGATACGGTCGATACACTGCTGCTGTTCACTTCCAAAGGGAATTATGCATCTCTGCCGGTATGGCAGATTGATGAATGCAAGTGGAAGGATATCGGCATGCATCTGAACAAGGTCGTCCGGATTGACGGTGAAGACAAGATCAAAAATGCAGTACTGGTCAAGGACTTCAATACGTATGCATGGATCGTGACTGTATCATCAGCAGGCCAGATCAAGAAGACACCGGTCGATCAATGGCAGGTTGCCAAGAACAGCCGTGTCACAGCTGCGATGAATCTGCCGAGCGGAGCAGAATTGGTCTGCGCATACCTGTTATATCAGGGCCAGCAGATCATGATGGTCTCAAAAGATGGATGTGCCTATCGGTTCAATGCAGAGGAGATTCCGGCAACCGGCGTCAAGTCTAAGGGTGTCAAGGCGATGAACCTCGGCAAGGGGGATAAGATTGGCTACAGCTGTGCCGTCAATGAAGATGATGCAGCAGTGCTTTATCTCACCGATGTCGGCGGCATGAAACGCGTCCACCTTGAAGAGATTACAGTCGGCTCCCGTCCAATCAAGGGCAATCTTATCTGCAAGCATGTCAAATCCAATCCGAGTGTTGTCGTTTATGCCAAGTCTGTTCAGGCTGGGGATGAGATTGAATTCTTTGATACAGAGCTGCAGGAAGTCAAAGTATCCGATATTCCGTTGAAGCCAAGAGAAGCAGGCTTCTCCAATCCAGTTGTCCTGCAGCCGGGATGGGATATCACCAAGGGCATCAGTGAATGCCGCATCATTGACAAGCCGGAAGGCTTTGATGATGAAGTACATGACGATGTAGAAAAGCTGAGCCTGTTTGACTCAGAAGAATAAAGAGAGGCGTTTATGACAAACTGCAAAGGCTGCGGAGCGGTATTACAGAGTACTGATCAAAATGCACCAGGCTATACCCCAAAGGAAGGCAGTGAATACTGTCAGCGGTGCTTCCGCTTAATGCATTATGATGATCTGACAATCTCCATGCGGCAGGGCATCGATCCAGATGAGGTCATGCATAGGATTGCTGAGATGGACTGTCTGATCTTATGGGTGGTCGACCTGTTTGACTTTGAAGCAGGCATCATCCCCGGTCTGAACCGTCTGCTGGCTGACAAGGATATTATCATGGCAGCTGCCAAAAGAGACATTCTGCCGGATACGTTGAATGAAGAAAAAATTGCCCGTTTTGTCTTTGGACGCTTGAAGGAACAGGGCATCAAAATCAAGACACTGGTATTGACTTCCAAGCTGCACCGCATGGGTGTGGATGAAGTCAAGGAAGCAGTGCAGCTCTATGCGAAAGGAAGGCCGGTCGTTGTCATGGGCAAGGCCAACAGCGGCAAGAGCACCTTACTGAACAATCTGATGGGGACAAAGCAGCTGACCATGTCGAGATACCCTGGCACAACATTGGATTTCAACGAAGTTGAGATCGACGGTCAGAAGTATATTGATACGCCGGGGATTGAGATCTCCAACAGCTTATTGATGGATCTTGCAGAAGAGGACCTCAAGGAGGTGCTGCCGGCTTCTACGCTGAAGCCGATGGTCTATCAGATGCGAGGCAACCAGTCATTTGTAGTCGGGGGTCTGATCCGTCTGGATCTGATGGGATGCGACCATGCGACATGTGTATGGTATATCAGTGAGCGGCTGGCTGTTCATCGCGGCAAGGTTGAGAATGCGGATGAACTGTGGAAGAAGCACTATGGTGAATTGTTCGTGCCGATTCCAAAGACAAAAGAATTGACGAAATATTCCATCCATAAGGAAATGGACAAGATGGATATTGTTGTGGACGGTCTCGGCTGGGCCAGTGTGTCCGGCCAGATCAGCACCGTGACAGTCTATGTACCAAAAGGTGTAAACGTAACCTTCAGAAAGGCGATGTTATAAATGTTGACAGGAAAACAGAAAAGTTATTTAAGAGGAATTGCACAGACAGACAAGGCAATCTTCCAGATTGGCAAAGATTCACTGAGTGATAATCTATTTACAACCGTAGACAACGCACTGCGGACAAGGGAGCTGGTGAAAATCAGTGTCCTGAAGACAGCACCGGATGATACAAAGGAGCTGGCTTTTGATCTGGCACGTCAGACAAAGAGTGAAGTCGTGCAGGTCATCGGGCGTACAATTATTCTTTACCGCAGGGCAAAGGAGCCTAAGATCTTATTACCATGATCGTTGTCGAAGGAAGCTTTGATCCAATTACCGAAAGTGAGCTCTGTGCCCTGAAGGAACTGCATCGGACGCATCATGAAGATGTGTTTGTGCAGATCAGGGAGGACGGTGCTGTTCTTGGTTATCCAGAGCGCATGCGTCTGGTGCAGAAAGCTGCTGCGCCATACCGCCATCTGCAGATCATTGCCGGGTATGAAGGAAAAGTTATCGATTTTTCCAGTTATGCACAGGACGAAAAGCAGGTCAGGGAAGGCATGTTCCGCAAAGCAGCCTATGGGACCAGAAAGACGATCCTAGCCAACGGGTACTACTTTCAGACTGCGGCTGAGGCAATGTGCAGTCCCCACCGCTATGAGCACAGCATCCGTGTGGCAGAAACAGCGCGTCTGATTGCGGAAAGGCAGGGTGTCGACCCGGATAAGGCATATCAGGCAGGCATGCTGCATGATATTACCAAGGCGATGAGCCACGAGGAAGGTGCACATATCTTGACGTACTACCGTCCGGAATGGTTAGCTTATTCCGATAAGATCTGGCACAGCTATACGGCGGTCGTCTGGATGAAGCAGAACATGGATTATTATGATGATGCCATCCTGAACGCCATCGAGCATCATACACTTGGCGACAGTCACAGCAGACTTGCCTTGATCATCTATATTGCAGATAAGATTGAACCAGGCAGAGGATATGACACCAGCCGGCATATGCAACTTGCATACCATGATCTGCATGCATGTTCCGAGCTGATCCACCAGGAAAGCATTGAGTACCGCAAGAACAAGGAGGGTGTTCATGAGTGAACTTCTTGAAATCGTAACAAAGACATTATCAGACAAACAGGCAGAGGACATGACAGTCATTGATATGCATGCCGTCAATCCATTTACAGACTACTTTGTAGTATGCACTGCAAAGAATACCAGACATGCCGGGACCTTGGCGGACTACATCAAGCAGGAAGCCGAAAAGAACGGCTATGAGCTGCGCACAGTTGAAGGTGACCGGAACAGTTCATGGATATTAGCAGACTTCAATGAAGTTGTTGTACATATCTTTACTCCGGAGGCAAGAAAGCAGTACCGTCTGGAATCTCTCTGGGCTGACCAGCCGCAGAGATCGATTGAAGAGCCAAAAGCTGTCATCTAAATAAAAAAGGCACTTTACTGCGATGAGGCAGTTGCGGTGCCTTGATATAATCCGTTCAGAGCGAGCCATTGTTCCATATCTGCCGCTGTGATCTGATGATTATTGGTATTTTCTAATTTATTATTGACGATGATGGCACCATTCCTGACGGTGACTGCCGCAAAGGCAGGATACGAAGAGATTGTCCAGTCTTCGGAAAGCCTGCTTGTCTGCATGTTCCGGACTAGAGACGTAATGTCGACTGTCTCAATGATCTTGGTGAACTGCAGGGAAGTATCATTTTCCACTTTTGTAATGACAGTGTTCTTAATGTAGACACTGTTGTCATCTTCACTGGAATAGAAGAACAGATAGTGAACAGAACTGTCACCGCCCGATTTTACGTATTCCTTCAGAGAGTTATAATCGAGGTATGTATCTTCATCCCCTATATGATAGGATGCGGTAGGTTCAAAAAGACGGTAGGCAACGACCGCTGTACTGTAAAGCATGACAAGGCATAAAATTGAGAACATGATCTTCTTCAGCATGGTTCATTCATTTTAACAAAGCTGTGCATTGAAATCAATTTGCCTGATTTCGCAAAGATAAGAACGAGGAATTTTATATGAAGTGGTATGAACAGAACTTTGTAAATCACAGAGACTGGGTGCTGGATCATCTTGATCTGCTTGCCCTGGAACCGAAAGAGACAGTGACCGTACTGCTGATCGATTTTTTGAATGAACATCATTATGAGATCTCCATGGATCTTCTTGAAAAGAAGACTGGTTTTTCTGAAGCTGAACTGAATGAAGTGCTCTCGGTGCTGATTGCCAAGAAATATCTGACCATCAAGGCTTCTGCCAAGGAAATCTATTTCAATATCAATGGTCTGTTTGAGACCAATATTGCCAGGGATGCGGCAATCCTGGATTCCTCGCTGTATGATGTCTTTGAGTCTGAATTCGGCAGACCGTTAAGCACTGTTGAGATGGAGAAGATTTCAGAGTGGAACCGTACAACAGATAAGAAGCTGATCATGCTGGCACTCAGAGAAGCGAGTGCATATCAGAAGAAAAGTTTCGCATATATTGATAAGATCCTTTCAGAATGGAAAAAGAACGGCACAACAGTTGCCATGATCGAAGAAGGTAATTGAATATGGAACATATGGAAGTCTCTGCCATCCTGGATGAAATGGAAAAACTATATCCGGATGCGCATTGTGAATTGAATCATCGCAATGCATATGAAATGGCGGTGGCTGTCATCCTGTCAGCACAGACAACCGATGCGTCAGTCAATAAAGTGACGCCGGAACTGTTTACTAAATATCCGACGATTGATAGTCTGGCAGAGGGGGATCTCAAGGAGATTGAGCAGTATATCTCAAGCCTCGGCCTATACCACAATAAAGCAAAGTCCATCCAGGGCTTTGCCAAAGGGGTCGTAGAGAATTATCATGGCGTGATCCCGCAGACGATGGATGATCTGACGACGCTGCCTGGCGTCGGCAGAAAGTGTGCCAATGTGATTCAGTCAGAATGCTTCAACCTGCCATCCTTGGCGGTTGATACACATGTTTCCAGGGTGTCAAAGAGACTGGGCTTAGCATATCAGAAGGATGAACCGGAGGCAATTGAGCGAAAGCTGAAGCGTAAGATTCCGCAGGAAAGATGGGTCAAGACGCATCACCAGATGATCTTCTTCGGCAGATATCTCTGCCATGCCCAAAGACCGGAATGCTGGAGATGTCCGTTTGTGGAAATCTGTCATGAAAAGAAGAAGAATTTTACTGACCGCTGAAGCGGTCTTTTTTATTAGATGCAGAAAAAAAGGAGAACTTCGTTCGAAATTCTCCCAAATCATTCATCAGCCAACTGTGACAGAAGCAATCTTGCCGTCCTTATAAGTCACGGTCAATACATCACCAGCTTTTAAAGAACTTGCATTTACTTTTGCACCATTGCTTGTAATCGTGACGCTGCTGAGATCCAGAGATGTTGCGGCACTGTCCATGGTGACACTGACAGTATTGCCGGAGACAGCAGTCACCATTGCTTTCTTCGTTGCATTGGCATTTGGATCTGCATTTGTTGTAAAGGTGACGCAGACCTCATTGGATGTATCAGAAGTGTTCTGATAGCCATAGTATCCGCATGCCTTGGTCTCTGTATTGGCGGCCAGGGTCACTGACTGCGTTGAATTTTCACTTGTAGAGGTCAGTTCTGCGATGGTTTGACCATTCTGGCTCAGCCGCACCTTATAGACGACTGGCCCGGAAATCCAGGAGGCATCGAAGGTCGTATCCTTCGTGTCCGCTACCGTGAGCTTGGTAGCATCTGGATAAGGTGTCCAGGAAAGCGTTACGGTGTTATCCGAATTCTGCTTTGCCGTAAAGGCGGATAAGTTGTCAAGTGCAGTGATTGTACTTGTATATGTGCCGAGTTTGGAGAATTCCTTCTTGATCAGACCTGTCGTGATGTATTCAGACGGGGTGGAGGCAGTAGGGGCAACATATGGGAAGACGCCGGAGATATGAGTAATTGATTCAACGCCGTCTGGCTTTGTTAAATCAGCCGGTTTTCCGGTGGATTCTTCCAGGGAATCGAGGATATTCGAACAGATATGTCCGGTCATATTCATCGCATCCATGGCGTTGGTGAAGTAGTTGTTGCCGCCGGCGACTGCTTTTTCCCAGCCGAGCCAGACAGCGGTCGTATAGACTGGCGTTTCAGCCACCATCCATTTATCTTTCTGTGCACCTTCCGGAATGCCGTACTCCAATCCAGAGTCGCCCCAGTCGGTCGTTCCTGTCTTGCCGAAGGTCTGATAGTCACGCTTCAGAATCTGCAGATAGTTGTAGATGTTACCATAGACGTTGCCGTACATCAGCGTAGACATCATATATGCAGCCTGTGAAGACATGACGCTTGTCTTTTCGTAAGTTGGTTCAATTGGTGTCTGACTGCCGGAGCGGAAGGAAATCTTAGTGATTGTATGCGGCGTAATATAATAGCCACCGTTCATGATCGTTGCATGGGCAGCCATCAGCTGTTCTGGTGTGCAGGTGAAGTTGTTGCCGCCGATTGCATATGAGATATCGAAGCTGCTTGCGACATCACTGTTGAAGCCGAGCTTCTTCATATAGTCGATATACCAGTCAATACCTTGTTTATCAATCATTGCCTGCAGTGCCTGGATGGCTGGTGTATTCAGAGATCTAGCCAATGCAGTCTGGAGATTCATACGTCCATAGTATTGGCCGTTTGCATTCTTGTATGTCCAGTTGCCGTAGGTGATTGCTTTATCGACGAGGACGTGGTCGGTTGCCCAGCCAAGATAATCAAATGTCGGTGCGTAGTCTAAGAACGGCTTGACCGAAGAACCAGGCTGCTTGTACTGAGCAGTCGCATGGTTGAGGAGCATGGAGCCCCCGGAAACATAATTTCGTCCGCCGCCGATGGCAACAATCTCACCGGTCTGATTGTTTTCTGTAATGGCGCCCATTTCCATGGTGTCATCAACGAAGTAGACATCTTCAATATTGCCGGCCTCCATATCTTCCATCTTTTTCTGCACGGTTGGATCCATGGCAGTATAGATCTCCATGGAGACGTTCAGCGGATCCTGACCACTGACTTCCTGTGCTTCTTTGATGACATAGTCGATATAAGCCTGGTACTGTGTGCCGGCTCCTGTTGTACTGGTCGGCGCCATCAGCAGATCTTCGACCTTGACACTCTTAGCCAGATCATACTGTGCTTCCGTGATATATCCATGATTCAGCATCTGATAGAGAACTGCATTTCTGCGGTCTGTTGCACGATCCAGATATGTGTAAGGATTGTAGTAGTAGGGAGAATTGACAACACCTGCAAGCATTGCACATTCATTCAGATTCAGTTCACTGACACGTTTGCCGAAGTACTGCTCAGATGCTTTTTCAACACCGCGGATATTGCCGACACCACCAAAGTTCATCTTGTTGAGGTACATCTCGAAGATCTGCTTCTTAGTGGATTTCTTTTCCAGCTGCTGTGCCAGATCAATCTGCTGCACCTTGTATTCAATATCCTTGTTGGCGCTTGTGCCTGCTTCATCATCAGTGAAGTATGTCAGCTTGATCAGCTGCATCGTGAAAGTGGAGCCGCCCTGAACATTGCCATGAAGTGCAGTATTGATGATAGATGCAGTGAAACGCGGAATATCGAAGCCGTTGTGCGTGAAGTAGCGGGAATCCTCAATGGATAGGAAGGCATCGATCAGAGCTTCTGGAATCTGATCATATGTGATGTTCTCACGCAGCTGAGAACCGACATCGGCAATCTGATTGCCGTCCTTGTCGTAGATCAACGTTGTTTCCTGTGTGTAGAAGTTGTCGAGATTCACTTTAGGTTCATCTGCCAGCATGGTATTGACAGTTACCAGACCGACTGTTCCTAAAACGACTTCAATTCCAACACAGATGGCAAGAATCACAGTGAAGAAACGGAACCAGTGAAACTTACGTTTTCCCATTGGTTTATTTGGCGTTTTTCTGCCTTTGTTGTTTGTCTGCATTCGCATGTATCCTTTCTTTCTTGTGATCAAAATACAATTGATCAACAATCGCGATGTAATCGACCGGATTCACATAGGAGCCCGGAATCAAATAGCCATGTTCCTGAAACCATTCATATGGATAGGATCTCCTGCCACTGTTCTGCCAATAGTCAATGACTTGGTCAGCAGGAACATAGTATGTTTCGTCATAGAGTGTAAAACGGACAATCAGGAAAGCAATTGCACCTTGTTTTAAAACAGCTGATAGATGACTGATCTGATGAGGATGCAGTGACTTGAAAGGAAATGATGTTCGTGAAGCACATTCCTTTGCTTCGAAATCAATGTATCTTGTACGGTAGATGCCGTTGTAGTCAGTCGTACTGGGAAGCTTGAAATAAGCTTCCGTGATCTTAGCTGCCGAACGCTTCGGATAATCCACTTTGACAATTGTGATCGGTGTCGGTTTTTTATGAACGACTGCAGTCTCATTGTCCAGGTACCACTGGTTCGTTGTGTTGATGTCACTTTCCAGTTTCATACCTCTGCCGCCGGCAGAAGTGCTGTTCGAAGTCCAAGTTTTTTTCTTGCCGTTAGGGTAATTAATCATAACAATAGATCACCGAAAATATTATACATTTGTTCACGTAATTAAGGAAGGTTTATTGATTTTCAAACTGTTGAATGCGATAATAAGCAACAGGGAGGCGAAAGAAAATATGGCTGGAAAACTGAATCTTGATCCGCAGACAATTGTAGATAAAGAATTTGATATCGATTTTAAGGGATATAATCCGGATCAAGTCGATCATATGCTCGATCTGATGATTCAGGATTATCAGACGTATGAAGCAATGGTCAAGGAACTGGAAGACAAGATCAAGGAACTTGACTGCACCAATGCCTCGCTCCGTGCAAAATTAATTGAGTACGAAGGAAAACTGAGAGTCAAACCGGATGAAGAGCATCCATATGGCAGCAACGTGGATATTCTAAAGCGTCTGTCACGCCTGGAATCACAAGTGTTTGATGATCAGAAAAAGCAGTAGAAGATGAAAATGCGCACATGAGGCAGCCGCTGGCACTTCGGTGTTAGAGGAAAGTCCATGCTCGCACTATCTGCGATGATAGTAGTGTTTGTGCTGGTCCAATCAATAAGGCCAGGCATCCATCTGGATGACGGCGGAGCTGAAGCCTAAAGAGAAATCCATGGCTAAAGCCCGTAAAGTGTCACAGTGACGAAGCTTGCAGGAAAACCTGCAAGGTGGAACGAGATAAACCCCGCAAGCGAGAAACCCAAATTTGGTAGGGGAACTGCCGATGCACAAAAGGAAGTGCAGGGCAGGTACTTCGGTACAGATAAATGACTGCCGCTCCGCAAGGAGAACAGAACATGGCTTATGCTTGTGCGCGTTTTCATAAAGAGAACGTCTTTCGACTTTCTCTTTTTCTTTGCGTTAAAAGGTATATTTTCGGCTGATGTGGTATAATTATTACCATGTTGGGAGAAACGAAATGAACTTACCGAATCGATTGACTATTTTTAGAATGGTGCTGATTCCAGTCATCATTCTCGTGTACTTATTTCCATACTCAGCGATGGGCATTTCACCGCTCGTATTTACGGTCGGCGGTGTGAATCTATCCGTAATCAATATCATAACATTGGCTATTTATATTCTGGCTGCTGTCACGGATGCTTTAGACGGCCATATTGCCAGAAGCCGTAATATGATCACCACGTTCGGCAAGTTCGCTGATCCGATTGCGGACAAGCTGCTGACAACAACGATGTTCCTGCTGTTTGTCTCACAGGGGATCATTCCGGTGATTCCAGTCATTATCATGATTGCCAGAGATACTGTTGTTGATGGCTGCCGCATGATGGCTGCCAATAACGGTAAGGTTGTTGCCGCCGGCATGATGGGAAAATTGAAGACGGTGCTGCAGATGGTGACAGTTGCACTGGTTCTATTGAATAATCTACCGTTTGAACTGCTGAGACTGCCGGTCGCAGAAATCATGTTATGGTTTTCAGCCTTTGTCTCATTGGTATCAGGCATTCAGTATTTCTCTCAGTTAAAAGATGATATTTTAGAATCAAAGTAAGGAATTTGAAGTTTCATTGACTATATATTGTTAGGAGGCTATGCATCATGGCGAAAGAAACCAAGGAAAAAGAAGTGACAACCGACAAGAAAGATCAGCTGCTGGCAGATGCTCTGAAGGCAATTGAAAAAGAATACGGAAAGGGCAGCATCATGCGTCTTGGCGACCGTGCCGATGTTTCCATTGATGCGATACCATCCGGTTCGCTGGCATTGGACCTGGCCTTAGGAATCGGCGGCTATCCAAAGGGAAGAATCATTGAAATCTATGGACCGGAATCTTCCGGTAAGACAACACTGGCTCTGCATGCAATTGCGGAATGTCAGAAGCAGGGAGGCAGATGTGCCTTCATTGATGCTGAAAATGCCATTGATCCTGTCTATGCGAAGCATTTAGGCGTTGATATTGATGAACTGATCCTGTCTCAGCCGGATTCAGGCGAACAGGCATTGGATATCTGCGAAGTACTGGTCAAGAGCGGTGCGATTGATCTGGTCGTTGTGGACTCTGTTGCGGCATTAGTGCCGCAGGCAGAACTGGATGGTGAAATGGGCGATGCATCCGTAGGACTGCAGGCCCGTCTGATGTCCAAGGCTATGCGTAAGCTGGCCGGTGTGATGAATCATTCACAGACAACTGCCATCTTTATCAACCAGCTGCGTGAAAAGGTCGGCATTATGTTCGGCAACCCAGAAACAACGCCGGGCGGACGTGCATTGAAGTTCTATGCATCTGTACGCTTGGATGTCAGAAGAGGCGAGACCCTGAAGAACGGTCAGGATGCCTATGGCAACGTGACTAAGATCAAGGTTGTTAAGAATAAGGTGGCGCCGCCATTTAAGACAGCAGTCGTGAATATGATCTATGGCGAAGGTATTTCTCATCTGGATGAAGTCATCAACCTGGCTGTTGAAAACGACATTATTGATAAGTCCGGCGCATGGTTCTCATACAACGGTGAGAAGATTGGACAGGGCTTCAATGCAGTTCGTGATTACATGAAGAACAATCCAGCCTTTGATGCAGAAATAACCGAAAAGGTGAAGGCACTGCTGTTCACCCAGACAGCACCAAGTGCTGCTGATGATGAAGAAAGCGAAGAAGCGTGAACAACACGCTTCTTTTTGCTACAATGACTTTATGTCAGAAAGAAATTATACAGAACTGTATCAGAAGATGACACAGGGAATCAAAACAGAAAGAGACACTAAACGGCTCAATTTTATCAATAACTGCCTGACCTGGGTGTTTTATATCATGTATCCCGGACTTCTGCTGGATACGTTGTTCATGCATAGGGAAGTGTTTTTAAAAGTACTTTTGATTCCAGCAGCCACCTTTATTGTCGTCAGCCTGATCAGGACAAGAATCAACGAACCGCGTCCATATGAAGTGGAAGATATCATCCCATTGATCAAAAAAGACACCAAAGGGAAGTCGATGCCTTCGAGACATGTCTTTTCGGCTGTTATCATCAGTATGGCTTATCTGTCTCAGATTCCGTGGCTGGGCATCGTTCTTTTAGTCTGTGCAGCCTGCAGCGGATTTGCCAGGATACTGGGCGGGGTTCATTACCCAAAGGATGTTCTTGTTGGATATCTGGTGGGAATCCTGTGCGGTATGCTGTTTTTCGTGCTCTAGAGGCCTTCTGCAGGTGATAGCCCTTACAGAATTACTTGTGAAAAGGGTCATTCAATCGTATAATAATAAATATGGGAGTTATCCCAGCAATCACACACGAAAATGGAGGATTTAACATGAGTTACTTATTTCTCTTGATTGGTGCGGTTGCAGGTTTTGTCATAGGATTGATCGCCATGAAGGTGGCGGGAAAACAGGGTCTGGACAGCAGCAAAGCAAAGTCTGAAGAGATCCTTAAGGAAGCAAATTCAAAAGCGGAAACAATATTACGCCAGGCTGACCTGGATGGAAAGCAGGCTGCATATGAATATGAAGTGCAGGCTGAAAAGAAAAATAAGGAGAAGGTCAATCAGCTGCAGCAGAATGAGAACAAACTGCTGCGCCGTGAAGATGCTTTGAATTTCCGTGAAGAGAATCTTTCTCAAAAAGAGAAGAAAATCGGTGAAAAAGAACAAGCTGCCGATGACAAACTTGCAAATCTCAACAAATTAGAAGAAGACCTGCAGCAGAGAATTGACAATCAGATCCATGTCCTGGAAGAGGTTGCCCATCTGTCTCAGGATGATGCAAAGAAAGAATTAATGGAAGCGGTCGAAAAGAAATCCGAAAAGGAGATCGCACAGTATCTGCATGAACAGCAGGAGGAAGCTGAGACAAAGGCTTCTGACAATGCTAAGAATGTCATAGCTCTGGCTATTCAGCGTTATGCACAGGATGAAACAATTGAGCGTACTGTCAGCACCGTTACATTGACATCTGAAGAAATGAAGGGCAGGATCATCGGCCGTGAAGGACGCAACATCAAAGCCATTGAACAGGCAACAGGTGTTGATCTGATCATCGATGATACACCGGATGTTATTACGGTGTCCTGCTTCGATCCAATCCGCAGAGAGATTGCCCGTCAGTCTCTTGAGATCTTGATGAAGGACGGCAGGATCCAGCCGGGAAGAATCGAAGAAGTTGTTGAGAAGGTAACGAAGGAATTAGACGATGCCATCATGAAGATCGGCAATGATACGATTTTCCAGCTTGGTATCGGCAGAATGAACAAGGAACTGGTCAAGCTGGTCGGACGTATGAGATTCCGTTACAGTTATGGTCAGAATGGCCTGCAGCATTCTGTTGAAGTTGCCAACTTTGCAGGTATGATGGCTGCTGAGCTCGGTCTGAATCAGGCTGTGGCTAAACGTGCCGGACTTCTGCATGATATCGGCAAGGCCGTTGACTTTGAACAGGAAGGAAGCCATGTGGAACTTGGTGCGAAGTATGCCAAGAAATATGGTGAAAGTCCGATCATCATCAATGCAATCGAATCCCACCACGGCGATACGCCTGCAACTGACATCATCTCCAACCTTGTCGCTGCAGCTGATACATTGAGTGCTGCCAGACCTGGTGCACGCTATGAGTCAATGGAAGGCTATATCAACCGTCTGGAGAATCTGGAAAAGATTGCAACAGGCTTTGAAGGTGTTGAAAAGGCATATGCAATTCAGGCAGGACGTGAGATCCGTATCATGGTACAGCCTGAAAAGATCGATGACATCAAGATGGTCAAGGTCGCTCATGATATCCGTGAAAAGATTGAGAATGAGCTGACATATCCTGGCCAGATCAAGGTCACCTTGATCCGTGAAGTCAGAGTTCAGGAACTAGCGAAGTAATTGACAGGCTGCTGGGTGACCGGCAGCTTTTCTTTTACTGAAGTTTACCGTTCCAAATATAACGCTTACATGATAGAATATTAATGTTAAAGGAGGATTATCATGCCAGTAACAGTTGATAAGGATACTTGCATTGGATGCGGCGCCTGTGTAGGTGTCTGCCCAGTCAGTGCATTGTCTCTTGACGAGAATGGTAAGTCTCAGTGCGATGAGAGCATTTGTGTATCTTGCTTCTCATGTGTAGGTGCTTGCCCAGTCAGTGCAATTTCCGAAAAGTAAGGAAGAAGAGAACCAGCGTATGCTGGTTTTTTTCTGCAGTCAGCTTTTTCTGTTATAATAATGCCTCGTGGAGACAAGAAGAATGAAGAAAAATGATTATGTCCTTCCAGACCATCAGGCGGAGGCACATCGTACAAAAGAAATGCCGCAGGCAGAATACGGTCTGTTTGCGATGAATGATTCTTTAGAATCACTGGGAAAGAATCAGAAATACTATATCCGCACCTATGGCTGTCAGGCCAATGTCAGAGATGGTGAGACAATCTCCGGCATGATGGAGATCATGGGCTATACCAACACCAGTGAACCGCGTGAGGCTGATGTATTGATCTTCAATACATGTGCAGTGCGCAAAGCGGCGGAGGAGCATGTCTTTGGTGAAATCGGTATGCTGAAGGGACTGAAGGAAGAACGTCCTGGACGCATTTTCTGCATCTGTGGATGCATGGCGCAGGAAGAATCCGTTGTCAATGAAATCATCCACAAGTATCCTCAGGTGGATCTTGTTTTCGGCACGCATAATCTGTACCGTCTGCCGGACCTGCTCAATGAAGTCATTGAGACAAAGAAGAGAAAGATTGAAGTCTATTCAGAAGAAGGCAGGATCATTGAAGATCTTCCTGTCAGAAGAAATCAGTCATGCAAAGGCTTTGTCGATATCATGTATGGCTGCAATAAGTTCTGCACATACTGCATCGTTCCTTATACCAGAGGGAAGGAACGTTCCCGTATGATGAAGGATATCCTAAAAGAAGTTGAACAGCTGAAGGAAAAAGGCGGGCGAGAAGTCATTCTGCTGGGTCAGAATGTCAATGCCTATGGCAAGGACCTGGGCATGGAAGACGGCTTTACAGATCTTTTGATTGCGGTTGCCAAAACTGGAATCGAACGCATCCGCTTCTATTCTTCCTCACCGCGCGACTACAGCGAAACGACCATTCAGGCAATGATCGACTATCCAGCCATTATGCCGGCGCTGCATCTGCCGGTACAGTCTGGTTCCAATGAAGTTCTGCGCCGCATGGCCAGAGGGTATACATCTGAGGAATATAAAGACCTCTTTGACCGCTTAAAGAAGAAGATTCCGAATATCACTTTTACCACTGACCTGATTGTCGGTTTCCCAGGGGAAACAGACGAAGAATTCCAGCAGACACTGGATCTGGCAGACTACTGCCGCTTTGACATGGCCTACTCCTTTATGTATTCTCCACGTGAAGGAACGCCGGCTGCCAGCATGGATCACCAAATCAGTACGGAAGTCAAGAATGCGCGTCTGCAGGAACTGAATGAGCATTTGAACAGATGGGCAAAGGAAAACAATCAGAAGTACCTGCATCAGATTGTCAAAGTACTGTGTGAAGGAAGATCAAAGAAAAACAGTCAGATGTACAGCGGTTACAGCGAAGAGAACAAGCTGGTAAATTTCAGCGGGCCGGAAGGTCTTGAAGATCAGATTGTCGAAGTTAAGATCACGGATGTAAAGAGCTTTTCACTTGACGGCCGTGCATTGTGAATGAAATTAAATTGTTTTATAATATAATCAGTAGATACAAAGAAGTATTGGAGGATAATTTATGAGTAAAGTACGCATATTTGCGCTTGGCGGTCTTGATGAAGACGGCAAGAATATGTATGTTGTTGAAAATGGAAATGACATCTTTGTCATGGAATGCGGTTTAAAGTACCCTGGAGGAGAACAGCTTGGTATTGAGATGATCATTCCAAGCTTTGAATATCTGGTCGAACACAAAGATCTGATCAGAGGTGTATTTATTACCCATGGTCATGATGATGTGATGGCTGCACTGCCGAATCTTTTAAAGGAGATTCCGAATGTGCCGGTCTACATGGCGCCGCTGACCGCAATGATCTTTGAAAGAAGAGCGAAGAAGCTTGGCTTGAAGGACGTCAATATTCACCGCATCAGAAGGAACAGCACATTTACCATTGGCAGGACAGAGATCCGCACCTTTGGCACAACGCAGTCGATTGCGGACGGTTTTGGAGTTGCCCTGAAGACAGATGACGGATACGTTGTCTATACATCAGAATTCATCGTTGACTACGATACGATGAATGAAGCATTCAAGTTCGATATTACCAATATTACAGATCTTGGCAATGCCGGTGTCTTGGCACTGCTGTGTGAATCCGTCGGTTCAACAAGAGAGGGACACAGTGCTCCAAATCACCGCATCTCATCTCAACTGGAACAGTATTTTGAAGATGCTGAAGGGCGTATCTTTGTCACCGTATATAATCAGAACATCTACCGTGTCATCGAACTGATTGAACTGGCGAACAAATACAACCGCAAAGCTATGATTTATGATGATGAACTGCGGAATGTATTGGCTGATATGGCTAGGCTTGGTTACTATCATATTCCGGCTGGACTGGAGATTGCCCCGAGCAGCTTCCTGAATGAAATGGAAAATGTTTTGGTACTGGTTGCCGGGACAGGTTCGACGATCTTCCGTAAGGTTCACAAGATTGCCATCAAGGAAGATGAGAACATTGAGCTCCGTTCTTCCGATACAGTGATCATCGCATCCCCGGCAGTGCCTGGGACAGAGCGTGATGAAGCAAGCATGGAAGATGATCTGTACCGTGAAGCAGGCAGAGTCATCAGTGTTGATGCAAAGCGTGCCTTCTCCATGCATGCAAGCATTGAAGACATCAAGATGATGATCTACCTTCTCAAACCGAAGTACTATATGCCGGTCAAGGGTGAATACAGACAGCTGATTGCGAATGCAAATATTGCCTTGAACATGGGTTATACTGCAGATAAGATCATTGTCATGGACAACGGTCAGATTGCCACCTTTGAAGATGGTAAACTGGCAAAGAACTTTGACTCTATGGAAGCTGAAGATGTCATGGTCGACGGCAATGAGAACCTCGATTCTTCCGGCATGGTGCTGAAGGACAGAGAGATACTTTCCACAGACGGTGCCATCATCGTTGGTGTTGTCATGAACCATGCGACCAAAGAAATCATCGGCGGTCCGGATGTTCAGTCGCGCGGTGTCATTTATCTGAAAGATGCTGACTACATAGTCAAGCAGATCGGTGATCTGATGGAATCGACGATTAATGAAGCTGTCAAGGAAAACCGTTATGAGAATATGGGCTGCCGTGCCGAAGCACGTGACAAGATCAGCCGTTATGTACTGCATGAGACAGGCAAGAGACCTATGATCCTGCCGGCAATTGTAGAGATCAATACAAAGGATTAAGAGGATTGAAGTGGCTAGAAAATCAAAAGCACAGGAAAAAAGGGAACAGCAGGAAGAAGTAAGACAATGGATCACGATAGTGATCCTTTCTGCATTGGCGATTGTCGCATTATTGAGATACGGCATCATCGGCATCTTCCTATATAATCTCCAGAGATATCTGCTTGGAGATCTTTTCTGGCTGGTCCTTTCTATTGTTGTCATAGTGATCCTGATCAATGTCATGAACAGGCATCATGGCAATGAAGAGAAGAACCCGACACCGGCAATTCTGGTCATCTGCGCTGTTCTTCTGCTCTGTGCCTATCTGAATACAAAAGATACCGGCATTCCGACCATTATGCCGTATGTTGACCATATTACAGACTACTTCAGCAAAGAGCCTGTCACAGCCGTCGGCGGCGGTATCATCGGCGGTCTGCTGTATGCCTTGACGTCCATGGCTTTTGGCAGACCAGGCGTCATCCTGGTCATTGTTGTCCTGTTTATCATCACCGCGCTTCTGCTTGTATCTTTAGATACATACAAGGATGCTTTTCATACAATTGCAGCATTCTTCAAGACACCTGATCATCAGAAGGAAGAACCGCCGGAAGAAGAACCAGAAGAAGAAAAAGAACCGGCCAACCTCTGGAACATGCTTGCAGAGCATAAGGAAAAGAAGGAACAGGCAAAGCTTGGTCAGATCAAAGCTGATCAGGAATCAACGGCAGAGCTGAAGAATCTGACCGAAGAAGTCAAGCAGCCGGAACAGCTGTCTTTAATGAACGAGGAAGAAGAAAAGCCGAAAGAATCTTCTATTTTAAATATCCGTGCTGATGGTCCGACGGAAGAGATTCCAGTCGTTAAGATTCCAGGCAAAGTTGTTTCTGATAAAGATTCTGTGTTCATCAATGTCGATGATCTGCAGGATGCTGCTGAAAAGCATGTCGAAGAAGAGCCTGCGGAAGAAATGCCGGCAGACGAACCGCTGGCAGAGGAAGAAGGAAAGCAGCTGCCGGCTCCAGTACCGATTGTCAAGCATTCCAACCGTCCATACCGTCTGCCAAAACCAGCCCTCCTTGATCCAATTCCGCCGAAGAATGCCAATGGTGCCAATGAGCTGGCGGCTCGTGAAAAAGGCCAGCTGCTCATCAGTATCCTTAAGAATTTCGATATTGAAGCTGAACTAGTTGATACGCATATTGGTCCGGCTGTCACTCAGTTTGAGATACGCCCGGATGTCAATGTCAAAGTATCGAAGATCTTAGCTTTGACGGATGACATCAAGATGCAGCTGGCGGCGAGAGATATCCGCGTTGAAGCACCAATTCCCGGCAGAAATGCAGTCGGTATTGAAGTGCCGAATGAAGAGAGTACGCCGGTCAAGATGAGAGATCTGCTCAATGATGTCTCACCCAAGGACAAGAATCAGCCGCTGCTGTTCTTCTTAGGAAAAGATCTGCTTGGCAGAACAATTACCTGCCGGCTGGATAAGATGCCGCATCTTTTGATTGCCGGCGCAACTGGCTCCGGTAAATCTGTATGTATGAATTCCATCATCACGTCACTTCTGATGCGCACCAAGCCGGAAGATGTCAAGATGCTGCTGATTGATCCAAAGAAGGTTGAATTTACACCATTCCAGCATATTCCGCATCTAATTGGACCGGTCATCAATGATCCGACTCAGGCAAGCAATGCATTAAAGGTCATCGTCCGCATCATGGATGAACGCTATAACTTGTTTGCAGCAGCAGGCGTACGCAATATTGAAGTCTATAACCAGAAGGTGATGGAGCAGGACGGACGTCCGAATGAAGATGGTTCCCCATGTCCAAAGAAGCTGCCTTATATTGTTGTCATTATCGATGAGCTTGCTGACCTGATGGTAGTTGCAGGCAAGGAAGTCGAAGCTTCTGTACAGCGTATTACACAGCTGGCCAGAGCTGCCGGCATCCATTTGATTGTCGCTACACAGCGGCCTTCTGTTGATGTCATTACCGGCATCATCAAGGCAAATATTCCAAGCCGTATTGCATTCTCTGTTTCCTCCGGAATGGATTCCAGAACAATTCTGGATCATATCGGTGCGGAACGTCTGCTGGGCAATGGTGATATGCTGTATATGCCGATTGGACAGAATGCCGCAACACGTGTTCAGGGTGTCTTTGTTACAGATGATGAAGTCAAGCGCATCTCGGATTATGTATCTGCGGAAGCAATACCGATGTATGACGATTCATTCATCATGCTGGAGGGAATCAATGATGCTGATGGATCACCTGTTGCAACAGTCAATGATGATCCGCTCTTTCAGGAAGTCAAAGAATATGTTGTAGAGGCGCAGAAAGCTTCTACCAGTCTTCTTCAGAGAAGATTTGGCATTGGCTACAACCGGGCGGCAAGAATGATTGATGCATTGGAAGAAGCAGGCGTCATTGGACCGGCACAGGGTTCCAAGCCGAGAGAAGTATTTATCAAACCGGATGAGAGTGTTAAGAAGACAGAGACCGGCGAAAGATATGAGTGAGAAGAACAGAGATGTTCTTCTTTTTTATGCATATTGATTGCACATAGGAAAATAGTTAGTTATAGTTAACTCATGAGAGGTGGAATATGAATACAGCAACTTGGAATATTATTGTCGCAATCGTTATTCTTGCGGTATTGGATATCATGTATATTGCCAATCATGGACTGGATTCCTGCGGTGGGAACTGTTCACACTGCAGCGGTCGGTGCAAATGGGTCGGCGATGTCAATAAGGCAAAGAAAGCAATTGCCAGAAAGAAAAGAATTCGTGCATTTCTGCACATGGACAAAGCAAAGTAACTTTGCCCTTTTTTGTAAGATATGAGAATCCAGTGCAGATATGTCAAAGGCATATCTGCATTTTTTGAGATTCTGATACAGATATGATTCTTTGCTGCGAATGATGCTTTCTGTCACACTGTAGACGAGGGGGATGGAAGTATGATGAATGGATGTTTTCTAGTTGGAACGGTGATGGAAAGCCCGCAGGTAAGCACCGGCAGTGAGAAGGGCAATGCATGTTCCATGATTGTCCAGACAGATCGAATGTTCCGCAATGAGGATGGCAGTCTGGATGAAGATTTTTTCTATGTTGAAGTATGGCGGGGGATTGCAGAAGAGGTCCGGGACTGCTGCAAACCAGGTACAGTTGTTGCCTTAAAAGGACGGATGGTCTCAAAAATGAACGAAACAGGTCTGTATGACTGCCATATTATTGCCGAACACGTGACGTATCCGCATCGAAGAAATGTGATCACGAAAACGAAAGACTGAAATCTATGGTAAAATAAACTCGTTTGATAAAGCGAGGAACAGTTATGGCATTTGACTCATTAAGTGAACGTTTAAATAAGGCAATGCGCAATGTGGCCGGCAAGGGTACATTAAGCGATGCCAATATGGAAGATATGCTGAAGGAAGTGCGTCTGGCACTTTTAGAAGCGGATGTGAACTACAAAATCGTCAAGGACTTTTTAAATGAGATCCGTGAAAAGGCGAGAGGTGAAGAAGTCCTTAAATCAGTGGAACCTGGTGAACAGCTGGTCAAGATTGTCCATGATCAGATTGTTGATCTGCTTGGCAATGAAGAAGCTGGTCTGAATTTCAAGAGTGAAGGCATCACGGTCATTATGATGGTCGGTCTTCAGGGTACTGGTAAAACTACATCTGTTGCCAAGATTGCAAAGATTTTAAAGACAAAGATGAACCGCAGGCCAATGCTCATTGCGGCCGATGTCATCCGTCCGGCAGCCATTGAACAGCTGCAGACACTGGGAAAAGAAATTGACACCGAAGTATTTACCTTAGGTCCGGATACCGCTGCCTTGGAAACAGTCAAGCAGGGCATGCAGTATGCCGCTGAAAAGGGATATGATACTGTCTTTATCGATACCGCAGGACGTCTGCATATTGATGAAGTACTGATGAATGAGCTGAAGGATATCAATGAACTTGTGCATCCAGATGATATTCTGCTGACCGTCGATGCAATGACAGGTCAGGATATCGTCAATGTAGCGCAGGCATTTAAGGAAGCACTTCCTTTGACCGGTTTAGTCGTCACGAAGTTTGATGGTGATTCCCGCGGCGGCGGTGTTCTGTCTGTTAAGAAGATCACCGAAGTACCAGTCAAGTTCGTCGGTGAAGGTGAAAAGATCGATGATATGGATGTCTTCCATCCAGACCGTATGGCAGATCGGATCCTCGGCATGGGAGATATTGTCTCCTTTGTAGAGAAGGCTCAGGAAAAGATTGATCAGGAAGAATCACAGAAGATGGCTGAGCGCATGATGAACGGCCAGTTCTCTCTCAATGATATGCTGAAACAGATGGAAATGATCGAGAAGATGGGTCCTCTCGGCGGCATTATGAAGATGCTGCCTGGGATGAATCAGTATGCCGATATGATGGATGAAGCCAAGACTGGTTCTGCCATGAAGCAGACCAAGGCAATCATTCAGTCGATGACAAACTATGAACGGGAGCATCCGGAGAAGATCCGCAGCACGATGAAAAAGAGAATTGCAAAGGGATCAGGCACTTCTGTAGAGAGCGTCAATAAACTGATGAATCAGTTCGCCCGCACCAAGAAGGCTGTTGACCAGCTGGGCATGATGCAGAAGAATGGCGGTTTAAGTGAGGAAAAGCTGAATAAAATGGCAGAGAACATGCAGAATATGCAGGTGCCTGATTTATCCAACCGCAACGGCTTCCGCAGGCATTAAAGAGTGTCAAGGGATTTCCCTTGACAGCGGGTATATTCAGTATTATAGTAGTTCCTGTTGAACAGGAGGAAATCGTAAATATGGCAGTTAAACTTCGTTTAAAGAGAATGGGTGCTAAGAAGGCTCCTAGATATCGTATCGTTGCAGCGGATTCCCGCTTTGCAAGAGATGGACGTGAGATTGAAACAATCGGTACATTCAATCCAACAACTGAACCAGAGACAGTTACAGTTGATGCTGAAAAGGCATTATACTGGCTGAACAATGGTGCACAGCCATCTGATACTGTACGTGATATTCTCTCACGTCAGGGCATCATGAAGCAGTTCCACGATGCTAAGGCAGCCGCTAAGGCAAAGAAGTAATAGATTATGGCAGAACTGGATAAGGTGCTTCTTGACCTCGTCAAGCCAATGGTCGAAGACAAGGACAGCCTTGAAGTAAGGATTATGCCGAGTGCAGATGACAATGAAGTTCTTTTACATGTATATGCAAAGAATGATGACATTGCTCGTTTGATTGGCAGAAAGGGCTCCATGGCTTCTGCATTGCGTCAGGTCATGAGTGTTGCTTCCCACACGGAAGACAAGAAAGTCACAATCAAGTTTGAACAGATCTAACGAGGATGCGTAAGCATCCTTTTCATTAGGAGAATCATGCATGGAATATATCAAGATAGGTAAAATTGTAAATACACATGGTATTAAGGGAGAACTCAAGATTCAGAGCTGTTCTGACTTTGATGCTGAAAGATATCAGAATGGGAAAACAGTATATATTGAGAAGGACGGACAGTATCTTCCTTACAAAGTCTTTTCTTATCGTGTACACAAGGGCTTCCCGCTGGTATCGTTCGCTGGTGCGCAGAATATCAATGATGTTGAAAAATATAAAGAATGTTCTGTCTTTATGGATGCCAATGACCGTCAGGCTTTGACGGATGGTGAATACTACCGTGATCAGCTGATTGACCTGAAAGCTGTAGATGAAGCAGGCAGCGAGATCGGTACAGTCACCGCAGTTGAAGAAACATATGCAGGGCAGACACATCTCCGCATTGAACGTGCAGGAGAAAATGATGCATTGGTCCCGTATATTCCACTATTTATCAAACAGGTTGATCTGGAGAAAAAACTCATTGTCATTCACAGGGAAGAAGGACTATTATGAAAATCACTGTATTGACGCTTTTTCCGGAAATGTATGAGGACTTTCTTAAAACTTCAATCATCGGCAGAGCGATTGACCGTGGACTGGCGGAAGTCGAATTTGTCCAGATCAGAGATTTTGCCCATGACAATTATAAGCATGTAGATGACAGACCGTTCGGCGGCGGCTGCGGTCAGGTCATGAAGTGTCAGCCGGTGCTGGATGCACTGCATTCGGTAAAAACGGACAGCAGCTATACATTGATGATGTCTCCGGCCGGACATCCATATTCTCAAAAGAAGGCGCATGAGCTGTCTCAGAAAGACCATCTGATCATCTTATGCGGTCACTATGAAGGTCTGGATGCGCGCATCAATGATGAAGTCGATGAACTTGTGTCAATCGGTGATTACGTTCTGACCGGCGGCGAACTGGCATCCATGGTCATCATGGATTCAGTGATCCGTCTGCTGAAAGGCAGTATCACAGAAGGAAGCACCGACGAGGAATCTCATGAGAATGGTCTGCTGGAATATCCGCAGTATACACAGCCGGCTGAATATGAAGGCAGAAAAGTACCGGATGTACTGCTCTCAGGAAATCATGCCAAGATCCGTGCATGGCGCGTTGAACAGTCTCTTCTTCTGACAAAGAAGGAAAGACCGGATCTGTTTGAAAAACATGAGTTCACAGATGAAGAGAAAAAGATCATGAAGAAACTGCAAAAAGAAGGAAGAATATAGCCTTCTTTTTTGAATATTCACAGTGATTCGTTTTATAATAATCATGATATTTAAAGAGGGATGATATGAAATATACTGATCGAAAAAAAACACCGTTAAAGTGGCATCGTTTCCTGGAATACTTCTGTCTGCCTGTATCGATGATCATGGCAGTGTATCAACTGCTTTCTCTGGTCAATGAACTGTTCGGCCTGCAGATTCCGCATTTAACAGCAGTCCTGAAACCAGTGCTGGCAGCATTTGGTGCGACCATTTCAAATTTAGGAAGTACGTTTTGGTATGTTGTTGCATATTTTGGCGTAAGGATCTGCATGACAATATTGATTGTCTATGTCTGCTTCGGCTTCTTCTCCTGGAAGGAAAATGCACGCAGAGGATGGCTGTATTACCTGCTTGTAAATACAATTGAAGCAGCATTGATTGCATATGAATCCTTTATGCTTTATCTGAAGTCTCCATCGGTTCTGACAGATCTTCTTGGCAATTATGCCAAGGCAAATGGCATGTCAGCAGACATTGTGCAGAGAGGAAGCATTCTGCTTTCCGTTGAGATCTTTGTATTAGTGATCAATGCCCTGATGCTGATCCTGAATGCCGTTTATTATGGTAAGAGAAAAGCACTGTTTACAGAAACATATGTACAGCCGATTGATGCAGGCATGGTCATCAAACAGCCGGAAGCACCTGTTCCTGCAGTCAATGAGCCAGTGTCTGCCGAACCAGTGATGGCATCGTCAGCTGCAGAAACACCAGCAGAAATAACAGAAGAGCCAGAAAGACCAGCAGTCCAGGATGTTCCTGCAGCTGCTGAAGAGATTGCTGCTCCACAGCCTGCTGATGAAGAAAAACCTGAGGATGCGGCAGCGGAGATTCCAGCTGAAAAGAAAGAAAAGATTTTGAAATTCTGCCCGAACTGCGGTGCAGAATTAGGCGAGCATGACAAGATGTTCTGCACACACTGCGGTACAAAATTAAAGTAAAACAGCCAGATGGCTGTTTTATTTTTTTTCATTCTTCTTATGCTTGGAAGGTGTCTCAGGCGGCAGAGTGTTCTGCAGAGTCTCAAAGTAGCGTTCCAGATACATCTTATGTGCAATGGCTGTACATACATTCTTCAGCATTTTTTCATCTTCAGTCAGGCTTGCAGAAGCTTTCTTTGCTTCAGACGGTTCGTAGAATACGGAAACTGCGTACTGCAGTTCCCTGCGGAAGTATTCATATCCTTTCTGAATCGAATAATTCTTTGAACGGAACAGCACCAGCGCTGTTCTGACATATTCGATGGAAAGAACGGATTTGGCAATTGTAATAAAGAAGACGATGGCAATCTGTTCACGGGAATATGTTTTTTTATTGACTCTGGAGAATAATTTGGCTTTGGCATAATTCGAAATCATCGAAGGGGTGACTTTCATCTCAGGGAATTCTTCCAATGGCCCGTTGACATATCTTGATACCTGCTCAAGGTACAGTCCAACATCTGGAATCTCTTCGTATGCAGGAAGCTCAAATGCATCTAATTTATCTTTGATCACTTTATTTTCCATGACCTTATTCTATTTCAGCTATTTAAAAACGTCAATAAAGCTTTCTGATAACCGATTTATCATATTGGTAAAGAAGAATAATTCGTTTAAAATAGAAGCATGGATAATATTACGGCGAAAATGTCGAATGAGAAGCTGCATAAGGTCCTTTCAGAATATGTGTCAAAGCAGATTATTGCCAAGACAGAGGAGCTAAGTGCAGCTGAATGGGTAAAAGTCATGAACTGCTACGGCCGGCATGAATCGGCTGATGCATGTGCAGAAAAACTGCAGATGAATCCTTCTGAAGTCAAGCGCATCTACTATCAGTTTACGATGTATACAGTAAATTATGCCCTGGATCACTTGAATTCATCTGACGGTCAGTGATATAGAATTCAGTTTTATACAAACGTTGATATTTGCTGAAGCAATGCATAACAGCATTGCTTTTGTTTGCTTGAAAAGAGCTATGAAAAGAAGCATACTAATACTATATTGATTCGGATTTTCCAGTAATCATATGCAAGAAATGGAGATGTTTTTTATATGAGATTTGTTGACACAATTGAAAAGAAAGCTGACGGCGGTGAACTGAGCAAGGAAGAGATCCATGAAATGATTGAAAGCTATGTCAAAGGAGACATTCCTGACTATCAGATGTCTTCGATGTGCATGGCTATTCTGCAGAAGGGCATGACGCCGCAGGAAACAGCGAATCTGACAATGGCAATGATGCATTCAGGAGATGTTGTTGATCTTTCTGATCTTCCGGGCGTCAAATTAGATAAGCACAGCACCGGCGGCGTTGGGGATACAACAACCCTCGTTGTTGCACCATTGGTAGCTGCATGCGGCGGTACAGTTGCAAAAATGAGCGGCAGAGGTCTTGGCCATACAGGCGGTACACTTGATAAGCTGGAATCTATTCCTGGTACATCAATTGAGCAGTCCATGGATCGATTTAAAGAAATTGTCAGAGAGAACGGTGTCTCTGTCATTGGCCAGACAGGCAATCTGGTACCGGCCGATAAGAAGCTGTATGCACTTCGTGATGTTACAGCAACAGTACGGTCTATTCCGCTGATAGCTTCGAGCATCATGTCGAAGAAGCTGGCATCCGGAGCTGATGCAATTGTGCTGGATGTCAAGACAGGAACAGGTGCTTTCATGCGTACTGAAGAAGAAGCTTTCCGTTTGGCAAAGCTGATGGTCAGCATCGGCACCTTGGTCGGCCGTAAAGTCAGAGCACTGGTGACGGATATGAATCAGCCGTTAGGTATGGCGGTAGGCAATGCTTTGGAAGTCAGAGAAGCAGTGCAGCTGCTGAGCGGAGAAATAGCTGAGACGGATCCTCTGTATGAAGTATGCATGCTGCTGGGTGAAAATATGATGATGCTTGCAGATCTAGCTGACAATGAATTAGAAGCAAAGCAGAAACTGCAGAATGCAATCAAGGATGGTTCCGGCCTGAAGAGACTGCAGAAGATGATTTCTCTGCAGGGCGGCGACAGCAGCTATCTGACAGTTGAAAACATGGAGAAACTTGTTGCAGTGAAACAGCATATTGAAGTGACTGCTGATAAAGATGGATTTGTTTCTTCTATGAATGCAGAGAAGATTGGGACAGCAGCACAGCTGCTCGGTGCCGGCAGAGCCAAGAAGGAAGATGCAATTGATCCAGCTGTCGGTTTAGTTATGAAGGTAAGATGCGGCAATGCAGTGAAGAATGGCGACAGCCTATGCACACTGTATGTCAATAATGACCAGTATCTGAAAGATGCAGAAGAGCTTCTGCATGAATCCATTGAAATCACGCCGGAAAAAGGTGAGATCAGACCGATGATCTATGGTGTTGTCACAGAAAAAGATGTCTAATATTATCCTCATTTGAGTAATGATAACATTGTGCTCCAAATGAATTGATTTTAATTTTAATATTCACTATCTTATAGGTGTAACAAGAACAACTTGATGAGCAAACCTGTTGAAAGACTGGGACGCAAAGCTAAAGGGCCTGAAATGGCAGCCAGCTGCAACCGAACATGATAGGAGATCTATCAGTCTGTTTGCAGGACTGGTGGATCTCCTTTTTCTTCCTCATCGTACTTCCGTTTTAATACAAACACCGCTTCTTACATACATCTTAATCAGCAAACCTGTCGAAAGGCAGGGACGCAAAGCTAAAGGGCCTGAAATGGCAGCCAGTTGCAACATAAGGAATTTTTCTTGATCAATCCATGGCAGTGGACTGAAAGAAGATCCTCCCGTCTGGCTTGCATATTCAGGCGGGGAGAAAGCATATGAAATATGATTATAGAAAATCTCTTGTTGCTGTAGCATTGATTTTTGGAATATGCCCAATAAATATTCATGAAAATAGAAATTTTATTGAACTTCCAAATGCATCAATTGACAATTTAATTAATGTTTATAATATAGGGCAAACTTCAGATGGTTCTATGGGAAGACTGGCAATTGGGGGCTATAGTGCAAGATTGTTTAATAATGCAACTCAAGGCACCGTTGATGCTGCAGATAGCGCTGCATATATCCCTTGGGGAAATGGGAAGGTATATATTGCAGATCATGCGTCTCAAGGATTTAATATAATAAAAACGTTAGGCAGTGGATCAAGTGCAACTATAACAGATGATACTACAATCGTTTATTTGACCATGAATACCTCTTATCAAGGAATAAATACTGGACATGGTATTAATCTATCAGATGGAAGATATTCTGAAAATGTAAACGATGGAAATTATGTTATGTACACATGTAATGATTCGTCAGGAGTTAGTGTAACAGTAACTTATTGGAATGTTACAAATAATGTGAGTAAAATTACAAATGGTATTGAAGCATTTGTAAAAAGAATGTATACAACTTGTTTAGGAAGAGATGCAGAAACGGCTGGATATAATTTTTGGACAAATCGTCTTGCAAATGGAATGACGGGTAGTGAAGTTGCATATAGTTTCTTTTTCAGTGATGAATTTAAAGAAAAGAATTATTGTAATGAGCACTACATTTATCGTTTGTATGAGACGATTCTTGGGAGAGAGCCCGATGTCTCAGGTTTAAGTAATTGGATAAATGTTCTAAATTTAGGTGCTAAAAGGGAAGAAGTACTTAATGGTTTTCTTAGTAGTCAAGAATTCTCGAATTTTTGCTCTTCTGCTGGTGTGTCGAGAGGTAATGGAATAGTTATTCCTGAGCGCGGTACAGTTCAAACTGGTTTCTGCTCATTGGACGGAAAAATGGACAGTGCAGTAGGAAATTATGTATTAAGAATGTATACATCATGTCTAGGAAGAGAAGCTGAAGCAGGAGGTTTGGCAAACTGGGTTAAGGCATTAAATAATGGTTCAGCAAACAGTCGTGATATTGCATTAGGATTTTTCTTTAGCCAAGAGTTTATACAACAAAACAATGATAATTCCACATTTTTAAATAAACTTTATCTGACCATAATGGGTAGAGAGGCAGATGCTGATGGATATGCTAATTGGATGCAAGTTTTAAATAGTGGTGTTTCTAGAAAAACAGTATTGAATGGCTTCATCGAAAGTGCTGAATGGAATTCGATTTGTCAGAAATATGGAATTAGAAAATAATTTATTCTAACACTCTACAATTGTGTGGTTGACAAATGACAGGATTTTGGTCATCAAGGGTATAATGATGTTGCCAAATATTGAAACATCTGAGCA
>CAYLQV010000012.1:0-71994 GCA_964385925.1 uncultured Galactobacillus sp. | reverse complement strand
ATCATCAGTCGCTTAGTCTCCGAGCATAAATATTCGGGGTCAGTCAGATAACGGTCTGCGTCCGTCAAAGCCTACTCCTTTCGTTTCGACTTTGAAGCTCTGGGATGTTCTTTCATCTTTGCCGTGTCACAGGCTTCTCACTGCCACCCGCTCACTTTAGACCGTACAGAGAATACTTCTTCCCGTCTTCGCTTGTATTGACTATGTTATAGTGCGATTGCCGACATAAGTCAATACTTTTTTATTTTTTCTGTTTTTCAGATTTATTTTTATCTTTTTTAATTTAAAATTCATTTTTTTGATGGTTTTGTCATTTTTATTTTCGTTTTTATTGAAATTTTTTATTGACATGTCTAAATTTTGAATTATAGTCATCTGCATACAAGGAGATAGAATACCATGTCAACACCTTTTGAAGGATTTGGTTCTCTTGTCTTCAACGAAGATGAGATGAAGGACCGCCTTCCACGACCGGTTTATGATTCATGGAAGAAGACAGTACTCAACGAAGGAACACTCGACCGTACTACTGCAGATGCAATTGCACATGCAATGAAGAGATGGGCATTAGAGAATAATGCAACACACTTCACGCACTGGTTCCAGCCGCTGACCGGCGGCACTGCTGAAAAGCATGATGCATTTGTAGAGCCGGATGCTAACGGCATGCCGATTGCACGTTTCTCCGGCAAGATGCTGATCAAGGGAGAACCTGATGCATCCAGTTTCCCATCCGGCGGCTTGAGAGCTACTTTTGAAGCCAGAGGATATACTTACTGGGACGTCACATCCCCTGTCTTTATTCGTGAGAATGTATTATGCATTCCTACCGTATTTGTTTCTTATAACGGCGAAGCGCTGGACCGCAAGGAGCCTCTGCTGAAGTCATTGTCTGCATTGAGCGATGCAGCTACGAAAGTCGTCAATGTCCTGGGCGACCGCGAAGTAAAGAGCTGCAATATCTCTGTTGGTCTGGAACAAGAATATTTCTTGATTGATAAGAAATTCTACGACCAGAGAATCGATCTGAAATTGACTGGCCGCACTCTGTTCGGCACTCCTGCAACAAAGGGACAGGAACTTGACGACCACTATTTCGGATCGATTCCAGGAAGAGTCAAGGAATTCATGAAGGATGTCAACGAACAGTTATGGAAGCTTGGCATTTATGCTAAGACAGAGCATAACGAAGTTGCACCTGGACAGTTTGAGCTGGCACCAATCTTCTCCGAAGGAAATATCGCTGTTGATCAGAACCAGCTCACCATGGATATCCTGCGGAAGACCGCTGAAAAGCATGGTCTTGCATGTCTGCTCCATGAAAAGCCTTTTGACGGCATCAATGGCAGCGGCAAGCATAATAACTATTCAATCACGACAGATAATGGACAGAACTTGTTTGATCCAGGCAAGAAGCCGGCTGACAACATCCGCTTCCTGACCTTCATCTGTGCATTCATCAAGGCTGTTGATGAATATTCCCTGCTGCTGCGCATGAGTGCTTCCTCCACCGGCAACGATCACCGTTTAGGTGCCAACGAAGCTCCGCCAGCTATCATTTCCATTTATCTAGGCTCCTATATTGAAGACATTCTCTATTCGTTAGTTGAAGGAAAGTCCATGCCTGCAAAGAAGACAGGTGATGACTTCAATCCAGTCTCCGGTCTGGCCTATATTCCGCATGACAACACCGACCGCAACAGAACTTCTCCAGTTGCCTTCACCGGTAATAAATTTGAATTCAGAATGCTGGGTTCTTCTATGTCAGCATCATTCCCAAACACAGTACTGAGCTCCATCATGGCTGAATCACTGAATGAAGTATATGATCAGCTGAAAGGCATCAAGTATCTGCAGGATGTCAGAGAAAAAGCACTGGATATCTGCCGGACGATTATTCATGATCATAAGCGCATTCTGTTCTCCGGTGATGGATACAGTGATGCATGGGTCAAGGAAGCGGAGCGCAGAGGTCTGCCGAATGTGAAGTCATTCATTGAATCTGTAGAAGTGCTGAAAGACAAGAAGGTCGTTCACCTCTTCACTTCACTAGGTGTCTATTCGGAAAAAGAACTGGATGCCAACCGTAAGATCCTGGAAGAACAGTATGACCGTGTGATGGATATTGAAGTCCGTACAATGCTGGAGATGACGCGAAAGGATGTCCTCCCGGCAATGACAGCAGAGTATCACTTCTATCAGTCTGCAGCAGGCAAAGATGCACCAAAGTTTGTCGCCAAGAGGATGTCGCAGCTGGCTGAGCTGATTGACGATACCTATGGAGCAGTTGACCGTATGACTTCCTTATGGAAAGAAGCCTATGGTGAATCTGACGACTATGCATGCGGCAAGAAGATCTATTATTCTGTAGTTCCGGAAATGGAAACACTGCGGAAATACATCGACCGCTATGAAGAGATTGCATCCCGTGATTTCTACAAGCTGCCGCTTTATGAGGATATGCTGTTCAGCCTGTAATATGGTTCCCTCCATTCAGGCGGATAACATATAAAAAGGTTCTGATCATTCAGAGCCTTTTTTTACTTAGATAGACTGATTAAATATAAATTGATTGATGACTTCAGCGACGGCTGAATGGTCACAGTCATTTTCTGTGATTACGTCACATTCTTTTTTCATCTGTTCGATTGTATTTGCAACACCGACACCCAGACCTGCCGCTTTGATCATGGAAAGGTCATTGAAGTTGTCGCCAATGGCAATGGTATCCTTTATATCAACATGCAGGATGTCACACAGTCTCTGCAGACCGCTCCCTTTGGAAACACCCTTGCGGTTGATCTCCATATAGCGGTTGGAAGAATAGGATACATCCATATTTCCAGTCAGATCAGCAATTTCTCCTTCAATCCGTTTGAGATAATCATAATCAGTATTCATATAGATTGCCTTGACAATCTCCTTGCCTCTCAGGAATTCAATGTCATCACTGAAAATTTCTGTGCATGGCTGCCGGCTGGCAAGATATTCAACTTCTTCCGGATAGAAATTTCTGACCCAGACTTGATCCGGTGTATAGATATGAATGCAGATATGGTCATACTGCAGACCGCGCTGATAGATTGCTTCTGCTTCTTCAAAGGTAATGCCCTGAAAGTATAGAAGCTTTTCATCTTTATTTTCGGTAATGGCTCCGCCGTTGTAGGAAATTGTATACTGCCCAGGCTGCTGGTCGAGGCCAAGCTCCTGCAGTGTATTGTGTACAGAATTATAGCCTCTGCCAGTTGCCGGTACAAATTTCACACCAGCTTTCGTGGCAGCTTTGATTGCCTTGACGTTCTCCGGTGAGATAGTTCTGTCGCGGGATATCAATGTTTCATCAAGATCGCAAACAATAATCTTATACATACGATTCTCCTTTACCGTGAACATTCTATCAAAGATCTGCCGATATTACGAAAGTTCCAGAATCAGAAAATATTGGTTAGAAAGATTTCAAGACCAATCACAATCAAGATTGTTCCACCGAGAATCGAAGCTTTGTTTGCCAAGCGCATGCCGAACTTCTTACCCAGGATCAGACCGCCGATACAGATAAAAAAAGTCACAGCAGCGATGATCACAGATGCAGTAAAGGCATGGATCATATCATAATCTGCAATCGTAAAGCCAACTGAAAGTGCATCGATTGAAGTTGCGATACCCTGTACCAGCAGCGTGCCTTTTCCTACTTTTTTCTCCTGGCATTCTTCATCGCATTTTTCAAAGCCTTCCTTCAGCATCTTGCCGCCAATATAGCCTAATAAGCCCAGCGCAATCCATGGAATTGCTTTTTCAAAGGCTGTAAAGTACTGCACAATGGTATGCACCGCAATCCATCCCAACATCGGCATGAACCACTGAAAGAAAGCAAAGACGCCGGCAATCCTAGACATTCTGTCCTTCTTCATCTGCGGTTCGTTCAGACCGTTTGCCAAAGATACTGAGAAAGCATCCATTGCCAGACCGACACCCAATGCTGCACTGTTTACAAAGAATAATAAGCTCCAATCCATATCATCATCTCCCATATAAAAACCGGACAGGTCATGTCCGGCTGAACTCATCTTCGAGCACCATGCATGACCAAACCATGCATGAGTCTCATCTATTAAAGCAGACCAGGTTGAACCACCAGTATGTTGATCTGCTGCTCAATATCGAGCTGATTACTCCCTCACGTTACTTAGCTATTTAACACTAAAGAATGCGCCGCGTCAATCTTATTTTTGATAAATTTCCGGATAGGCATGACGGTCCGCCTTCAGCAGCCAGATTTCCATAATCACTGTCGCGCACCCAAGACTGATGACAAATGCCCAGGCCGCGCCGGAACCTAGTTTATCATAGAACTGACCGACGAAGATCTCGGTCAAAGCATAGGCAAATGCACTTGCAACATAGTTGATGGAAAGCAGACGGCCGCGGTGAGACTGTGGAATGCGGCGGGTCAAATAAGGATCAGAACTGATAGTCCGGAAGATCTCTCCCCAGGTAAACATCGTCATGACTGCATAGTAGGAAGGAACGATGCCAAGCAGAACCCGGAACAGAATATAGCTTCCCACCATCAGCGTATCACCAATCAGCATCTTCTGGCAGTCAGTACGGTGACTGAAGATACGGGTGATCATTGGTGTAAAGATGACAACAACAGCGCAGTTCACGGAAGATAATGTTCCATAGATCACTGCTCCCTGTTCTCCATGGACGGCACCAAGGTCCAAAGGCATCAGATATCCATATTGATTGTAGACAGAAGTGCTTAATGCCATGATGGCAAAAAACAGAAGGATGATCTTGTTCTGCTTCAGGACTGCTATGACGGTCGCCTTGTCATCTGCATGTTCATATTCAGATGCGCTTCCGTCACTGACCGGTGTATCATCCAGAAAAAAATGGATCAATACAGTGCTTGCCGCCAAGGTAATGCCGCTGATCAAGAACATCAGCCAGAGATAATTCTGAAAAAGGAAGCCGGCAATTGTTGGTGCCAGCACCATGCCCAGATTCATGCCCAGATAGCTCAGAGAATACGCCCTTGGCCTGTCCTTGGATGGAGTGATATCCGCAATCAAGGCACTATAGCTGGAATTCTCCATCTGTGATACCAGAGCGCCGAAGGCAAAAATAATCATGGAAACATAAGAGATTGGAAGCCAGGCACAGATCAGATAACATGCAACAGCCACACAGTTGCACAGGACAATGATGTTCTTCTTGGAATACTTATCTGCCAGCCTGCCGCCTAATAAATTCATCGGGATGCCGAACATGCTGAAAACTACCATGACAATCGCAATGTTGGCAGCTGATATACTAAGCTTCTGCGACAGGATCAAAGTCATCATCGGATAGACCATGGAACCAAATGATGTCATGATCCTTCCAATAAACAGAATATAATTTTCCTTCCGCAGTCCGCGGTATTCACTGAACAGTCTCATGCGTTCTATTATAGCAAAGAAAAAGGACTTCTATTTCGAAGTCCAGATCTTTTCACAGCTTTTCTTCGACATCCATACACTGACTGAACCGCCATTGCATTTAAATACTGCATTTCCATCATCAGCGATGACAATTTCATCCGGCAGGTTCTTCAGCAGATCTGCATATACCTGACCCGCATGCATCGTACCTGCATACATTTCTTTTTCACCGCCTGGCCCATCACTGATTAAAACGGCCAAACCAGAATCCAGATGTTCTTCGTCGCCTGTTCTCGTCCAGCCGACAATATCCTGACTGTCAAAATAATCAGTCTGATCACCATAGGCATCGTCTGCTCTCGCCTTGATCATTTCCTTCAGACCTGCAACTGGGCTGACTTGATCATGCGGGATGCCGAACAGATCCCCATAGAAGACACAAGGCAGTCCATCTTTCCGCAGCAGGATCACGGCATACGCCAGCGGCTTGAACCATGCCGCCACAAAAGAAGAAAGTCCCTGCCCCGGCTGAGTATCATGATTGTCGACAAAAGTCACTGCATTCATCGGCCGTTCCGAAATAATCGTATTATTGAGCAGACTGCCCATATCAAAGAAGCCAGATGCATTGCCCGCATTGAAGAATTGGAAATGCAGAGCTACATCAAACAACGACAGACAGTTATTGTTCACGTCCAGATAATGCAGAAGCTTGCCGCAGTCTGCGTTCCAGTATTCACCAACGGCAAACAAGTCTGGGTTGTTCGTATCTGTTCGCATCTGATTCAGCCAGTCTTCAAAAAACGTAAATTCAATGTGCTTGACAGCATCGAGACGTACACCCTGCGGCTTGATCAAATTCAGATACCATCTGCCCCAGTCATCCAGTTCCTTACGGACACTGGGATTACTCATATCAAGATCACAGCCCATCAGATAATCATAGTTGCCGTCTTCATTATCTACATCTGCATCCCACTGTTTATCTGAGAACCGGTAAATTGATTTCTTCTTTGTCCTATCGTCATAGTCGGTACCATCAAAGCAGGTATGATCCCATTGAAAGTTGCTGTACTTTCCTTTCCTTCCCGGAAAGGTGAATTTTGTCCATGCTTCAATCTCTTCCGGACTGCTGATATCCTGCTCACGGTTGTCAGGATTGTCTTCCTGCGCCATCACAGTTTCCTTTTCATCTGCACCCATGCGATGATTGAAGACGATATCAGCGATTACCGCAAGTTTGTGTGCCTGCAGCGTCTTGACCGCTGCCAGATATTCGTCTTTTGTACCGTACTTTGTCCTGACCGTACCCTTCTGGTCAAACTCACCCAGATCATACATGTCATAGACGCCGTATCCAACGTCATAAGTGCCTCCCTGTCCCTTATAGGCAGGCGGCAGCCATACGCATGTAAATCCTTCATCATAAAAAGAGGACGCCATGTCCTTAACGTTCCGCCATAAACTTCCGTCATCCGGCAGATACCACTCAAAGCATTGCAGCAGTGTATCGTTCTTGGTCATATTGTCTTCTCTTTTCACTGATTAATTTTTTGTTGCCTTTTCTACTTCATCTTCAAAATACTGCTTTGATTCATCATAGCTCATGTTTAATGCAACACTGATTTCATCAAAGAGGTACTTTTCTGCTCTTTGGAGATATTCATCATCGATTGAGGCCAGCTTTTTATGCTGTTCCATACGGACCTTGTTGCGGCCGTAAGACGTCTTGATAATTCGTACCAGATCAGATAGATCATCGCTCTTCAGGAGAGCTGCATACTGAGACTTCATATTTGCCGGCTTGTTGACAAGAGTCTCGATATCCGGTGTATCCTGAATGAGCTGATGGATCTGCTCCTTAGTGATCAGATTGCGAAGATGGCCAGCCTTGTTGGCAACAGGCACCTGCATTCTGACCGAACCGTCCTGGTTGTAATACGGAACGAGGATATAGCACTGTTCTCCAGTGAAATCACTTTTGTGCTTTCCTACGACCTTACAGACATCTCTTCTGTAGACAACCACTTCATTTACTTTATACATCTTTGACACCTCGCTTTCGCATCGTATGTATTTTACCATTTTTTTGCAATTTTCGCAATTTCAGGTATTGTATAGTGTAGTAAATGTTGCTAATATATAAATTTACATAGTTAGTGAGCTAAAAAAAGGCTCTTTTTTTGAGCCTTTAAAGTATCTGAAGCAAATAGAATTTCAAGTATTCTGTTTCCTGGATTGCCGGAATCACAGGATGATCCGGTGCGGCGCCGCGGCGTTCAATTAAACGTATCTGCACACCCGCTGCTTTTGCTGCATCCAGAAGCATTTTTTCAAATTCCTCTTTTGGCATAAAGTGAGAACAGCTGGCTGTAGCCAGATATCCGCCGCGCGGCAGAAGCTGCATTGCTTCTGTATTAATCTCCAGATATCCCTTTCTTGCATTATGGAAAGTCTTCCTGCTCTTCGTGAATGCAGGAGGATCAAGAATGATAAAGTCAAAGAAAGCATGTTCTCTTTTGAACTGCGCCAGCACTTCAAAAACATCGCCCTGCTTGAAGTCCATTGTCAGACCGTTCTTTTCTGCATTCTCAGCAGCCATATCCAAAGCAGTCTCACTGATGTCCATCGCAGTGACATGCGCAGCACCGCCTTTAGCTGCATTCAAAGCAAAGGAGCCGGTATGTGTGCAGCAGTCAAGAACTGTCCTGCCCTTGACAATCTTGCGGACAGCCAGACGGTTGTACTTCTGATCAAGGAAGAAGCCGGTCTTCTGACCATTCTCTACATCCACTTCATAGCGAATGCCGTTCTCGATAATTTCTGTGACGCATGATGCCGGATGATTTTCACCATACCAGCCTTTATACTGAGAAAGACCTTCTTTTTTACGAAGCTCTCCTTCATTTCTTTCGTAGATGCCTGAAATCGTTTGTCCCATTTCCTTCAGCTCATTCAGAAGTGACTGATAGATGACTTCCTTATGGAGGTCGGTACCATAGGATTCCACCTGTGCAACAAGCAGATCATGATACCGGTCTATGGTCAATCCCGGCAGTCCATCCGCTTCACCATGGATCAACCGGCAGGCATCAAAGTCATCCCCCATGACTGTACGACGGTAATCCAGGGCATACGTTACTTTTCTCTGGAAAAACGCATCATCATATTTCTCATTGGCATTATTACCAAGCAGACGGATCCGGATCTTTGACAGAGTGCTGTAGAAGCCGGTGCCGAGATAATTCTGCTTTTGTCCAAAGACATCCACAAAGGCGCCGTTTTCAACTGCTTCCGGAGCATTTGTAATCTCATCCTCATAGATCCATGGATGTCCATTTTTAATATTTGCTTCCTGTTTCTTCGTTACTGTGAACGAAGGAAAAGTTCTCTCTTGTTTCATCTTCATTTCCTCTTTGTGTTCCGCTATCGTATCATATTTGGCGCATCAAAAAAAGCATCCCAGCAGATTGTATGCTAGGATGCTCACTGATCAAAAGCTTACCGCGTTCCTTTATCGTACGGAATTCCTTCTGCTTTTGGAGCAGCTGAATTTTTGGATGTAAAGGCAAGCACGACGAGTGAAATGATATATGGCAGCATGTTGTAGAACTGAGAAGGAATGTTCAGTGCAGCCAGGAAATCAAATCCAGTGTAAACATTGGAAAGAGCTCTGAAGAAACCAAACAGCAGTGCTGCTAAAGCAATTCTGTGCGGCTTCCACTGACCGAAGATCATAACAGCCAATGACAGGAAGCCGAAACCAGCAACACCTACTTCAAACTTCCATTCAGAGACGCCTGCCATAATATAAACAATACCGCCAAGTCCGCCTAAGAAGCCGGAGATCAGTACACCTGACCATCTCATCTTATAGACGTTGATGCCGACAGATGCAGCTGCCTGAGGATTTTCACCGCAGGCTCTTAAGCGCAGACCGAATCTTGTCTTGTAAAGGACAAAGTAGGATGCGACTAAGATGACCAGTGCAATGATCATGAACCAGTTGAATTCAAAGCCATTGATATTGACCAAGAACAGTTTCTTCTGATCAACATACTGCAGCGTCGTCGATACGTTATTTGGATCTGTTGATGTATTGATGGAACGGACAACAACTGTAGCAACTGCTGTGCCCAGCATATTCATTGCCGTGCCGATTAAGGTCTGGTCAGCCTTCAGGTTGATGCATGCAAAGGCCAGCAGAACAGAATAGATCATACCGAAGATGACAGCGACAACAACTGTTGTGAGAATCATGACAAATGCATTTGTACTTGGGAACAGATTCATGGCAACCGCACCGCCGAGGGCACCCATGACCATGATTCCTTCCAGACCAAGATTAATGACGCCGGAGTGCTCAGAGAAGCATCCGCCTAAAGCAACAAGAGATAATACTGATGCAAAGATAATCGTATACTGCGCAAGCAACATCATCAGGCATTACCTCCTTCCTTGGTCTTTTCGGTCTTGATCTTTTTCTCAGCTCTTTTTGCCTTGTTCTTGGTCATGATGTACTTGAAGAACAGTGTAAAGCCGCAGAGATAAATGATAATACCGGAAATCAGATCAGAGATCTGTGATGGATAGATCATACGGTCGATCAATGAACCGCCGTCTGTAATTGACTGAATGAAGAAGGAAGCGAAGATTGTGCCAATTGGATTCAAGCCGCCTAAGAATGTTGCAGCAATGCCGTTGAAGCCCATGCCTGGTACAGAAGTAGCTGTTGTTTCCCACTTCGTATAATTTGTTAAGTACAGGAAGGCTGCACCAAGACCTGCCAATGCACCGCCGATGATCAGCGTAACGATGATATTGCGCTTTTCCTTCATGCCTGCATAACGGGCACCTTCTTTGTTGTAGCCGGTAGCCTTTAATTCATATCCAAACTTTGTCTTGTTGAGAATGACCCAGACAACGATGGCAGCGATGATGGCAAGTGGAATTGCAATGGTGACTGCCTTATTGCCGGAGAACAGATTTCCTAGCCCAGCACTCGGAATAATGCTGGAAGGATTCGCCTGTGACAGGTCCTTGGAATATGGGGAAGTACTATCCTTCACTGCTTCACTGGAAAGGACCATGTTGCAGATATACAGTGTAATCCAGTTGAGCATGATGCCGGAAATGACTTCGTTGACATTTCGATATGCTTTCAAGATACCAGATACTGCACCAAGCAGTGCGCCGGCAACAGCAGCGAACAGAATGCATACATACCAAGGAAGATTCAATGCAAGAGCTGCAAACAAGGCAGCACATGCACCTGCTTCATACTGACCAGGAGCACCGATATTGAACAGTCCTACCTTGTAGCAGAAGCATACAGACAGTGCACACATCAGCAGCGGAGCAGTTTTCGCCAGAGTGTTTCCTAACGCTTTCAGCTGAGCCGCAGTCGTCGCGCGTGTCATGAAGTTCAGCAGGATGGTCATGATGGCCTCACCCGCTCCTGCCGGATTTATCAAAGACAGAACAATGAAGCCAATGAGCAGACCGAGTACAACACAGATCAATGCAGCTCCAACTGCCTGTACTCCTGGTCTTTCAAGGAAGCTTTTCTTTGTTTGGTTCATAATTATTCAGCCTCCTTGCTTGATGTATTTCTCTTTGCACCTGCCATATACAGACCGAGTTCTTCTGTGGTGATTTTCTTAGGATCAAGTTCACCAACAATCTCACCTTCATACATGACAAGAATGCGGTCAGACAGATTCATAACTTCTTCCAGCTCCAAAGAGACCAGAAGAACAGCGTCGCCTGCATCTCTCGAAGCAATGATCTGATGGTGGATGAATTCAATGGCACCAACATCCAGACCTCTTGTCGGCTGAACAGCAACGAGCAGCTTATGCTCTTTGCTCATTTCACGCGCAACAATTGCCTTCTGCTGATTGCCTCCTGACATCGATCTAGCAATCGTGTCAGAGCCCTGTGAAGAGCGGACATCATACTTTTCAATCAGTTCATCAGAATATTTACGAATGGCATCCTTTTTGAGAAAACCGCCTTTTGACGTAAATTCAGGCTGCCAGTATCTCTCCAGCACCATGTTGTAATCCAGCGGATACTCCAAGATCAGGCCATGCTTCTGACGGTCCTCTGGAATATGCGACATTTCAGCAGATCTCTCGCGGATTGATAAATTCGTTACATCTTTCCCATCGATTATGATCTTGCCTTCCTTGACTGGTTCCAGACCAGTAATGCCATAGATCAGCTCTGTTTGTCCATTGCCGTCGATACCTGCAATACAGACAATCTCTCCCTGACGGACATTAAATGAAACATGCTTTACTGCATTATTGTTATGCAGCTTGGAGGCAACAGTCATGTTCTCAACATCAAGCACAATATCCTTCGGCTGTGCCGGTGTCTTATCAACAACAAGCTGAACATCTCTGCCGACCATCATGCGTGACAGTTCATTTTCATTCGTATCTGCGACATTGACAGTACCGATATACTTGCCTCTTCTTAAGACAGTGACACGGTCAGCTACTTCCATGATCTCATTCAGCTTATGAGAAATGAACAGGATTGATTTACCCTCTTTTGCCAGATTCTTCATAATCTGCATCAGTTCTTCAATTTCTTGTGGAGTCAGGACTGCTGTCGGTTCATCAAAGATCAGAATATCGTTATCACGATACAGCATCTTCAAAATTTCAGTTCTCTGCTGCATGCCTACAGTAATGTCCTGGATCAATGCATCCGGGTCAACCTTCAGACCATACTTTTCAGAAAGTGCGACGACCTTCTTGCGGGCTTCATCCTTTTCCAAAAAACCATGTTTGGTTTCTTCAACACCTAAAATAATGTTGTCGAGAACTGTGAAGCACTGCACCAATTTAAAATGCTGATGCACCATTCCGATACCAAGTGCATTGGCATCATTTGGATCGTTGATTTTTACTTCTTTGCCGTCTTTTTTGATGACACCTTCTTCAGCCTGATACAAGCCGAACAGCACTGACATCAGTGTTGATTTGCCTGCACCGTTCTCTCCAAGAAGAGCATGGATCTCGCCCTTTTTCAGCTGAAGAGTAATGTTATCATTTGCGACGATTCCAGGGAAACGTTTTGTGATGTTGCACATCTCAATAGCATATTCTGTTCCCATGAATATCGCCCTCCTCTCTAATTTTGAATGATTTAGATTACACTCTTATCTGTATACCAAATTATACAAAAAAAAGGCTTCAGATGGAAGCATCTGAAACCTATTTTATTGTGATAATTAACCCTTGATGTTGCCTTCGTCTGTAACCTTGACAACTGTGCCGAAGCTAGCTGCCTTGTTTACATCAGAAGAGTTGTCAACTTTGATCTTGCCGTTGTACATATCAGCAACAAGTGACTTGTAGTTTGCTTCTGTGAATGTGCTGTTGTAAACAGTTGTTGGAGCAAGCTGTACATAGTTCTTTGTAGGATCTGTTCCAACAAGACCTAATGTAGCAAGCTTTCCACCGAAGTCAGAATCCCACTTGCCATTCTGAATGCCAGTCAGAACTGTGTTTACTGTAGCAGCTAAGCCCTTCATAGCGGAAGTAACTGTAACGCCCTTGCCGTATGTTCCATCAATTGTAGCCTGCTGGTCAACATCGACACCGATGACTTTGCCGTTCTTCTTGACTGCTGCTTCTGCTGCTGATGTGTAGATGCCGCCGCCGCAAGCGAAGACAACTTCAACACCTGCGCCATACCATGTGTCCATACGAGCTGTGATATCAGCATCACCATAGAACTGGCCGCCGTATACATAGTTCATTGTAACGTCTGTGAGGTTCAATTCCTTAGCTGCTGCGTCAGCTCCCTGAACATATCCGTAACCATAACGGATAACTGCTGGGACTGCCATGCCGCCGAGGAATCCGAGTTTCTTATAGCCAAGCTTGACAGCAGCATAACCTGCCATATAGCCTGCTAACTCTTCCTGGTAAACTGCACTGTACAGATTGGAAGCTGTGAAATTCGTTGTCTTGGAAGCTGTATCCAGATCATACTGGGATACATCCAATGCGACAAACTTTACATCTGGATACTTTGGAGCTACTTCAACGATTGCTGGTGCAAATGCATAACCAGGCATAACGATGACATTGTAGCCTTCTTCGATTGCTTCTTCCATGGAAGCAACACGGTCCTGATCTGCGTTAGATGCAGGCTTCTTGTAAGTGAACTTGCAGTTGTTTGCTTCAGCAAATGCCTTTGATGCTTCGTAAGTGTTCTGGTTGAAGGACTGATCTGTAATGTCACCATAGTCTGTGACCATTGCAATCTTCATATCAGATGCTGCTGCAGATGCTGCTGCTGTTGAAGATGTGGAACTTGATCCTGTACTGGAACATGCTACTAATGATGTAGCCATTACGCCAGCCAGTAATGCAGAGACGAATTTCTTCATTATGAATCTTTCCTCCTTAGCGCAAAACTTTTTTCGCTTATTACATTTTAAAGAATCCTATAATGGTTTGCAATTCAAACTGTGAAATCTTTTTTTTCTAGTGTGAAGTTTTTTGATTTATTTTCAAAGAATGCAAGAAACAGTGAAACTTTTTCAAAGGAGTGAGTTTTTCACATATAACTGATATAATAATCAGGATTTTCATAATAACTAAGGGGAGAAAAATGGTATTCAGCAGCCTGACATTCTTGTATGCATATCTACCGATCGTTCTGATCGTATACTATATCGTTCCATCACATTGGAGAAATCTAGTTCTGTTCGCAGTTTCCCTATTTTTTTACGGCTGGGGAGAACCTGTCTATGTTCTTCTGATGATCTTCTCCATTATCTTCAATTTCCTGTTCGGCCGTAAAATTGCACAGTACAGAGATAGCAATCGAGCCTTGGCAAAACAGTATCTTGTTCTTGATATTGTTTTGAATCTAGCGATACTTGGCTTCTTTAAGTACTTTGACTTCCTGGCTGTCAACCTGCAGGCATTAGGTCTATCTTTCATCAAGCCTTTGAATCTGGAGCTGCCAATTGGCATTTCCTTCTATACTTTCCAGACAATGTCGTACCCAATCGATCTGTACAGGCATGACACAGATCCACAGAAAAAGTTCATCAACTTCGGTGCTTATGTGACCATGTTCCCGCAGCTGATTGCCGGTCCAATTGTCCGTTATCGTGATATCGCTGAGATGCTGAATCATCGGAAAGAAAACACAGCACAGTTCTCTTCCGGCGTCATCCGCTTTACGGTCGGTCTCTGCAAGAAGGTCCTGCTGGCCAACAGTGCCGGCACTGTGTGGAAGTATGTCACCAGCCTGAGCACAGCACAGACATCTGTCATGACTGCATGGCTTGGCATTCTCTTCTACGCATTCCAGATCTACTTTGATTTCTCCGGCTATTCTGACATGGCCATCGGTCTTGGCCGCATGTTTGGTTTTGAGTTTCTGGAGAACTTCAATTATCCTTATATATCTAAAAGCATTACGGACTTCTGGCGGAGATGGCACATGTCCCTGTCCTACTGGTTCCGTGACTACGTCTATATTCCTTTGGGCGGCAACCGCTCAGGCATCAAGCGTCAGATCATCAATATTCTGATTGTCTGGCTGCTGACCGGCTTCTGGCATGGAGCTTCCTGGAACTTTGTTCTGTGGGGACTTCTCTATGGGATTGTTTTAATCATTGAGAAAGTCTTCCTGCTGAAATACCTGGAAAAGGCCCCTGCCTGGATCTGTCACTTCTATACCATGTTCATTGTTCTGCTTGCATGGGTGCTGTTTGCCTTTACTGATCTTACACAGGCGCTCCAATATTTATCGATGCTGTTTGGCAGCACAGGCATTTTCCTCAATCAGACTGCTCTGTTCATCCTGCGCGACCATGCAGCACTATTGATCATCTGCATCATTGCTTCTACACCGATTGCCAAAACAAAGCTGAACTTTTTCAAGACGACAAATTTAAAATACCTGCAGCCTGTCATGGTAGCTTGTCTTCTGCTGCTGTGCACAGCCTTTATTGTAGATGCGACATACAACCCATTCCTGTACTTCAGGTTCTGAAAAGGAGGACATGATGAAAAACAAAAAAACAAAATTTATGCATCGCATGACAACATGTGTCTTCCTGATCATTGTCTTTGTCCTGACCATTACTAATTTATTGGCGCCGAAGCTCACCTTCTCAGCCAATGAGAACCGTGTTCTCTCACCATTTCCATCTCTGACCCTGTCCAACATTTTCGGCGGTGACTTCGACAACCAGTTCGAAACCTGGTTTGCAGATCATTTCTTTGCCAGAGACACTTGGATTCAGGCGAAAGCAGCCGCACGCATTACTGCCGGTGCAATTGAAAACAACAGTGTCTATCTAGGAAAAGACGGGCACCTGATTGGATCCCTGACTTCCTTCAGCCCTTCGACAGTAGACATGAATACCCGCAGCATTAATGAATTTGCTGAAGATACAGGCATCAAGGTCAACGTCATGATTGTTCCGGGAGCTGCCTATGGAGACAGTGAATATCTGCCGGCCGGTGCTTATGACCTTAATGAAAAGGAAATGCTGTCGCAGATTGGAGAACGTCTTTCAAGTCAGAATGTCCTGGATGTCAGTGAAGTATTGAAAGGACAGGATGACTACTTCAAGACGGATCATCACTGGAATGAAAAAGGCGCTTATGCTGCCTATGAGAATATCTGCGCCAATGTCCTTCATACAGAACCGCAGCAGTTCACTTATACAAAAGTAACGGATGACTTCAAAGGTACAATGTATTCCAAGTCAGGTACATTCTGGAACAGTGGTGAAGCTTTGTACCGGATTGATCCGCAGACAAAAAATGACGTGACGGTTACCATGGAAGATGGTACAATCATGACTTCTCTGTACAAAGATGAGAATCTGCAGGGAAAAGATAAGTATACATATTATCTTGACGGCAACCACAGCTTTGAAAAGATCCAGACCTCTGTAAACAATGGTAAGAAAGCTGTGATTGTAAAAGATTCCTATGCACATATCCTTGTGCCTTATCTGGCACAGGAATATAGTGAAATTGATCTTGTCGATCTACGTTACTACAGAGATGCCGTATCACATCTGATTACTGATAAAGATTCCACAGACGTGTATGTCATCTATTCTCTTGATGAATTTGCAAGTAACAAGAGCCTTGCAGCACTATGGTGAAACTATGAAAATGAAGTTTGTAAAAATGGGAATCAACGGAGAAGGCATCGGATATGCAGACAACAATATCCCTGTTTTCTGTGATGGCGTCTTCCCTGGCGAAGAAGCAGAAGTCGAGATTACCCAGAAGAATAAAACATACTGGCGGGCAAAAGTTGTCCGTATGGTATTCCGTTCCAAGGAACGGGTCAGGACAGAGTACAAATATTCCGTTGAAGAAGGATGCCCTTTATTTGAAATGAAGTATCCTGCACAGCTGGTCCATAAAAAGGAACTGCTGGAAGAAGCTTTGATCAAGTATGGCAACGTCAAGAAAACACTGGTCAGAGATATCCACCCATCCCCAGTGACTTTGGGATATCGGTCACAATGCAAGCTGCCGGTGCAGGAAGACCACCATCTTGTCCAGACCGGTATGTATGTACCTGGCACAAACCACTGGCATATGATTGACCGTTCTTTGATTCAGGATCCGCTCTTGGAGAAGACCAGAGTAAAGATTCTGAAAAGAGTCGGGCGCTCACACCTGCATGTATGGGATCCAAAAGAAGAAAAAGGACTGCGGTATCTGGTCATGAGATGCATTGACGGAAAGGTCCAGTGCACGCTGGTCACCGGCCGTGATAAGATCCATAAAGAACTGATTGAAGAGATCATGTCCATCTCAGAAATGCAGGGACTGTTCCAGTCCATCAATACAGAAAAGAAAGGCGTGAACATCTTCGGTTCAGAAGTCCATAAGCTTGCTGGTGAAGATACGCAGAGCGTCACAATGGATGATATTACACTCCAGCTTTCCCCACAGTCATTCTTCCAGCTGAATATACCGCAGGCAAAGGAACTGTATCATATGGCTGTATCGAAGATTGATCCATGTGATACCTTGGTAGAAGCATACTGCGGCATTGGTGCCATGTCATTGATGGCACATGATAAGGCAAAGCATATTTACGGCATTGAATCAATTCAGGATGCTGTAGACAATGCCAACATGAATGCCCGGAACAACAACATTGACAACGCTGAATTCATCTGTGCAGATGCTGCCGAAGGTCTGGATAAAATTGCTGCTGACACAAAGATTGATACAATTTTAGCAGATCCGCCTCGTTCCGGCATGGATGATGCGATGATTGCCAGCATCCTCAAGGCACGTCCGAAAAAAATCATTTATGTATCCTGCAATCCAGCTACGCTGGCACGCAATCTGAAAGAACTGAAGCATAAGTATCATGTTGTGACCGTTCTTCCATATGACTTGTTCCCGCATACACCGCTGGTTGAATCAATCACCGTCTTAGAGCGTGGATAAGAAAAGCCGTCATATCGCATTGATATGACGGTTTTATTCTGCCTCCCATTGGTTGAATACAGTACTGTCCACTGACAGAAGATCGGAAAAGCGGATCTCTGTACGATCTGTAAAAATTATGATCTGATGTTCTGCATCAATTCTTTTGAGCTGTTTTCTCTCTGTGATATAGCATCCAATCACTTGTTTCTTTCCCCTTGCCTTCTGACGAACAGATGTTTCCTGCTCCATCTTCTGAATCCGCCTGCGTTTGGATGTAAGTTCCTCATTCTGTTCAGATGCATTCTTGCGGGCAATCTTCTGATGTACTTTTTCTTCTTCCAAATGATAGTAGCGTACAGCAATTACAGGATGTTCCTCGGCATGTTCTGCTAAGAAGGCAATTCTTTTATTGAGCTCCTCGCTCTGTGTTTCACTCAGTTCTATCCTTGGTTCAGGCTTCCGTGAAGCTTCGTTGATTGATTCGTTATATCCCGTCAATGCTGCAAACGGTGCGAACTGCGCAGCGCGGTCAATCCGCGGCATCTGTCTGTGATTCTTGGATACATGATGCTCCATGTCCAGCATGTCATCATAGCGGTGTTCATCCTGGATGTCTTCACTGACCCGTCTCATGCTTTATGGCCTCCAATCTGATCATTGCGCTCAATTGCTGTCGCACCCTTTTCAAAATCAATTCCACGGCCTGCGGCATTTTTTCCATATTTCTTTTTAATCGTCAGGATCGTCTCCTGTGCCTTCTTTTCACGCTCTTCTTCCTGCAGGAACTGTTCTTTCATTTTCTCTTTTCTCTTTGGCGACGAAAAGAGATCTGTCTGCTCATATTCCTCTAGAGGCATGTCCTTCTGATAGGAGATGTCGACAGCTGTGATCTGGACGCGGCGGATCAAATAGGATGGATTGACCAACTGCCGGTAGATTTCTTCTGCCCCTGTGCGTAGAAGTTTAGAGGAATTTGTCCAGTGATGCATGTCCACGCTGCCGGAGACTCCTTTCGGCACTGCCCTGCCATACCAATCCGTAACCAGTTCACCCGCAAAGCCATCCACTTCCGATGAAGCAATATCATATCCGATATACAATGCAACAACGGATGTATACAGGTCCTTTTCGGTCAAGCTCAGCGCCAGAGCATCTGCCATCTCCTTGACAATCACAAGTCCTTCATCAAATTCATACGGCCTCTGCAGGACCTGTCCGATGCCCTGTGAATTGGATGACGGCTTATATGTCTTGATGTCTTTCATTGTTGTCGGTTCATAGCCCCAGGCATGGTCAATCAGCAGTTCTGCGTTGACACCGAGCATCTTATACAGCAGGTCTTCATTATAGTAGTCATCAAACTTCCCAATCGAACATCTGGCAACATCTCCCATAGTAAAGATGCCCTCATCTTCAAGACGTTTGGAAATACCTCTGCCCACCCGCCAGAAATCAGTTAAGGGGCGATGTGTCCACAGCTGCCTGCGGAATGACATTTCATCCAGTTCACAGATACGTACACCATCTTTATCTGCTGGAATATGCTTGGCGACAATATCCATTGCACACTTGCACAGGAACATATTTGTGCCGATGCCGGCCGTAGCCGTAATACCGGTCTCCTGAAGCACTTCCTGGATCAGCTTCATTGCAAAGCTGTGAGCATCAGTATGATAAAGCTTCAGATAATCAGTCGCATCAATGAATACTTCATCAATGGAATAGACATGGATGTCTTCAGCCGCAATGTACTTCAGATAGATCTGGTAGATCTTCGTACTGATATCGATATACATGCTCATGCGCGGCACAGCCGCCAGATAGGATAGCTTCAGGTCCGGATCATCCTTCAGTGCATTGGCATCCGTTGATTCTCCCTTGAATCTTCCAGATGTCGTTTTCCATAAGCGCTTCTGATTGATTTTCTTCACTGCTGCCACCACTTCAAAAAGTCTAGCCCTGCCGCTGATCCCATATGCCTTTAATGACGGTGAGACTGCTAGACAGATGGTCTTTTCTGTACGCGAGGTGTCTGCGACAACAAGATTGGTTGTTAAAGGATCCAGCCGGCGCATTGCGCATTCTGCTGAAGCATAAAAAGATTTCAGATCAATCGCAATGTATGTCCTGTTCTTTGTTTCCATCGTGTCACCATAATATCACAAAAAGAAATCAATAAGTGGTGTGTTATGAAGCATCTCTGATGGTAAAATAGAGCGTATGAAATATATCTTGGAGAACAATCTGCTGAAGATTGAACCGATGAATGTCTATGATGGGAAAACAGTTGAAGACTTCCTGGATGATTATCATCAGTCAAAGAAGAATAAATACCTGCTGATCCAGAAGAAACAGATCCTGCTGGATGGAACTGCTGTCAAGGATATCCATGAACCGCTTGGACAGAAAGAGATCACATTGGTACTGGAAGATGAAGAAATTGACTGGCAGCCGGCAGAACAGCCCTGTCAGGTCGTATATGAGGATGCCTTTCTCTATATCGTTCATAAAGAACCAGGTTGCATCATTCATGGCGAAGAGAATGATACGGACTGTTTAAACGCACAGGCCGCAAGATATCAGATGATCCATGGCATCCATGCACCGGTCAGACCAATCCACCGTTTGGATAAAGATACCCAGGGACTCGTCCTCTACTGCAAAATTCCTTTCTTCCAGCCATGGTTCGATGCCCAGCTTGCTGATAAGAAGATTAAACGCAGCTATCTGGCTGTCTGCTATGGACACAGTCACACCGGAGAAAAATTCACCTGCACGCAGGCCATCGGCAGAGACCGTCATGTCTCCAATAAATACCGCATCTCACCGACTGGTCAAAGTGCAGTGACGCATGTTGAATGTCTGGCCGTCAAAGATGGATACAATCTGATGAGATGTGAACTGGAAACAGGACGCACACATCAGATCCGTGTTCACTTATCAAGCAGAGGATATCCGATTGTCAATGACCGTCTGTACGGCAGTCCTTCTCAGGAATTCAGATTCATGGGCCTATGGGCATGCGAGATTGAAATACGCAACCCAATCACGCATAAGAAACACAAGATCCATGATGTACCAAATAAAGACTTTGACTTGTTCAGTCTAGGAGAAAAATGATGAAATACGACTTTACTTCCATTCTTGACCGTATCGGACACGATGCCATTGCAGTCGATTACCCAGCCGAATATCAAGGACCGTTTGCGGAAAAGCGCAGAGACGGCTTTGACATTATTCCAATGTGGGTCGCAGACATGAACTTCCCCGTCTGCCCGACCATCCAGGAACAGGTCATCAGACGGATGCAGCATCCTGCTTTCGGCTACTTCTCACCACGGAAGGAATATTATGATTCTATTATCAGGTGGCAGGAAACGCACAACCATGTCACTGGCTTGAAGCCGGAAAACATCGGTTATGAAAATGGAGTTCTCGGCGGTGTTGTCAGTACTCTCAATGTACTGGCTTCCCGCGGCGATTCTGTCCTGCTTCATTCACCGACCTACATCGGCTTCACCCATGCTCTGACAGACAATGGCTATCATATTGTCCATAGTCCTTTGCTCAAAGGAGAAGACAACATCTGGAAGATGGACTATGCCGATATGGAAAAGAAGATTGTTGAAAATCACATTCATGTCGCCATTATCTGCAATCCTCATAATCCGTGCGGCCGCGTCTGGGAAAAAGAAGAACTCATCCAGGCAATGGAACTGTTTGAAAAGCATCATGTCTATGTCATCGCTGATGAGATCTGGTCCGATATTATTCTGAAAGGCTACGTTCATACACCTGTTCAGTCCGTCAATGAATATGCCAGGACCCATACTGCAGCTTTCTATGCGCCAAGCAAAACATTCAATCTTGCCGGTCTGATCGGCAGCTATCATATCATTTATGATCCTTGGCTCAATGAACGTGTAAACGCTGAATCTTCCAAATCGCATTATAATGAAATGAATGTACTGTCGATGTACGCGCTGATTGGTGCCTATCAGGATGAAGGATATGAATGGACTGACGAACTGAAGGAAGTGCTCAGCCAGAATGCATCTTATGCCTATGACTTCATCACCTCCAACTTCAAGGGAGTGACACTTGCCAGACCGCAGGGAACATATATGCTGTTTGTCGACTGCAGTGAATACTGCCGCGCACATCATATCGGCTGTGATGAAATCCTAGCCAGAGCATATCAAGTTGGTGTTTACTTCCAGGACGGCAGGCCGTTCCATGGCGAGTGCTCCGTCAGAATGAATCTTGCCCTGCCTTATGCAAGAGTGCAGGAAGCCTTTGAACGCATGAAGAAATACGTATTTACCGAAGAATAAAAAATGTGATACTTCCGTCTCAGAAGTATCACATTTTATTTGCTTTATGATTGTGCCGTGAAGAATGCATCGAACTGCTTGGCTTCATCAGCCAGGATTGCATCTGTCAGTGTCTCTCTTGCGTCTTTCTGCAGATCAGAGATTCCTTCTGTCAGAGCAGCCGCTTTTCCTTCTTTGACACTGATGAAATTCGGCGCAAAGATGCGTTTTTCTCCAACATTGTACTTGGTTCCATTGTCATCTGTCAGCGTATAGTCAGAAAGAACATTGTCAAACAGCTGCAGTGTATTCTGATATGCTTCAGTGCCGTCTGACACTTTTTCCATCCTGCCGTCTTTCAACTGATACTTGTCACGGAAGATCTCATTGCCTTCTTCATCCCAGATATCGACCATGTAGATAGTATCGACATGATTTTCATCAGCACTCCTGCATGCTTGTTCAATGACACTGCGGCACCATGGGCATAACGGATCACTGTAAACAACATAGAATGATTCCTTCGCTTCCGCCTTCTGTACAATTTCTTCCGGTGAGATTCGAACAAACGGGTTATCTTCCGGAATGTTGACCGTACGATGCTCCTTGCCGGAGGCATTGGCCTGTCCATTCAAAGCTTCATATTCCTGCTTCACACTTATAGAGGCAGCACTTGCTGAGGCTGTTGATGCTGGCTGTACGGCTGTACTTGAGCATCCGCTCAGCAGAATCCCGCATACAGTTAAAATGAGTGGTAGTCTTTTCTGTTTCATCCAATTCTCCTAAATAATATGCAGGTCTTCCAGGACCTGTGCAACACCATCCTCTTTACAGTCCGGTGCAACAATATCACAGGCTTCCTTGACATCATCCTTGGAATTGCCCATGGCTACTCCGATTGCTGCCGGTGCAATGAACGGTGTATCATTTCCAGCATCCCCAAAGGCAATCACATTGTCCCAGGTCAGGCCGTAGATCTTGAGTGCTGCATCGACAGACGTCTTCTTTGTTACAGTCTTGAGAAACACATCAAACCCATCACGGTAGGACCATGCAAACTGGATGCCTGGAACTGCATCGACAAAGTGTTCAATGACTGTTTCATCACCAATGATAAAAGTACCAAGAGGATAGCCGTGCTCCAGGTGATGCTTCCTCTCCTTTGTGTCATCAATCACAGAATGTTCCCAAGGAACACCCTTCTGCACATAGCCATCCACAAATTTCTGATGATTTGCGTATGTTACAATATGGTCTTCAAATTTAAAGCCCAGACCGATATTATGCTCAATACATATCTTGGTGATTGCATCCATGTTTTCTTTGCTCATTGGATGCTTCTCCAGTACTTTCCCATTCCTGTCAGTCAGACATGCGCCATTGATCGTCCCGATGATATCCATCGGCAGGTCATCAAATAATGAAGGCTGCAGGAAGGTATAATGTCTGCCGGAATTGATCATTACTCTCAGTCCCTTCTGCACCGCTTTCTGCAGAGCAGTACGGGTGCGCTCTGACAGCTGCAGTGTATTGGATGGAATCAATGTATTGTCGATATCACAGACAATCAGTTTAATATTTTCTGTATTCATGTTCATGATTAGCATTTTAACCGTTCCGGCAGATAAAATCTACTCCTGTCAGACATTTCCTGATTCAAAGAACCGTGGTAAAATAAATAAGCTGTTTTGTGCCCGTAGCTCAATTGGATAGAGTATCAGATTCCGAATCTGAAGGTTATGGGTTCGATCCCCACCGGGCACACTGATGCTTCAAAGAAAAAAGCGAAGAGATTCGCTTTTTTAGTCTAAATATCTCAGCTTGTCTGCCGCCAGCTTCATCTGCACATGGCTCGACATACATTCAACTTCACCGTCGGTATGGACCCAGCACGGTTCATCAAGCTGGATATCTATTAGATCCGCACGTTTTGCGTCAATTTCCTTATATTTCAGATGGCTGCCGTTATATGCGTGCGGGAACATCTTGAAGAAATCCCATTTACTGACATCTCCCCAGATGCACATGTCCAGGATGCCGTCCTGCGGATCGGCAGCTGGACAGAACTTAAAGCCGCCGCCTTCATACGGCGTATTCATTGCCGCTGTCGAAAGAAGCTTTTTCTTGATTGGTTCATGATCATCCAGTGTAATGGTTGAATTGACTTTGCGGAATACAAAGATCACCCGCATTGCCACAAAGAGATAGATCAGCTTTCCTAAGCGGATCTTATTAAGGAACTTCTTTGCCTTGGAACGCTCTGCATTTTCACAGATTTCCGCATCAAAGCCGATGCCTGAAGAGATATTGAACCTTCTTTTAAAGATAACAGAAGTATCGCTTCTGCCGTCGCAGAAATGTGAGGCATTGAAGTATGTTACTTCCCCAAAATCGAGGAGGCGGACAATCTGCTGTTCAATTATCTTCTGCGCACACTTGACTGGATTCATTGAAATACCCAGTGCTTTTGCCAGGTCATTTCCGGAGCCGCATGGAATGAAGCCCAGCCGCACATTGGTAAAATTCTGAATTCCATTGAGTGCCTTATTCATTGATCCATCCCCGCCGACAATGACAAGGTCAACATCCTGTCCCCGTCCTGTTGCTTCTCGGCAGATGGCATCAATATCATGTTCCAGTGAAGAAAAGGTTACATGAAATGGAATCCCGCTTTTTTGAAACAGCGGTTCTACTTTCGACCATTCTCTGCGTGTTGCACCTCCTGCCCCAGCAGGATTGACAATAATTTCAAACATTATTCGCCCTCATCTTTAAAACTGATATCTTCGCGCTGTCCATCTCTGGCAACGACGGTATGTTCAAAGACTTCCATCATTTCTGCTTCATAGATCAGAGGTTCATACATTGAAGGACTGTAATGCGTGAACCACAGTTCTCTGACATCTGCTTCCTTGGCTATCTCTGCGGCTTCCCGCATCATCATATGCTTGTTCTGCTTGGCATTCTCCAGTTTTTCTGGATCTCCGTACATGCCTTCAGCAATCAACAGATCTGCTCCCTTTGCATGTTCACAAATTGCAGCGACTGGTCTTGTATCTGTTGCATAGACGACTTTAATGCCTCGGCGGGCAGTGCCCATGACCATCTCCGGTGTATAGATCACCCCATTGAGCTCAACACTGCTGCCCTTCTGCAGCATATTCCAGGCCTGCAGCGGGACATAGTTCTCTCTTGCTTTCTCCACATCAAATTTAGGACGTCTTTCAAGATTCAGTTCATAGCCGTAGCATGGTACGCTGTGCCGAAGAGAGAACGCACTGATATGCAGATCATCTACATCAAATTCCTGTTCATTCTCTTCTAATTCCATATAGTGAATCTCAAAGGGAATATAGCGTGCTACTAAATAAACACCTTTCAAGATTTCAGGAAGCCCTTTGGGTCCGATGATCGTAATCGGCTCTGTCCTGTCTGCCTTAGCCATGGAAAGAAGAAGTCCCGGCAGGCCGGCAGTATGATCAGCATGAAAATGAGTCAGGAGGATCGTATTGATATGACGGCAGGAAAAGCCATGTGCATGCATGGCTATCTGCGTTCCTTCGCCGCAGTCAATCAATAATTCTTTTCCTTCCCAGCGGACCAGTAAAGAAGTCAGCCACCTTTCCGGCAGCGGTACTGTCCCGCCTGTTCCCAACAGACAAACATCAAGCATAGTGCCTCTTTCTAATTCATTAAATATTTTTCAGGATTTCTGACAGCTTCGGCATCAGCTGCTGCTTTCTGGAAATGATATTTGGATCAAATCCAGAGTGATCATCAAACTTTGTCTGAATGAGATCAGTCAATACATATGACAAAGGACCATAGTAGACAAACAATGAGCCTTCACCCATCACATCAGTAAACAGCATGACCATCAGATCCAGTTTATTGTCAGCCTGTTCTTTTTCCAGATTCTTACGGAAGTTCGGCAGAATCTTCTGCACTTCCTCCATATGAGAATAGTTTGTCTGCCCAATTGCAAACCTGTATTTGCCGATCTCATATGTCTTAAGATCGCGGTTCAGGATATCATGCGGCGCAGCATCCGTTAAGGCAACGGAGGCACCCAGCATATCTCTTGCATAATCATCAACATTCCGAATGCCAGCACGTTCTGCCAGCCAGCTGACGGTCAGTTTATCTTCATCTGTTGTCGTAGCACTCTTCAGATTCAGAGTATCTGATAAGATTGCGCTCAGCAGAAGACCTGACATCTCAGCATTCGGCAGCAGGCCGTTTTCCTGATAGAGTGTTGAAACGATTGTGCATGTAGATCCGCATCTGTGATTGCGGTATTCAATCGGTGCATCTGTCTGCACGTCGCCGATATGATGATGATCAACAATGGCGACGACTTCAGCCTGATCAAGATGATTGATCGTCTGGTTCATTGCGCTGTGGTCAACTAATGCAAACTGACGGCGGCGATAGTTTCTTGTATGATAGCGTGATACTGCACCGATGATCTTTCCATCCACATCAATAACAGGATAAGAACGGACACGTGAATTATTCATCTTGACAGCGACATCATCCACAAACTCATCATCCCGGAAGGAAATGATGTGCTTGGTCATGACTTCTTCAACACTGTAGCTTTCTGTAATCGTACGGGCTGTATGCATTGTATCAAAATCTGTTTTGATAATGGCACACTTCTTGTCCTTTGCATATTCCAGAACACCCTGGTCAACGAACTGTCCGCATGTGATCACCAGCAGCTTCGCCCCGGCATCAATGCACATTCTCTGCTTATCGCTGTCACTCGACAGAATGCAGATGCCATGTTTCAGATGGAACGACTGCATTTCCTTTCCATCCAGTGTGATAACATGGATTGTTCCATTGCTGTGGAACGATTCCGGCTTGGTCACAATTATACCGCCGACCGTGCGGGCAATATTATCCAGCGATGCGGTTGACATCAGCTGCTCCAGATCAGCGTCTGGATGGATCCTGACTTTAGCCAGATTCGATGTAGTACAAATGCCGCAGAGCTGATCTGCATCATCCATCACAAACAAAGAACGGTTCTGCGTCTGCAGCATGACATGCCATGCATGATGGACGGTTTCATCTGCCTTGATGAACGTTGGTTCATCAAGCTGAATGTCCTTCAGCATCGCTCTTGCATCTGTTAAGAGCAGAGGATTCTCCTGATTAAAGCGCTTTAAAATATATTTTGTTTCATCATTCAAAGGTCCCTGACGGCAGGCAACTGCATTCTTTCCTAAATGGCACAATAGGTCTGCATAAGTAATTGCTGCACAGATTGAATCACTGTCAGGATGTTTATGACCGATAACATATATGTAATTGTTCATAGTATCTCCCGCCTCTATTATACAAAAAAGTAAAGAAAAACGCAGATTGATTACAACAATCCGCGTATCTTTTCACTAATGAGTAAGAATTTCATTCCCTGTTTCAGTAATCAGGATCGTATGTTCCCACTGTGCACTGTCCTTGCCGTCAGCAGTATAAATGGTCCAGTCGTTGTATGGATCAATGACAACACCCGGCTTGCCGGCGTTAATCATCGGTTCAATCGTCAGCACCATGCCTGGAACCAGCACCATGCCGGTATTCTTTCGGCCGACATGCGAAACAAATGGATCCTCATGGAATTCAATGCCGACACCGTGTCCGCCCAGTTCTCTGACAACTGTGTATCCTTTTGACTGTGCATATTTCTGGATGGCAGCACCGATATCACCGACCGTCGCCCATGGCTGCGCAGCTTCAATGCCTATTTCCAGACATTTCTTAGTCTCTTCGACCAGTCTTCTTCTAGCTTCGGAAACATGTCCGATCATGAACATTCTGGATGCATCTGCATAATAGCCGTCAACGATGGTCGTGCAGTCTACATTGACAATATCACCGTCATGGATCTTTCTGCGTCTGGCTGGAATGCCGTGGCAGACTTCCTCATTTATGGAAACACATACATTCTTTGGAAAACCCTCATAATTCAGGCAGGCGCAGATGCCGCCGTGCTCCTTGGTATAAACCGCAACGATATCATCAATTTCCTGTGTGCTCATACCGTCATGGATCTGTGTGCCGATATAGTCCAGCAGGCCGGTATTGACCACACCTGCTCTGCGGATGCCTTCAATCTGGGTCGGACGCTTGATATACTTATCATCGATTACTTCTGCCCGATGCGCGCGGAGCTCTTCCATCCTCTGCTTAATATTTTCTGGGATTGGCTCCCTTTCATCAATTTCCTGCCAGATCTTTTCATCCATTTTCTTCACCTTTATTCCTTTGAAGTGCTTCCGAATCCGCCGGTCCTGACTCCGTCAGCTTCATCGTCTTCTGTAATTCCGAACGGCACAAAGATTCCCTGCACCATTCCCTTGCCTGCATCCAGATGCAGGGTCTTATCTTCATGCGTATCATTGGTAATCTTGCACATGACATGCCCTTCATTGTCTGCGTGATAGTAGTCCGCATCGATGATGCCGACTGAGTTGTTCAGCTGCATTCTGTACTTAAAACCCAGGCCGCTGCGTGGAAACATCATTAAGACGTATCCGTCAGCCATTTTAGCACGAATTCCAGTCGGTATCAGGATTTCTTCTCCCGGTTTCAGATCAAAGGCAATCGGCGCATAGAAATCATAGCCGGCTGAGCCAGATGTTGCCCGCTGCGGCAGATGAATGCTATCATAAATTCTTTTAATTTCTTCTTCCTCAGTCTGCATATGTGCATTCCAGTCTTTCCTGAACTGGGCAAACGATACTTTTTCAAATTTTGCGATTTTCTGCATCTTATTCCTCCGGCAGATGTTTCATCATGATGGTGACAAAGTCAGCTAAAGCAACCTCGAAAGGATGCAGCGTCATCAATGTCTCGTCTGAGAACAGACGGTGATTTGGGTAAAGATTGGCATGAATAATCTTCTCAACAATGCCCTTTTGATCCAACGACTTGATATAAGGTGCCAGATCAATGATGCCATTCGGCTTGTAGGCATAATCTTCATACGCACACTGTGCAAAAGCTGCCAGGACCATTTTTTTTGCTTCATCAGAAGTATAGATTACAGAAGAATCTGCACCGATCATTTCCATCAGTGCATCTATGATACCATACAAATACTGTCTGACAGTTAAATGGCTCAGATACATTCTTTCTTTTAATATGTCAGTTACCACCTGCTGAGAACGGAAACGTTCATTGATGGAAGTTGCCATCTTGATCCTTGTCTCCAATAGTAGCAGTCCGCGGTAGTATTCATCAAAGTAGGAAGGATATTCAAATGGAACAAACGTATATTTCCATCCCTCCAGCCTGCCATAGGTCTTCATCGTATCGTTGTATCCCAGAATCTTCGCCTTCTGCATCTGTGCCTGATCAAAAGTCAGGAAGTTGTACATCTCTTCACGCGGATGAATATATTTGATATGGTCCTTCTCCAGATACAGCGGATGGATCGGATCCGGTCCTAAGTCAATGCCGATGATGTCTTCTGCACCCTGCTGCAGTGCATAATCTACCGGGAAGTTGTCATAGTAGCCACCGTCGACATATTCATTGCCGTCAATCACCTTGATTGGGAAAGCCGGATACGCACTGGCACTGGCAACCAGCCAGTCCTCCCCTTGTTCCTTCATCATTTCTTTGGTGACCAGCACGCCGGCATGATTCTTCGCAGTTGCTGTCACACAGAAAAAATCTGTATCAGAGGCAAAGAAGCGCTCCGGAACATAGAATTTATGAACGGTGTCATAGAACGGTGAAATATCAATGCCGCCGTTATCCACCCAGTACTTGAAGGCAGGAATGAATTCCTGTCTTTCATTGATCAGATTTCCCAGAGACATATCATTCGGTACGAACCCTTTGACAATCTGATCCGCCTGCAGATGATCATACATGTGTGCCATCTGCTCCAGATCACCCTGAACAATCATCGCCGCATTCAATGCGCCGACAGAAACACCGAAAACCATATTAAAGTCATCTTCACCAAGTTCATGAAGAGCTTTCAAGACACCAAGCTGATAAATTCCTCTGGTGCCTCCTCCTGCTAATACAAGTGCTTTCTTCATAATGCCACCTCTGTATGTCTCCTATTTTAACATTCCTATATCATTTTTCACCAACACAGCGCCGTTTCTGTATAATCCGCGTCATATTTATTTTCTGATGCTTTGCGTTTATAATAATAGCTATTGAATTGGAGGCAGATATGAAACTCAATGTTGCAGTATTTTTCGGCGGTGAATCCGTTGAACATGAAGTCAGTATTATTTCCGCGCATCAGGCAATTGAGGCGATGGATCATGATAAATACAACGTTATCCCAGTATATGTAGCGAAAGACCGCCGTTTATACTGCAGTGATCTTCTGAATGAAATGAAGAACTTCAAGGACCTGGAAGCATTGAAAAAACAGTGCACGCAGGTAACGATTGTTTCTGAAGACAACCGCATTGTCATCAAGCCGGTAAAGGCGAAGGCATTCGGTCCGAAGGAACTTGGTACAATCGATGTTGCCATTCCTGTCATGCACGGTACAAATGGCGAAGACGGTACAATCCAGGGCTTCTTTGAAATGCTGAAGGTGCCATATGCAGGCTGCGACCTGTATGGCGCTGCACTCGGTCAGGATAAAGTCATGCAGAAGAACATTCTTCATGACAACGGACTGCCAATCACCAACTGGTTCTGGGTCTATGGTTCAGAAATGGATGAGCATCAGGAAGAAATCCTGAACAAAGTTCATAAGCTGATCTATCCTGTCATCCTCAAGCCGGCAAGAACAGGCTCTTCTGTCGGAATTGCCATTGCCCATAACGATGAAGAATATCTGGAATGCTTTGAGAATACACGTCAGTATGATGAAAAAGTCATCACTGAAAAAGTTGTCAAACCGATGGTCGAATTGAACTGCTCCGTCCTTGGTGACAGCTACCACGCAGAAGCTTCTGTCATTGAACAGGTCGGCAGCGCTTCCAGTGATGAACTGCTCTCCTTTGCGGACAAGTATCAGGGCGGCGGCAAAGGTGCTAAGGGTGCCAAGACTTCTGGTTCCAAGGGAATGGCAAGTACAGCCCGTATTGTTCCAGCACCTATCTCACAAGAACAGACAAAGCATATTCAGGACCTTTCTCTTGAGACTTTCAGAGTCTTAGGCGCTGCCGGTGTATGCCGGATCGACTTCATGATGGATCAGGAAACAAAGAAGGTCTATGTCAATGAAATCAATACTATTCCTGGATCTCTGGCTTTCTATCTCTGGGAAAAGACAGGCATGACCTTCTCACAGCTGATGGACAAGCTGGTGTCTCTTGCTTTGGAAAGAGAAAGAAGAAGATCACGCATTACTTTCTCCTACGATACCAACCTTCTCAGTACATACAGTGAGAATTCAGCAAAAGGCAGCAAAGGTTCAAAAATGTAAGCGGCGGGGACATGGAAGTGTCCCTTTTTATTTGCTATAATAAATGAACGGTATAAAGGAGAAATAAATATGTCTACACCACATAATGAAGCAAAACCAGGCGATATCGCTAAAACTGTTTTAATGCCGGGAGATCCGCTGCGTTCCAAGTTCATTGCGGATACTTTCTTAGAGAATCCAAAGCTTGTCAACAATGTCAGGGGTGTCCAGGGATACACAGGCACTTGGAAAGGCAAGCCAGTCACTGTTATGGCATCCGGCATGGGCATGCCTTCCATCGGCATCTATTCTTATGAGCTGTTCAAGGATTACGGAGTTGAAAACATCATCCGGATCGGCTCTGCCGGTTCCTATGTCAAGGAGCTGCATGTTTATGACGTTGTTCTGGCATCCGGTGCCTATTCCGAATCTTCCTTTGCCAGGGAACAATGCGGCTGCACAGAAGATACAACCTATCCTTCAGAAACATTGAATGCCAAGATTGAAAAGGCAGCCAATGATCTGAACATTCCTGTCCATGAGGGCATCATTCATTCTTCCGATGTCTTCTACAGAGAATCCAAGGATTATCTGAAGCAGGTCGAAGCGCACCACTGCGTTGCCGTTGAAATGGAAAGCTTTGCCTTGTTCTCCAATGCAAAGGTCCTGCATAAGAATGCAGCCTGCCTTCTGACAATATCTGATTCCTTTGTCGCTGATGAATGCACGACACCTGAAGAAAGACAGACAAGCTTTACAAAGATGATGCAGATTGCCTTGGATGCAGCAATTGCGGAGTGATACAGTAAAAAAACACTTTCGTATGAAAGTGTTTTTTATAGTCTTCCTTCTTCAATTTCCTTAGCCGCATCCAGTAATGACGGCAGGATTGCAGCTGCAATCTTCTTTGTATCTTCATCAGGCTGAGTCATATCCGGGATCATGATCATCCTGCACCCTGCTGCGTGTCCAGCCTTGACCCCATTGATAGCATCTTCGAATACATAGCATTCAGATGGATCAATGCCGATCTTTTCTGCTGCCAGCAGAAAGATATCCGGTGCCGGTTTGCTGTGGGAAACATGCTGGCCAGATACAACTGCCTGAAAATACTGATCTATGCCTGCATTCTGAAGATTCCTGACAATCATATTTTCCGGCGAAGAAGAAGCAACAGCCATGGCTACACCGTGGGCAGCAAACATCTCTATGATCTCATGCAGTCCCTTTTTTTCTTCAATCGATATCGACAAATCATGATGTACACCGGCAATCACCAGATTCATGATCTCAGTGCCATCATCAACTCCATAATACTTTTCGACCACTGACTTCATCATGTCGCCGGAAGTACCGCTGACATCATGCTTGAATACATCAGGAAGAATGATGCCTCTGGCATGCGCCTGCTTCTGCCAGTTGCTCTGCCATACTTTTTCAGTATCAAACATCAGACCGTCATGATCAAAGATTGCACCTTTCAGCATAATATCTTCTCCTCTATCTGCTTAATTCATCTGCGAGATCCAGAATCAGCTTTTCGCTCTTTTCCCATCCTAAGCATGCATCTGTAATGGACTGTCCATAAACATCACCGCCAGGCTGCTGATTGCCGTCAACAAGATAGCTCTCAATCATCAAGCCCTTGACTAGATTTTGAATCTCTTCACTATGTCTTCTGCTGTGCAGGACATCTTTTGCAATACGGATCTGTTCATCAAACTGCTTGCCAGAATTGCTGTGGTTGCAGTCAACAATCACAGCTGGATTCTTCAATGTGCTCTTGTTGTATTCTTCCAGCAGATTCATCAGATCCTCATAATGGTAATTTGGATGCGATCTGCCGAATTTATCTACATATCCGCGCAGGATTGCATGAGCTAACGGATTGCCGGTCGTTTCAACTTCCCATCCGCGGTAGATGAACTTCTGCGGCGACTGTGCTGCCGTTATGGAATTCATCATGACACTGACATCACCGCCGGTCGGATTCTTCATGCCTGCAGGAATGCCGATGCCGCTGGCTACAATGCGGTGCTGCTGATCTTCCACAGATCTGGCTCCTACAGCAACATAGCTCAGCAGATCACTTAAATATGCATGATTTTCTGGATACAGCATTTCCTCCGCGCAGGTAAATCCCGTCTCTCTGACAACATCAGTATGCAGCTGACGGATGGAAATGATGCCTGCCAGCATGTCTTCCTTTTTAGAGAGATCCGGCTGATGCAGCATGCCCTTATAGCCGATTCCTTTTGTCCGCGGCTTGTTTGTATAGACACGCGGAATCATCAGGATTTTATCTTTTACCTTCTCCTGCAGTTTTGCCAGACGTGTCATATAATCCAATACCGCATCTTCCCTGTCTGCACTGCATGGTCCGACGATCAATAAGAAACGGTTATCCTTCCCGGTAAATACATCCTCGATCTCACGGTCTCTCTTTTCCTTGATTTCCACAATTTCGGCAGATACAGGAAATTCTTCTTTTAATTTTTCAGGTGTAGGTAGCTCCTGCACGTGCTTCATCTGCATTTCCATTTATATTCTCCAATCCTAGCCGCAAATATAACACATTTCTCTCTTTACGTTAAGAATCACTTTCCCTGTGTTTCAGGTTCCTGATTACATCCATGAACTCTCTGCCGCCATGGTGATTCAAATAGGCTACGGCAGCATTCACTGTATCCCATGAGTAGTGGTCCTTCAGCCACAGCAGCTGACGGATTGGTGCATTGAATACGGAAGCATCATCAATATTGTGCCACATTTTCAATTTCAGTATCTTCGAAATCGCATAATTAACGAATCTGCCAAAACCGCTTTCCTTCAATTCTCTGATCGTCGTATTGGCTGTGAAAGGTCTTGCAGAACGGATCTTTGGAATCTCATATCCGAGCATCTGTACAAAATCATGGTCGGATACATATACCATGCCTGCGTCGTGCTGAATGAAAGATTTCTGCAGAGTGCTGTATGCATCTTCTATACCTTCCAGAATTACTTCATCTGTCAGTACAATATCATTTACTGCTCTGCCAGCCATAATCTGATAGGTTCCCTTTTCCACCTGCCAGGACTTTGTTCTGACGTCATAATACTGGAATAAAGAGTGATCAATTATGAATTGCACTTCTTTTTCTTCCCCGGCTTTTAATGGAACAGATGCGAAGTCCTTGAGCTCTTTTGAAGGTCTTGCAATGCGGCTGTCCTTCATGCCTGCATAGATCTGCACAACTGCTCTGCCGTCAACAGCGCCAGTATTTTTTACCTTTACTGAAACATGCACGCTGTCTTCACGATCTTCTGCCTGCAGATCTGCAAAACTGAACTCTGTATAGCTCAAGCCATATCCAAAAGAATATGCTGCCGGAATCTGGAAGGTATCATAATAACGGTAACCGCAGAAAATGCCTTCGCGGTACTGCGACTGCAGGATCTCATTATCAAAGTAGCGGCTGCTTGGATTGTCTTCGCTGCGAAGCGGCCATGTTTCTGCTAAATGTCCCGATGGATTCACTTCGCCATATAGGACACGGCGCAGTGCTGCTCCTGACTTTTGTCCTGCTGCATATTCCACGATGATGCCATCTGCCATTTCACGCCAAGGCATTGTTATTGGTGCGCCTGTCTGAAGAACAATAATGACATGTCTGCATGCATGTACAAGGTCCCGGATCAGCGTATTCTGATTAAACGGCAGGTCCATGGTGGTACGGTCGAATCCTTCACCGCCGCTTCCCGGCAGTTCGCCAAGGATGACAATCACCTTATCTTTTCCCTCAGCAGCTTTCATTGCCTGATCATGCAGTGCTTCATCTATCTCTTCATTCTCCAAGGAAAATCCCTGGGAATATGTATATGCAGTTTCATGAGCATCAAGATCACTCAGCAGTGAATCCTGATTGATTGGGTTGACCCTTGATGATCCAGAACCTTGAATGAACGGATGCTCGGCAAACGGTCCAATTACCGCAATTCTGTCTGTTTGCTTCAAAGGCAGGATGCCTTCATTTTTCAGCAGGACAATTGATTCCTCGGCAGCCTTCTGAGCAAAAGCATCATGTTCATTCTGATCATAATCCTTAACAGTATATCTGCCGCATCGATCAATAAAACGGTCCATATACTGTGTGGATTCCTCCAGACATTCTTTGGACACTTTTCCTTTTTCAACAGCTCTGGTAATAACCGATGCAGAACCTGTCGGCCCCGGCATTTCCAGATTCAGGCCGCTCTCCAGCGATCTGACAGGATCAGCAACACCTCCCCAGTCAGAAATAAAAAGACCGTCAAAGCCCCATGATCTGGCTTCTTGTAGAAGTTCTTTATTTTCACAGCAGTAAATACCGTTCAGCCTGTTGTATGCAGCCATCAAAGTCCATGGATGTGCTTCTCTGACAGCTGTTTCAAACTGACGCAGATAGATCTCATGAAGCGTTCTTTGATCCATCACAGAGTCCACTGCCTGGCGTGCAAGTTCTCTTGAATTGCCGGCAAAATGTTTCAGAGATGTGCCAATTCCTTTGGACTGGACACCTTTGATATATGCTGAGGCATATTCACCAGAGAGCACCGGATCTTCAGAATAGTATTCAAAATTGCGTCCGCACAGCGGGCTTCTCTTTGTCGTAACACCAGGTCCCAAAATCACATCCACTTTTTCGCTGATGCATTCCTCGGCAATCATCCTGCCATATTCTTCCATCAGATCACGGTCATAGGAACACCCTGCACAGGAAGCAGTTGGAAAAGCAGTCGCTTTTTTTGAATGATTAAAGCCTATGCCTTCTTCATCTTCAATACGCAGTCCATTTGGACCATCACTGAAAGTGACATCTTTTTCTGAATTTAGATGCCAGTGATCCCTGCCTTCAAATAATTTAGCCTGCTGTTTTACAGTGCGGTCATTCTTCATTCTTCTTAACGTACTTTCTGAGATTATCTGTTGCCTTATTCAGGACAGCATTCAATGTCTCCTGTTCTTCCTCAGTCAGATTCTTAGTCATGACATCCTGCAGATCCTGCAGGGCAACACCAAGATCCTGTGAGATAGCATCAGCGTTCCTGCCAAAAGTGATGATCATCTGCTTGGCAGTATATTTGACGGATACAAATCCCTTAACGACCATCTTCATCAGACCGCCGGCAACACTGACTTCCGTCATACCGCTGAGATCAGCAATCTCTGTAAAGGAATTTGTTTCACCGATTTCCTTCAGTGCTGCCAGCATCTTGACATCCTTCAGTTCAATATCATATTTCAGGGCAATAATATCCAGATTCTTTTCATATGCCTTATTTAGATAATATGCAGCTGTCACAGCATTCTGCACATCACCTTTGAAATGCACCTGTACCTGCTCTGTACCAAGCTTCTTTGTGCCTGGCAGCATTGGCAGCGTCATATCGTCATTAGCAGCATCAATCAAGAAGCCGGCAATCGCAAGTCGGTCTCTGCGGTACTGTTTTTCATCCAAGACATTTTTATAAAAATCATTGTAGTAAGTAAACACATTAGATTTCATATCAACTATCTTTGCCAATGACATGGACTTTGATACCAGCGAGCCTTCTGTCTTGACATAGTAATAGACCGGAACCTGCAGTGCAGTCACCGTCTTGACATGCAGAAGATATTCAAGATTGAAGATAAAATCTTCACACCATGTCAGGTCTTCATCCATGCGGACATTGTAGTTCTGGATAATATCATTCCGATACAGCTTATTCCAGAGAACACCATAGTAGAAATCACTTGGTGACTCCATCATCAATTCCGCAAACTGCGGCAGCGTCAGGACTTCATTTGAAACAATCGACCCTTTGCGTGCAACATTCTTGCCGACAACACGGAAGAAATCTGCCACGACCAGATCAACATTCTTTTCTTCCGCTTCTCTTACCAGCATCTTTGTGCTGTTGTCCGGGATCCAGTCATCTGCATCCAGGAACTGAATGTATTTTCCCGCTGCCTGATTCAAGGCCAGATTGCGGGTCGCAGACACACCTGAATTCGGCTTATGAATGACTCTGACACGGTCATCCTTCTCTGCATAGGCATCAAGAATTGCCGGGCTGCCGTCCTTGGAGCCGTCATCTACAGCAATCAGTTCAAAATCTTCGTATTCTTGGTTCAGGATGCTGTCGATGCATCTTCCAATCGCTTTCTCTGCATTATATACAGGAACAATAATACTGACAGTCGGCATACCTATTTCCCCCTTATGTTCTAAAATGCTTCTCTTCCTGCAATGATCTTTTCCGCTTCTGCAGCCGATGCAGGAAAATACACATTTCTCAATTCTTCTTTTTCTGCAAATCCGCAGGCTGTCATCTGTTCCAGCATCTGCTTCAGTACATCATAGTAGCCATGAATATTTAAACAGATGCACGGCTTATCCTGCAGAAGTCCTAAACGAGAGGATGAAATCACTTCGCTGATCTCCTCCAGTGTTCCCGGGCCTCCTGGCAAGGCAATATACGCATCTGCCAGATCCATCATTGTTTTCTTGCGGCTTGACATATCCTTCGTCACAATCAGCTGAGTCAAATCATCCCGCTGACGGCCGCGCTCGATCATGAACTCAGGCATGACACCGATGACGTGTCCGCCATTGGCTAAGACATGCTGTGCGGCAATATCCATCAATCCCAGATGTGCACCGCCGTAGACCAGTTCATGACTATTTCTGCCGATCCAATCGCCAATATCAGCAGCCGCCTGCTGAAAGGCAGGATCACTGCCAGGATTCGAGCCAAGATAAACTGCAATTTTCATTTAGCTTCCTCAAAGACTGCCCAAGTACCTTCGCTGGCAGTCCACTCTGATTCATTGATGCGGTACCATGTATAGTTCTCATCTGTCTTCTTTTCAAAGACAGGATAGACAGAACCTTCCATGCAGACACCTGTCTGCGTGCTTTCCTTGCTGGCTCCTTTGCGGATTGTCAAATCTGTTACCTTCACTGTCAATGTACCAATCTTATCTTCGGTGACTGGTGAGCACCAGTATGCATTGACCTGCTTTTCACTGTCATTCAATGCATCGCTCAGGTTGATAATTCCGTATTTGCCATGGTAATAGACCCATGCATAGCCATTGTATACAGTGCATGCATCATCGAAGATAAAGTCTGTGACTTCTTTGCCAGTGCGGTCAATGTATCCCCACTTGCCGCTTTTCTTGACTGGTGCATAGCCGTCTTCAAAGTATTTTGCATCTTGATACTGCGTTGCAATATTGCCGCCGCTGCCGGCATCAACAATCGTTGCGTACGTTCCATCGGAAATGACATAGCAGTCATTGACATAAGAACCCTGTCGATACTTCATGTCCGTGCTGACATCGACGATCTTGCTGCCGTCAGAGGCAAGAATGACATATCCTGTTGTTGTAAACTGTTCATTGATCACCGGTACGATCAAATTAGCTTTGACATCTGCCGGTGTATATTTTTCAAATGCCCAGCCGCTCATTGCTCCGGATGAACTGTATGTCATGCCGGCAACACCGAGCTCATCGCCCTTATATGCAAGATAAGGATCACGGTCCGTGGTCTTCAGATCATAATTGAAAGTATCAAGTGATACTTCAGTCACTGATTTAAAGTCCTTGCTGAAAATCTGTGCTTTTGATGTAGCTGTATTTGCAAAACCATAAACGATGCTTGACTGTGTGTCTGAGCTTTTCCATACACCGGTAACAATACCGGCAATATAAGGTGTGCTGACTTTGTTGACAGAAACTGGATACAGTTCTGTACCGTCATGCGTATAGATGCCCTGATTATTGTTCTTCTCAACAATCATTGCATCACCGGCATATCCAGTAGAATCCCATTCTCCGGGATATCCTGTTTTTTCTGTTTCCAGATACAACGTTACATTGCCAAATGCTGTTGTTGAAGCACTGACCATCATGTATTTAAAAGGAGTCAGGTCACTGGCACTGTCAAAATCCATATCCGGATCATGACTCCAGACTGATTCTGCTTGTGCAGGAACTGTTGATACTGCAGCAGTGCTCTCCGGTGCTGCAGTGGAGCATCCAGCCAGGCACAATGCAGTGATTCCAATAACATATTTCTTCATATGCAATACCTCTGATTATTATATCTATCATAGCACAAGGAGCAGATGTTCCTTCACGTCTCAAAGACTTCAAATACAAAAAAGGGACAATGTATTATTGTCCCTGCGGCTGATTGGAATCAGTATCATTTGTATTCTTCTGCCCGCTGAAGGCAAGACTCAATCCTAAGACCAAGCCCATGATGTAGCCTAGGAATGACCCCGGTACGAGGAACCAGCATACAAATGCAAGAAGCGTGAACAGAACAGCCCATGCAATAGAAAGCCAAATATCCTTCGAGACTTTTTCAGACGCCTGAAAAGTCATCAGAATCTTTGTCCATCCAAAAATAGAAAGAAGCAGTGCAACGGCCAGTCCTGCAATGAAAAATAAAGCTCCCATAGTACCTCCAATAATTTCAACTCAGTTATTATATCAGAAACAAAGCAAACTAATTGATGAACTTATTCATGAAGCATATCTTCACAGAACTTTTTGATGACCTCGTCATTGGCAGGATCAGGATTCTGCTTTGGATCGATCAGGATCATCTGAGCATCAATTCTGTCTGCTCCTGTCAGTTCCTTTAATTTCTGCAGACATTTCTCACCGCCGCTCCCTTTTTCACAGGCAAAAAATCCAGTTTTCTGATTGGTAATCTGCTCATGGGCAAAAAAGCTCCGCAGCGGCGGGGCAAAAGTTGATGCCCATACCGGTGTGCCGACAATAACTGCCTCATATGAAAGAAAGTCAATGTCATACGGCTTTAATGCCGGCTGTTCACCAAACACAGCTGCTTTTCCACCTTTGATGAACTTCATCGGTCCGCTGCTTGGATACTCATTCACGCATTCCAGACGCAAGAGATCTGCCTTCATAACTGCGGCAATCTTTTCTGCGGTATCTTTTGTATTTCCTTCCAGAGAATAATAAACAACCAAAGTCTTCATGTGTGTTCTCCTTCAAATATGGTACTGCTTTATCGTATCTTAGTTTCAGCTGTCTTCATATCATTTTTTTGATGAATTTACGTAAAGAAAAACCCGACATCACTGCCGGGTCAGAGGGAGTTAGATCTGTTTATTCGATACTGATCAGTTTCTTTTCGGATTCAATCTGCTTGTTCTCAGAAGGAACTTCAATCTTCAGTACACCATCTTTGAAGGATGCATGTACATCTGACTCCTTCGCATTTTCACCGACGTAGAATGTTCTAGTGCAGGAACCTGTAAATCTTTCCTGACGGACGACATTGCCCTTGCTGTCCTTCTCATCGCTTGATTCATTGCGGTTTGCTTCAATCGTCAGATTTCCATTATAGAGGGAAATCTTGACGTCTTCTTTCTTATATCCAGGAAGGTCCATCTCAAGGTGATACTTGCCGTCTTTCTCGGTGATGTCAGTCTTCATAAGCGCCTCTCTGCCGAAGAACGGTGCATTGAAGACATCGTCGAATAAATCATAGTCCTCATCTCTTCTTAATGTTGGCATAAATCTCATACTTAACATCTCCTTTTCTTTTTCTATATCAATGGATATTCATCCATTAGATATTAAAGTATTTCAATGAACTTTTTCTCTTCTTCCAGCTTCTTCTGCTCAGTTGGGAAGTCGACTGTCAAAATGCCATCTTTGAATGCCGCATGGATGTCAGCTTCCTTCAATGCTGTGCCGACATAGAATGTACGGCTGCAGTTGCCGCTGTATCTTTCCTGTCTCAGCAGCTTGCCTGTGCGTGCTGCTGTTTTCTTTGCAGCTTCTACCGTCAGGTCACCGTTATATAAAGAAAGCTTTACATCTTCCTTGGCATATCCTGGAAGTTCAATATCCAGGTAATATCTGCCTTCATTTTCATAAATATCTGTTTTCATGAGTGTTTCACCGCCGAATACTGGAGCTCTTAATACATTGTTGAATACATCTTCAAAGAAATCATCTGCCATAATTATCCCTCTTTCTAATCGTTTGCTCTTCGTGGGACTCTTTTTCATCTCACACCTATGAGTATATTCAAAGAATTGGCACTGTCAAGTACTGAGTGCTAATTTTTTTAGATTAATTTAACTTTATTTTTCAAATTTATTGATTTTATTGCTATATAAAGCTGTTTTTTGATGTTAGCACTTTTATAATCAAAGTGATAATTTTATATTGCCAGATGGTTGTGTTATGATATTTGGCATGAAGAAAATTACAACTGGGACAGACTATGAAAAGTGGTGTGCCGCATACCTCAGCCGACATGGTTTTCATCAGATTGAGCTGACCAAAGCGACCGGTGATCAGGGAATTGACATCATTGCTCATAAACGTCATTGCAAATATGGCATCCAGTGCAAATTCTATGACACACCGGTAGGCAATAGTTCTGTGCAGGAGGCTTATGCCGGTGCAGCGTTCTATGGATGTGATCAGGCAGCTGTCATGACCAATACTGTGTTTACCAAAGGTGCCCAGTCGCTGGCTGAAGAAACAGATGTCCTGCTGTGGCCGCAGAGAGACCCTGCCGCAGAGGACCGTTTCCTGAAGTTCTATCGTTTTCTGCGCACTGTTCAGCTCATTGCAGGTCTTTTGATGTTCAGCTGGGCCATAATCCAGACTGATGCTGCTGGACGCGATTACATCTCTGTCTGTGCAATTCTGCTGATCTTATCAGGATGTGCCGGATTTTTTACAGAGCGTTCCATTAGTATCAATGAATGTGCTGACCTTCTAGATGCTTCTGCCATCATTATTACCATCCACTTGATGCAGACTGGTATCTGGCCGGCAGATATTCCCTGGTGGCTGGGCTGCAGCGTTCTGTTGATTCTTTCGCTCTTTCAGCTGGTACAGCAGTACAAAGTGCGCAGCGCTCATCTTTATGAGCTCCATCAGCAGCAGCTGGAGGAAGACATGCAGGCACAGACCGCCGCCATTGGCGAACAGACCGGCAGGATCCTGCAGGAAGAAATGCACTGCCAATTAAACTGCATTGAAAGTAGGAAAGACGGTGATATTCTTGTCTTTCTCTATCATGCCGATAAAAATGTTGCAGATCAGATTGCTGCCGCAGAGGCTGCCGTCAATCTGGATGCAGGCATGGCAGACCACTATCAGATTCTGGATCTTGGCCGCCGGAAAATACAGGTATCTCTGCATCATGCCGATAAAAAAGAAAGTTCATAGGAACTTTCTTTTATGCTGCATCGCTCTGTCTCAGGAATGTCTGTGCCCATGCTTCATCAATGGTCAGATCATTCACAGCCAGTAATGCTTGGCTGTATTTCCGCTCCAGCAGAAGATAATTCTCCTTCGAGAAAGGAATCTCCCCTGCGCTGCCGTCTTCATTGAGAGCTAAGAAGGAATAGCCCTCTTCACCATGGTTGAAATACAACGTATCAAACTGCAGCTCCGGCTGCTGTTCTTCGGCAATCATCCGGGTCAGGTATTTGGCAATTTCAATCAGTCTGTCATCCAGGTTGAAATGAAAAATCAGTACTTTCTCCTGCAGATCACTGATTGAGGTGACCAGCCGTTTTGTACATGTACTTGACCAGTCCTTCAGCACTTCATCCAGCTGGTCACGATGATAGCTTCCGTTCAGATTCAGTCTCATTTCAGCTTCATCCTTTTCACTGTCAGCATAGCCGATCAGCACTTTGCGGGCATGATCATGATACAGACAGGAATAGGAAATATCCTGCGGCTGGTGGCAGAATGGGCAGATATATTGGAACAGTTCGCCGCTGAACAGCTTCTTTTCTGCGTATGGGTCAACCCCGGTATCGATCAGAGTCTTCATTGTATATGTACTTTTACGCCCGCATGATGGGCACATTACTTGAACATGATATGTATTGTCAGACATGTTTTCTCCTCTTTCTGCGAAATATCTTACCATAGATTAATATGTAAATGTTTTCATAAAGCTGTAAATGTTTCATTATTTTACTATTTAGGTTAAAATAGTCCCGGAGGGAGATTGCTTATGACTGAGCGAGTTTTTAATTTTGCGGCAGGACCGAGTGTACTGCCAGAATCAGTGCTGAAACAAGCCGGAAATGAAATTATGAATTATCAGGGCACCGGCATGTCGGTGATGGAGATGAGCCATCGATCTCCCATGTTCCAAAAGATCTTTGATCATACAAAACAGCAGTTCATTGAACTGATGCATGTTCCAGACACCCATGAAGTGTTATTTCTCCAGGGAGGCGGCAGTACGCAGTTCTCTGCTGTTCCGCTGAATTTCATTTCAGCGACGGGCAGAGCAGATTATGCCGTCACCGGAAATTTCTCCGGCATCGCGGCAAAGGAAGCCAGAAAATACGGCGAAATTCATCTTGCCTATGACGGCACGGAGGAAGGCTTCACCCGCATTCCGCAGCAGAGTGAACTGGATCTTGATCCAGGAGCTTCCTATTTCCACTACTGCGCCAACAATACAATTTACGGTACGGAATGGCAGTATGTACCTGAGACAGGAAATGTGCCATTGGTATGTGATATGTCCAGCAACATTACATCCCGTGCTGTTGATATCAGCAGATATGCATTGATCTATGCCGGTGCGCAGAAAAATATGGCACCAGCCGGGGTCACAGTGGTCGTTATCCGGAAAGATATGGCCGGGCATCAGCTGCCGATCACTCCGCTGATGATGAATTATGAAACGGAGATCAAAAAAGATTCCATGTACAATACGCCGCCATGCTGGCAGATCTATATGCTTGGGCTGACCATGGACTGGCTTGCTGAACAGGGCGGTGTGGAAGGAATGGAAAAGAAGAAGCATGCCAAAGCACAGCTTCTTTATGATGCCTTGGAAAGCAGTACTGTGTTCCATCTCCATGCAGCCAAGGACAGCCGCAGTGACATGAATGTCACCTTCCGTACCGGAGATGAAGAACTGGATAAGAAATTTGTCATGCAGGCAGCAGAGCTTGGCATGGTCAACCTGAAAGGTCATCGTCTGACCGGCGGCATGCGTGCATCCATTTATAATGCAATGCCTCTGGAAGGCGTTGAAAAGTTAAGAGATTTCATCATTCAATTTGATAAGGAGAATAAGTAATCATGTATAAAGTAAAGCTACTAAACAACATTTCCCCTGTTGCCAAGGAAATCCTGACAGCAGACCGCTATGAATTAGGTGAGAATATTGAAAAACCGGATGCCTTGTTCGTCCGTGCTTCTGATCTACATCAGTATGATTTCAATCCAGAGATCAAGTGTATTGGCAGAGCCGGCATCGGCGTCAACACAATCCCATTGGAAGAATGCACAAAAAAAGGTATTGTTGTCTTCAATACACCGGGTGGAAATTCCAACGGCGTCAAAGAACAGTTTCTGTTCGGCATGGGCATGGCTTCCCGTGATTTGTTCGGCGGCATGAACTGGGTATATTCCTACGACGGCTCTCAAGGTCCTGTGGAAGAACGCATGGAAAAGGTCAAAAAACAATTTGCCGGGCCAGAATATTCTGGCAAAACATTAGGCGTCATCGGCACCGGCAACGTCGGTTCAAAAGTAGCTAATATTGCCCTTGCACTTGACATGAAGGTCTATGCATATGATCCATATCTTTCTGTCAACGCTGCATGGAAAGTATCCCGCCATGTCTTCCGTGTTGAAAATGTGGAAGATCTGTATAAACACTGTGACTACATTACCATTCATACACCACTGACAGATGAAACAAGAGATATGATCAACGACAAGGCAATTGCCATGATGCAGGACGGCGTCCGTATCATCAACTACGCCCGCGGTGAAGTCGTCAATGAAGATGCTATCATCAAGGGACTGAACAGCGGCAAGGTTGCCCGCTATGTCGCTGATTTTCCAACCGAACGTTTAGTTCATACCAAAAACACTGTCTTGACTCCTCATTTAGGCGGTACAACGATTGAATCTGAATCCAACTGTGCACGCATGGCAGCGATGGAAATTGATGACTATCTGACAGACGGCAATATCAAAAATTCCGTCAATCTGCCGGAAGTCTGCATGGAGCGCAGCGGCAAGGCACGCATCTGCATTATTCACAAGAATACACCGGGCATGCTGACAAACATCATGCCGGTCTTCTCTGCTGACAACATCAACATTGAGAATATGACAAATAAATCAAAAGGTGATTATGCCTACTCTGTCTTTGATGTCAATACAGATGTCAAGCAGAGCTCCGTCAAGGAACTGGAAGCTATCCCAGGCATCATCCGTGTCAGAGTGATTCAATAAGGATTCCTTTCAGGAATCCTTTTCTAAAAGGAGACTGTACAATGGAACTTTCATTCAAGATCGATACACGTACGGAAACAATCACTGTTGATTCTTCACAGGTCCTGGCTGTTCTTGAGCCGACTGAGATTCCTCACCCTGAAGATCAGACAGAAATTGTTCTTAACGCCCTTTCGCATCCGATCCATTCTCTTCCTCTTGCACAGATTATTCATCCAAAGGATAAGATTGCGATTGTCACCTCTGACATTACCCGTCCGATGCCGAGCTATACTGTTCTTCCCATTCTTCTGAAAGAGCTTTATCAGATTGGCATAAAGAAAGATCAAATCACAATTGTAATTGCCTTAGGATCACACCGCGCGCAGACCGTGGAAGAGATGCAGCATCTCGTATCCAAAGAAGTCTATAACGACATCAAGGTCATCAACAGCGGTGAGGAAGGATTTATTCATGTCGGTACAACTTCCCGCGGTACATCTGTGGATATTGACCGCACCGTGGTTGAAGCTGATAAGCGCATCTGCCTCGGCAATGTGGAATATCACTACTTTGCGGGCTACAGCGGCGGTGCCAAAGCAATCATGCCAGGCTGTTCCACCAAGGATGCCATTCAGCAGAATCACCGTTTCATGGTAAGCGAGGATGCACATGCAGGAATGATCAAGGGTAATCCTATCCGCGAAGACATTGAGGAAGCAGCTTCCTTTGTCGGCGTTGACTTTATCCTGAATGTTGTTCTGAATCCTGACAAAGAGATCATCTATGCAGCAGCTGGTGATGTTACCCAGGCACATCGCGATGCCTGTGCACATCTGGCAGATTATTATCTCTCACCAATCCAAAGCAGAGCTGATATTGTCATTGCCTCGCAGGCTGGTGCGCCAAAAGATCTGAATCTTTATCAGACACAGAAAGCACTGGACAATGCGAAGCATGCCGTCAAGGACGGCGGCATTGTAATCCTGATTGGTTCCTGCCGAGAAGGTTTCGGCAACAAAGTATTTGAGGAATGGATGTGCCGATACCAGGATCCGCAGGAAATGATTGATGCATTGTATGATCATTTCGTTTTAGGAGGTCACAAGGCAGCGGCAATTGCGATGGTGCAGAAGAAAACAAAGGTCTTTCTGGTCAGTGATCTGCCTGACGAGACTGTCCGCAGAACTTTCCTGACACCGTTTCATCATCTGCAGGATGCTTATGATGAAGCATGCAGACAGCTTGATCAGGAAGCCAGCATCATTGCAATGCCATATGGCGGAAGTACACTGCCGATTGTCAAATAAAAAGAAAGCTTTCTTTTATTTTTGACTGAACCAATGATCTTCCAGATAATGACCGACGCCGTCATCAAAGACTGTATGCTCCGTCACTGCATCTGCTTCTGCTTTGCATGCATCGCATCCATTTGCCAGACATACGCCCCAGCCAGCTTCCTTGAGCAGTCCCAGGTCATTATCCATATCACCGAAGGCAATAATCTCATTGATATCAATATGTTCCGCCGCAGCAAATTCTTTTAAGGCAACTCCTTTATTCAGGCGCGGGTCCTGGAATTCTACCGTCCCTATAAATGTCTTGACATCAGACCATGCGTCACTGTGATGTGAAGCAATTTCAGTTTTGATCTGTTCTTCAATCTCCGGCTTGTAATGAACTTCAATCTTACCGGTTGGAACACTGCAGAACTTTTCCGGTGTCACAATCTCAACGTGCGAGTGATTGCGCTTGATGCTGTCTTCCATAAATGGATCCATGCGCAGACACCAGATCTCATCATAGCCATTGATATAGGATATTGCATTGACATCCAATTTCACCAGCCAGCTCATAATATCCTTCATGGCATCGGTGCCAAGCAGATAATAATGCTGGATCTCCTTCATAGCTTTGGTCCATAGATCTCCGCCGTTCATGCCGATCATCATATCGAAGTCAAAGCCCAGTCCCCATTCTTCAGCCTTGCTCTTTGTTCTGTCATCCAGCGGACGTCCTGAGGCAATACCAAACTGTACGCCTTCTTTATGCAGACGCTGTATCGCTGCTTTGGTCAGCGGCATCAATTCGCCGCCCTTCATTGTTAAAGTACCGTCTATGTCGGCTACCATTGCCGAAATCTTCTTAATCATTATCTACCTCCAACACAACTAGACTTTATTATAACTGTGTTTCACAAAAAAACTGTACCAAGTTATGAAAACAATTCCTTGGCATATCTTTCAATGACTTTTATAATCATACTAATAAACGGAGGCTGCTTTGACTGACAAAAAAAGAAAGAAGAAAAACCTGCTGATTACTCTTGTAATTACCATATTGTGCGCTGCACTCCTCTTTTATGCTGTGCAGTATCTGCACCATTCTTCTTCAACTTCTGCCGCTTCTTCAGCAGAAAGCACAGCAGCTTCAACAACCCCAGCTGCCAGCACAGCTTCCGCGGCTGAAAGTTCATCGCCGGCTGAAACAGCAGAGAGTACACCTGCTGAGGATACAGCTGCCGCCAGTTCATCGGATGGATGCAGCACGGCCATACTTGATGCTCAATTCACTGATACCAGCAGTCTTCTGCTGATTGCAAATAAGAAATACAAGCTTCCAGAAGGATATGTACCAGAAGATCTTGTGGATGCCAGCATTCCGTGTACAAATGGGTCCGCCACAATGCGTGCCGAAGCTGCAGAACAGCTGCAGAAAATGTATGCAGATGCGTTGAAGGATGGTGTCAGTCTTGCCATCTCAAGTGCCTATCGTTCAGAACAGTATCAAGCCAGTCTATATAACGGCTATGTCGCCAGCTATGGCCAGGCGGAAGCTGATTCCATCAGTTCACGTCCAGGATACTCTGATCATCAGACAGGACTGGCAGCTGACTTTGTTGAAGGCGGAAGCAGTGATTTCACGGATGCTTTTGAAAATACCAGTTCCGGGCAGTGGCTGATGACCCATGCATATCTGTACGGTTTCATCATGCGCTATCCAAATGGCAAGCAGGCTGTCACCGGCTATGACTATGAACCATGGCATTACCGTTACATCGGAGTTGAAAATGCACAAGCATTGTACAGTACTAGTCCCGATGAAACTTTTGAAGAATACTATCAAATAGATGGCGGCGATTACTGCCAGTCATAAAAAAGCGAAGCACGTTAGCTTCGCTTTTTCTGTTATCCCTGTAATGAACTTGAAGAGCTGGAAGATCCGGATGATGAATTTGATGTAGATCCGCTCTGTGCATCCTGCTTGCCCATTGATGGAGCTGTGCTGCCGGAAGAACTGCTTCCGTTTGATGAAGATGACATGCCGCTCTTTTCAACCAGAGTGATTGTAGCATCTGTTGATGAGCCGTCTCTTGTTACAGTGACTTTCACTTTGTCACCTGCACTCTTGCTGGACAGGAATGTTGTAATCTCGTTATAGCTGGATACAGTTGTTCCGTCTAATGCGGTGATGATATCCCCTGTCTTCAGTCCGGCTGTTTCAGCGTTGCTGTTGTCAGAGAAGCCAGCAATGACGACCTGGTTGTCTGTATTCGTCTGAACATAGATGCCTAAGGCTGCACCTGTTGTAACAGTGCTGCTGCCATTGCTGTCACTGCTGCCAGATGAGCTGTCGCTGCCAGGGAATGATCTGCCGGAGAAATCAGATGATCCGGAATCTCCCTTCTGCATCTGGCCGCCGAAGCCGTTGGCATCAGAAAGCTGTGACTGTGCACTGCTGATCGTACTCTGAGCAGACTGCTGTCCTGCCAGATATCCGCCTCCGAAGCCGCATCCAATAGACAATGCCGCAACTCCGGCAACCTTCAGGACAGGCTTCCACGGAAATGACTTCTTCGCTTTCTTTTCTTTCTTACCTGGTTCTGCAGCAATAGGCTGAGCTGCTACATGCGGTGGTTCCGCCTTCGGAGCTGCTGTTTCTGGAGCTGCCTTTTCTTCTGTATGAGCTGTCTGCTCAATCGGAGCAGTCATATCTTCAGCAGGAACATCCTGCTTGACTGCATCTTCCTTCTTTTCAGCATTATCTGCTTTTACTTCTTCGTTATTTCCTTCATTCTTATTTTCTAAATCTGCCATAATTATTGTTCCTCTCTTCCACGCATATTAATTTAGAGAAGCAATGTGAACAACAGCTGAACACTGCCTGAGAATGAACTGAATACGCTTTTTAAAAACCGGGATTTCATTCATCCCGGTCTGTTTTATACTATCTGCTGAGGTCCCGCAATTTGCGGTTCAGCTTGCTGTAGATATGCTCACGGAACCAAGGCTCCGAAGATTTTTCGACGGCTTCATCCAAAGTGAACCACGCAACGGATGAATTTTCATCTTCTTTTGCCCTAATTGGCTGCGTGCTGTCTGCTTCAAAGAAATACGTGACATTCATATGCAGATGGGAAGACACATACTTTCCATGTTTGATGTGCCCGTCCACAGTCAGGATCTCCAGTGACGCAATATGTTCTGAAATTGGATGTACAGAAGTCAATCCTGATTCTTCCTTGATCTCTTTTTCGGCAACATGGAGAAGATCATGATCACCGTCCGCATGACCGCCAAGCCATGACCAGGACTGGTAGATATTATGATAAGCCATCAGAACATGTTCATGTGAGGCATCTGTGACCCAGGCCGAAGCTGTAAAGTGAGCAACCTGATTGTCTCGGGTATAGAGATCTCCGCCCTGTTCAATCCACTTCAGCATAACCTGTTTATCATTTTCTTCCTGCTCCGTACAGGGAACATATGCTTCTATTTCTTTTTCAATATCCATTTTCAGCCTCGTTTCATTACTCTGTGCGCAATGCAGATACAGGATCGCTCTTCGCTGCCTTACGTGAAGGGACGATTCCTCCCAGCAGTGTCAGTCCAATTGACAGAGCAATCAAGAACAATGCACCGGTAATTGGCATAACTGCATTCACCTGTGTATTTCCACTGACTGAATGAATAATGTAGTTCATTGGAATCAGCAGGACTGCCGCAATGACAATACCAATGATGCCCGCCAGCAAACCGGTGATAAATGTCTCTGCATTGAAGACAGAAGAGATATTGTGCTTGGAAGCACCAATAGCACGCAGAATGCCGATCTCCTTTTTTCTTTCCAGAACAGAAATATATGTAATGACACCAATCATGATGGAGGATACAACCAATGATATGCCGACAAAGGCAATCAGAACATAGGAAATCGTATTGACGATATCTGTCACGCTGGTCATCAGAGTGCCTACCATATCCGTATAGGTAATGACCTTGGCATCCTGCCCTTCTTCATTCATCTGGGTATTATAGGAATTAAGAATTGTCTTGATGGAATCTTTGGCTTCAAAGCTGGTCGGGTAGATGGAAATCGAACTCGGCTTGGTTTCATCTGCATAGCCAAGCTTGGAAAGATTGCTTTCATAAGATACTGTGCTGTCCGACAGCATTGACTGGAACATTGACTGCAGTTCCGTCGAATCCATATTCATCTGGAAAGCGGAAGCAATGGCATCTTGATCAATGGTAAATGCATTTGGAATCTGTGCCATCATCTGCACCATTGCATTCTGAATAGCATCTGAGAGCACGGCACTGTATGCAGCCGACTGTGCTGTATACTGCTGTGTGAGCTGAGCGTTGAGCGCATTGACATCAACTGCCTGATTCACTGCAGATGCCATCGCCTGCTTGCCGGCATCAGAATTGATCCATGAACTGAAGGAATCATTAAGCTTGCTTGGATCAGGTGCGTTATTGGTGGCCGCATAAGATGCATAGCCGCTTACCAGGTCTGAAGCAAGCTTCTGCGAGTCAGAAGCAGAGATCTGAATGCTGCCGATCATCTGTCCCATTCCGGCAGTAATCTTCTGCTGTACTTCTGTACTCTGCAGATACTGCTGCGTCGCGGTGGTGATATCAGTCAGCTGATGATCAACCATATACTGCGGCAGTCCCTGCATGATCTGGCTCATCAGGCTGGTGAATGAAGTTGTTAATGCTGAAGCATTCGTGCCGCTGGTCATCGCCGCCGTCAAATCATCCCGCAGGATCTTGCTGGCAGCCGAACTGTTCAGATAGGCATTGAAACTAGTATTGAGATTTGCGTAATCTGTTGTCGGATCAGCAGAAGCATATTTCAGATAAGCATTGATGACACTCGTCATTGCGGGTGTAAGCTGATCGCTGACCAAATTTGACTGAACGCTTTTCAGCAGCTGATCCAGCGTATCCTGGCTCATCGAGGAAGCAGAGCTTCCCAAGGAATTTAAATCAATATAATCACTGAGATTGGTATCAATCTTGGAAGAATCAACGGAGAATGCAGAAGCCATCTTTGTGGAATCAACACTGAACAGCTTAGAAAAATCAAAATCCGACTTGCTGTTATCCTGATCAAAGGTGTTGCCGGTAAAGATATTGATGTCAGGAGATGCAAGCTGTGCCTGCACCGCTGCACTTTCCAGGGATTTCTTCATGACATACTTTGTCAAGGAAGATGGATAGCTGATGCCGCTTGTCAGCATAGATACTTCCGCATCATCAACTGGCGAAACAACACCGACAATCTTGATGTCCTCGCCGTCTGCAACGACGCTCTTCAAATATGCTGTATCCAGAGAACGGTCCGTCCACAGATGATTCGTTTCATCATAGGTATAAAGGTCACCAGAGCTGACCAGTTTAAAGGTAATTCCTAAAAATGAATCGTAGGAATATTCATTCGTCTCAGTATCAGAAACTGTGCTCTTGCCTGTATTCTGATTCTTGATCATATCTTCAAGTTCAGAATAATTCTTCAGACCAAGTGTATATAAAGTCATATCACTAACAGAACCGCTTTGATCCGTAACAACAACTGCTTCCAATTCATTCTGCGGCCACCTGCCTGCTTTGACATCATATTGATCTTCATAAAGCGAGGAATTCTGCGGCAGTTCTGAAAAAACATTTGTTTTAATGGATGAGCTGTAAATGCTGCTGGTTGGTGTCAATCCTGCAGAAGAAAGGATTGTGTTTGGATTGACTTTACGGTCTGTATCCCCATCAATTCGATAGATCAGCGGTTCAACATCGTAACTGTACTCAATGGATTCAGTATATGTGCTCAAATTATCCGGATCAGTATCCAAATAATTTTTGAGACTTGTCAGATCATTAGACTGCACTTTCGAGAACATATTTGCAACGACATCTCTTTCCTTCACAGTTCCGTCAGAAGATGCTGCCGTTGCCTTGCTGCTCTTCATGGCATTGGACATCACTGACGTCAGATCAAATGAAGTACTGTTGATCGTCAAAGGATATTCACTCAATGTCTCACGTTCAGTTGTATTGATATAAACACTGACGCCGTTGCTCAATGACATGATCAAGGCAATGCCAATGATGCCAATTGATCCGGCAAAAGAGACCAGGAATGTCCTTGTCTTTTTTGTCATCAGATTGTTTTTGGATAACGCCAAAGCTGTTAGAAAAGACATAGATGCTTTACCCAGATTCTTGTGGACCGGCACTTGTTCTTCTTCCTTCTTGATCACATACGGATTTGAATCAGAAATGATTATGCCGTCCTTGAGCTTTACAATTCGGTTCGCATATTGATTGGCAAGTTCCGGATTGTGTGTGACCATGACAACCAGTCTGTCCTGGGCGACTTCCTTCAGCAGGTTCATGACCTGAATGCTTGTTTCTGTATCCAGTGCACCGGTCGGCTCATCAGCCAGCAGAATACTTGGGTTGTTCACCAAAGCTCTGGCAATCGCCACTCTCTGCATCTGGCCGCCTGACATCTGATTCGGCTTCTTATGCATCTGGTCGCCAAGACCGACTTTAATCAACGCTTCTTCTGCTCTTTTCTTTCTTTCTGCTCCTGAGACACCCGAGATTGTCAAAGCAAGTTCTACATTAGCGAGGACAGTCTGGTGCGGAATCAGATTATAGGACTGAAAAATAAAACCAATCGTGTGATTGCGGTAGGAATCCCAGTCACGGTCTTTGTATTTTTTGGTGGACACACCGTTGATGATCAGATCTCCTGAGTCATAACGGTCCAGTCCTCCGATAATATTCAGCAGTGTGCTCTTGCCTGATCCAGACGGACCAAGGATAGCAACAAATTCATTATCTCTCAAATTTAAAGAGACATCATCCAATGCCTGCTGAATCAAAGTACCTGTTTGATATTCTTTTTTAATGTTCTTGAGCTGTAACATTTCATCCTCTCCAGGGATAACATATAGGATATATCAAACAAAAAGAAAATCCACTGAAATTGCCTGAAACTTTACACATTGGCAGATTTGATGCTTAAGAAAAAATCCCCGTTTTTCAACAGGGATCACTTATTGCCAATACTCTCCATCATCTCAATGAATCGCCAGTCTTTTTCATCTTGTGCACATTCCCGGCAGTACAGCTGTCCATCAATCTTGACTGCTTCCTCCGCAGAAATCTTCTTGCCGCATTTGCAGCACTTGACCATATGGTCATGGGAAGAAAATAGATCAATCATGGATCTTGTTGTTCAGGACAGTACGGACAAATTCTGGGTCAAAATGCTTAGCCCGGCTGCCGGAATATCCCATATCCAATGAAGAAAGTTTCTTCATTTCCTCTTCACTCAATGTGAAGTCCCAGATATCAAAGTTCTCCTTGATGCGCTCTACATGCGTTGACTTTGGAATCACAACAGTTCCTCTCTGAACGCCCCATCTCAGCAGTACCTGACCGACTGTCTTTTGATGCACCTCCGCAATTCCTTTGATCATCTCATCTTCAAAAGGATTGTATCTGCCGCCGCCCAGCGGTGCCCAGGCTTCCGCAACAACACCATAGTACTTCATAGTTTCCAAAGCACCTTCCTGCGTATAGTACGGATGCAGTTCCACCTGATTGACTGCCGGGATGATCTCAACTGTTTCACAGAAATTCGTCAGAATATTCGGATAGAAGTTGGAAACACCGATTGCTTTCAGCTTTCCTGCTTTATATGCATCTTCCATTGCTCTCCAGGCACTGAAGTAATCGTTTAATGCCTGATGTTCAAGATACAAATCGAAGTAATCGAGACCTGCCTTCTTCAGAGAATTCTCAATTCCCTGCTGAGCAGTCTCATAAGTTGCCATATCCTGCACCCACAGTTTGGAAGTGATGAACAGATCTTCTCTTGTGCAGATGCCCTCCTTGATAGCCCGTCTGACAGCGTCTCCGACAGCATCTTCATTGGTATACACTGCTGCTGTATCAATCAGACGATATCCCGTCTTGATTGCCTGATAGACCATTTCGGCACATTCCTGCTTATCAGGTACACGGAAAACACCGTATCCTTCCATTGGCATTCTAGCGCCGGTATTCAATGTTACATATTCCATATCATATCCTCCTGACCATCTACATTATAATCATATCAGATACCGTCAATCATGCTCATACCGCATGCATCGGATAGATTTTTTCTATGCTAATGCTTCTGCGCTGCCTCGATTGCAGCACGCAGTCCATCATAGATATCTTCCTTGGTGATCAAGACTGTTCCTTCTCCTTTTTTAAAGTTCAGAGAAAATCCGCCAAGTGATTCATTGGCAAAGACCTGATCCAGCACTACTTTCAGTTTTGTGACCATCGGTCTTGTTGCATCGCTCTCATCAAATCTGAGCTTTGACGTAAAGATATGAAAATAGAAGCGCTGATCCGGTCCTTCAAATCCGCTAGGATCAAATTTGTCAGGTTCATCATCATCCGGCATGCCGTCAATAAGAACATCTGCATCCTCCAGAATCAATTTTGTAAACTCAGCAATCAGCTGACTGCTGTTTGTGTCGGACTGGTCACACAGAAATGCGGTTGCCTTCTGTTCCAGCTGCAGGTGTAATTCACTGTATTTTCCCATAACTACTCCTATACTGCTGCCTGATAATGCTTTTCAAAGAAGTCTAGCGCCCATGATAAGTCAATGACTGTCTCATCATCGCATTCATTCATCAGATCCGCAGCAAAGCGCTCCTTCATATCGTCATAGACTGCTTCCATAAAAGGAATCCGCCCGATTGATCCAGCATCCTTGATCAATTCAAAATAAATGTTGTCTTCATCCGGTGCATACAGCATCTGATCATACTGCTGTCCTTTCAGAAGTACTGTATTGGCTGCTTTCATCAGTTCGATGATCCTGTCATCCCGTCCATTCTCGCTGATCAGTATCTTTTCACAGAGATCAACAATCTCAGGGACCTGCCGGACAGCATAGCCAAGGGCAAGATATGCATCTTTCTCTTTGGCAAAGTCATGTACATCACCCATTGCAGCCATCAGCTTCCTTTCTTCATCCACGTAGAGCAGCGGTCCAGTATAGTATTCTTCGTGACCGCAGTTCTGACAGGTGACCTTGAAAAGAGAAGTATCCAGGATTCTGTTCAGAGATGCCGGCTCTTCGCGCACGGACAGGCGCACATATACTTCATTCAGCTGTCGTTCACCGCAGTGTGGACAGCGCCATTTCATTTCTTCTTTTTTTGTAAACATATCTGCCTGTTCCTATTGTAACAAAAAAATGCCTGATACCAGGCATTGATGCTTTTATGATCCGCAGCCACAGCCGCCGTTTCCATGCTCACCGCATCCACAGCCGCCTTCTTCGTGTTCGCCACATCCGCAGCTTCCTTCTTCGTGTTCGCCACATCCGCAGCTTCCTTCTTCGTGTTCGCCACATCCGCATCCTTCACCTTCTTCATGATGGCTGCAGTTTGCCTGCTGGACATATGCTAAGGAACCATCCAGGAATGCATAAACAGCATCATCTGCTTTCCCGCTGATGCCTGCAAATACTGTAATACCTGCATCAGACAAAGCATATTGTGCACCCATGCCCATGCCGCCGCAGATCAAGGCATCAACCTGTGCTGCTGCCAAAATACCTGCTAATGCACCGTGTCCGGTGCCGTTGTTTTCAATGACCTGGATATTTAAGATCTTTCCACCCTTGATCTCATAGATCTTAAAAGACGGCGTTCTTCCAAAGTGCTGAAATATTTCTCCATTTTCATACGTTACTGCAAGTCTCATGATGTTCTCTCCCTTTTCTTTCATTGGATTTTCTTGGATCAATGCCTGACCGTCTGCTTTACAGCAGCATCTTTTCCCATGCACCGGACTGCATACTTCACAGCTGCCGCCGGTAATATACAGTTTTCTGCCATGGATCAAAGCATCCGCAATCTTATGCCGCGCACTGTCATAAATTGCCGTCACGCTTGTCCGGGCAATCTGCATCTGTTCTGCACACTCTTCCTGCTTCATTCCGACCCAGTCGATCAGCCGGATTGTTTCATACTCATCCAGACTGAGGTAAACAGCATCTTTTTCGTCGCTGTATTCTGTACTGAACTCGTTGAACTGCGGAAGCCCGCAGATTCTTCTTTTCTTCTGAGGTCTTGGCATAATTTTATTTCTGACATATGTCAGTAACTGCATTATATACTTGGATCATCTACAGCGCAACAAAAAAAGCACTTTTGCAGTGCTTATTCGCCTTTCAGTTCTTCTTCCATATCCTCCAGGACTTTCTTCAGTTCATTCATTTCTTCGCGGGAGAGTGTAATTCCCTTACCCATGCGTCTGGTGCCGTCTGCGTTGACGGTCCAGTTTCGGATATCATACTTCGGCTCAGCATCACCATAGGCAACTAAATTTACTTCTTTGGCATATGTAATGCCGCTGGTTGATACACTGGAAGATAAAGTACCGAACTGCTGTTCAATCTCATATTTGAATTCTGTTGGCATAATAATGGAACCTCCTACGAATTATTGTAGCAGGAATTATCGAAAAAATAAAAAAGACAGCGCATGCTGTCTTAGATGCCAAGGTCCTGTACAAAAGGCTTCAGGCTGCTGGATCTTGTTGGATGTTTCAGCTTGATGATTGCCTTCTTTTCAATCTGACGGATTCTCTCACGGGTGACGTTCATTTCCTGGCCGACTTCTTCCAAAGTCATCGGTTCACTGCCATCCAGACCGAATCTCTTTGTCAGAACAATCTGTTCTCTTTCAGTCAATGTATTAAGGACTGCCTGCAGCTGTTCATGCATTGCATTGTTCTCAGCATACTGTGCAGGTGTCAATGTACGGTCATCACGGATCAAGTCACCAAGGTTCGTATCATTCTCATCACCGACTGGTGTTTCTAGAGAAATCGTATCAGCTGCCAGACGTTCAATCTCAGAGATTTTCTCCGGTGTCATATCATCCATGCGGGCTGCAATTTCTTCTGGGCTAGGATCTCTGCCGTATTCCTGGACGAGCTCACGCTTGACCTTTGTGATCCGGTGCAGTGTCTCATTGAGATGAACTGGGATGCGGATGTTGCGGCTGTTGTCGGCAATGGAACGTGTGATTGCCTGACGGATCCACCATGTTGCATAAGTAGAGAGCTTAAAGCCCTTTGTATAATCAAATTTGCTGATAGCCTTCATCAGCCCGATGTTGCCCTCCTGAATCAGATCCATCAGCTGGATGCCGAAACCGACATACCGCTTGGCAATGGAAACGACCAGACGCAGATTGGATGTCACTAATGTATCAATTGCCTGCTGGTCACCCTGCGCTGCCAGTTCTGCCAGCTTCTGTTCTTGATCAGCACTCAGCAGTGGAATCGATCCAATCATCTTTAGATAGTCTCTGACCGTATCAACACCTGTCAGATCGGCATACTGAATATCATCTTCAATCGGCTTTTCATCCGCTTCATCTTCTACTGCTTCTGCATCTTCTTCATCAACTGCTACTTCTGTATCTTCTGGATCTTCTACTTCAAAATCCAGATCTTCTTCGATCTCTTCAATTTCTTCTTTTTTTTCAATCATATTTTTCCTATATAACACGAAGCTTGTGCTTCGAACGATTCTTAGAGAAAATAAGTTTACTTATTTCCGCTGCACAATAGTATCACAAAACGCAAAAGTAAGTAAATGCCTATTTTTATAATTTTCAGATTTTTTTCAATCTGCACTGAAGCATCTTTTTGTCAAGGCAGATGATTTGTAATTTATCCCAGATCACTGCCTCTTTCTACTTGTCAGATCAGTCCCTCTGTATAGCTGCGAATGATGCTTTTATACTGCAGATACAGTGCTCTGTCCTCTTCATCCACATCTGCATGCATGTTCATTGACTGATAGTATCTGCGTGCCGCTTCAACATGTACAGGTGCAGCAAACTGTATATCCGTTTTCTTTCCCCTGCCAGCCTTGACATTCACGTGGCAATAAACAGCGGGCGGTTTGCCTCTGCCGTCTTTGATTGTTCGAAGTTCCGCTGGAAGTTTTTCCTGAATGATTTTGATTTCAGAATAAGGTGCAATCAGTACTTCACTCTCTTCTTCCTTTTCTCGGCCTGGTACCATTTGAATATAATCGATGCATGGAACATCTGCGCTGACCGCAATATCCATCAGAACTAAGTCATATTTGTCTTCATAGTTCTCTAGAAAACCTGCCCGCGAAGTAGAAATAAATGATGTGAATCTTCCTTCACTGCAGAACATCTGAAAGTCAGCCAGCCTCTCTACACGGTAAACGTGGAGCGGCTGATGCTCATATTTCAAACATGCTGTATACAGATTTTTGATCATCTGGATAACAGATGACGGATCATCAGTAATACATGCATTCAGTTTTCTTCCTTCTTCACACCGTGCTTCTTCGGTGACGGTGTCCGCAAAGAATAAACTATTGAAGGTCACATATGCTTTTGGGTCTGACCAGAATGGTCTGTTTTGATCCTGTGGAGAGAGCACACCTTCATAATAGCGGAGTGCATGGATCTCATCGTCAGTTAATTTTTTCATGCATCTATTGTAATACAAAAAAGAATCTGTCATTGACAGATTCTGATCATAAGAGATACGTTACTGTGTTCTTGTCTTCTTCAATTTTTTCCTTATTCAGGTGTTCAAAGAAGCCGGTAGCAGGATTTGTCTTTGCGACAACTGCATACAAATTATCAATACCATTCTCAGCAGCCATCTCCTTTAGAAGATTAATTCCTTTGCGGCCATATCCTTCCAGCCGCATGGAACTGGAGACAAGAATATAGATCTCATAACGGTTCCTTTCCTGGTTGTACTGCCAGGATACTTCACCAGTAAAATCATTGCATTTCGGGCAGAAGATATAGCGGTAGACTCTTTCTTTGACGTCTGCTTCCACATCATGATCATAGAAAGCCTGCCAGTCTTCCTTTGGAAAAGATTCCGGATGTCCGATATATGACATGGTAGCTGGACTTTCATGGAGCTTTTTCCGATATTTCATTTCATTCAGATCTGGTTTTACCAAGTATGCCATACGATCCTCATTTCACATTCAGTGTTTCTTTTGAAAAGCTGCACCAAAGAACATCAGCACTACAGAACCAATCAGGATCCAAAGTGTATACTGCTGTGCAAAGGTACCGTACATATATTCCGTCAGAGAACCAATGGTTGCGGCAGCGTCCTCAGATATCATGGTTGGGAGCACCGTTGAACCAAACAGCAGGAGCAGTGTTGCCGTCATGATCATTTCACCGCCCACATATGCCGTACCGTAGCGGATGAGTACATTGTTGTAATGCGACATCAGAAAGCCGAACAGCAGTGCACAGCCGATGATGACACAGTATGAGACATATGCTGGATGCTCCGGCAGAAAGTTCAGTGCGGCTAGACCAATCATCAGTCCAATGGCTGCACCTAATAGAAAGAACGCCAGATTTTTGGCAAACTTGACCAATACAATTGCCAAGACGCCGGCACCGATAGCAATCCAGAATACATACTGATCAGATGGATAGTGCGTCAGGACAAAACGGTAGACACCGCAGAAAGCATAGACAGCCAGCAGGACATTGACCATTTTCTTCCCATAGAGAAGAGACAGGATTCCAGCTACATAGCTGATTACGAAAAAGATAATAATTCCAGTCATTGCAATCCCCTTAGAATGATTTCATTACTTCAGCAGCAGTTTCTCTGCCGTCTTTGATGCATGCGGCGACTGTCATTGGACCTAAGTAAGCATCCCCGCCAATATAGACATGCTCCATCGTTGAAAGATGGACACCTTCCTTCTTGTCCAGTGATGAATCAAGCTCCGCATAGCTGACCGACTGACCAATAGCCGGTACGACAAGTTCACATAGAATCTCATAATCTGATCCTTCTGTTTCAATTGGCCGTGCTCTTCCGGAGGCATCTGGTTCGCCAAGATGCATCTTGATACAGTGTGCACCTACGACTTTCCCAGCAGCGTCCAGACGGAGCTCCTTGATATTTTCTAAGAAAGCAAATTTTACGCCTTCTTTCTTTGCTTCTTCAATCTCAATCTGGTTTGCCGGCATTTCCTTCTGAGAGCGGCGGTAGATGACCGTCACTTCGCCTAAGATCCTGACTAGTGATCTTGCACAGTCCATGGCAACATTGCCTCCGCCCCAGACAACAGCACTATGATACTTCTGCTTGTACTTGTCTTCCTCATGCTGAACATTCAAATGATACAGCAGTGACAGTCCCGCTTCACAGCCATCGCCTGACAGACCATATTTTTTTTCGACCTGTGCACCGATATTGACAATGACACGGTCATATTTTTCCTGCAGTTCCTGCAGTGTAACATCTCTGCCAATCTCACAGTTCAAATGGAACTTGACCCCAAGATCCAGTTCATCCTGATAGATCTCATCAAGATATTTCTTATCAAAGCGATAAGAAGGGATTCCAGAATAAATTGCTCCGCCGATGCGGTCAAGCTTATCATAGATATCCACCTGATACCCTGCCTGGCGCAGATCAACAGCCGCCGCTAATGAAGCAACACCTGCTCCGATCATTGCAACAGTCCTGCCATTGTCTTCTCCTGCTTGATATGTTTTTTTGACAGAATCAGAAATGAACTTTTCAATTTTATGGACAGCAACAGGTTCTCCCTTGATGCCGCGGACACAATGTCCCTGGCACTGTCTGGCATAATCGCATAAACGGCATGTCAGCTGAGGGAATGGATTGACTTGATATAAAGTCTCAGCACTCTTCTGCACATCGCTTTCCTTGATGTTTTTTATAAAATCGCGAATTTGATTTCCTACCGGGCACCCATTCTCACATCTTGGGACTGGACAGGATAGACAGTAAGCAGCCATTTTTACTGTTTCTTCATCAATATAATTGTCTGACATTGTTATTCCTTCTTTCTTCTTCTATTTTACATTTCTAAAGCATATTTTTCCATTGATTCCGTTATGACATGCATTCGCACGAAAAAAGCTGACATTGTCAGCTTATCGTTCAATCAATGCTTTGCGGAGTTTTTCTTTGCACGTCTGGTAGTTCTCACCGTCTTCAGCTTCATAGATCTTATCATTGTTCAGCAGAACAACCGGCAGTTTTGGATAATCCTTATGATCATCCTTAACATCAATTAAGATCATCTGCAGTTCCTGGAATTCTTCCTCCATGCGCAGGTGTTCCAACGCCTCCTGTGCCTGGTGACAATACGGATCGTTTTCCTGATAGAGAAGTGTGACCTGGACCATAGTACCTCTTTTCTGTTAGAATCACTTCAACGTAAAAACATTTTATAACACGGCAATATAAATGCCAAGTTATAATTCATGCATTTGTCGAAAAAAAAGCAGGATGTAAATCAAGAAAACTATAGTAAACCGATTAATTTATACTGCGAAGATCTACGATGTCTGGCAGCTCTTTCTGATTCATCATCTTATAGACTTTCTGCACAAATACTTCAGCGTCATCGAAGCTGTTGAAGACTTTGACAATTTCCATTGTGTTGTCAATATAGAAGGCAACATCAAAACTGTCTTCATGACCGTACATCGGAGAGATTGAGATCTTTCTGATATGTTCTGGAACATAATACGTTGTTTCATTTTCGCGTGCAACTTTAAATAGCATAATGATGTTCTCCTTGAGATATCTCTCTTCCTATTATCGTATAAAACTCAGCATTCGTGAATCTGTTTTGATCTAACTATCAATTAAAAGGCTGGCGTGCGGTGCTCCGGGTCAAAGACTTCTTTGCAGAACAGGATACTGTCTGGCAGCCAGTTCTTGACCGTGCTGTACAAAGGATCCTGATCCTTCTGAACACAGCTGTCTGCTGTACTGTATCCATGTTTCCCATAGGGATAGATATGGCATTCATACATGACTGCATGTTCTGCCAGAGCAGATGCAAACTGAAGCGTATTCTGAACTGATACAGAAGCATCATTCGCTGTTGCAAACAGAAATGACGGTGGTGTATGTTCATCAACATGTTCTATCAATGACGGGCACTCAGGAACATATCTTTTAATCTCATCTGTCAGCAGAGCATAGCCAAGGATCAATGCCTTCGGCCGATATGGTGTCAGCAGTGCTCCGGCACAGGCAAGATGTCCGCCTGCAGAGAAACCGACAGACACAAGCTGATGAATGTCGATCTGCCATTCTTCACAATGACTTTCAATGATCTTTACAGCTTCTGCGTAATCCTGCAGCGGCAGCGGCCAGGCACCTAAGTCGATGCATGTATAGCGGAGAATAAAAGCTTGATATCCTGCTTTCATAAAGCCAAAGGCAACAGGATCAGCTTCTCTCTGACTGCAGTGTGTATATCCGCCGCCTGGCATAATTAAAACAGCTGGACGTTTCGTCAGATGTCCAAAACCTTCCCCTGTCCCTTGAAGATAACAAGTTAATGTGACATTTCTTTCAGCGTTGATTGTGATGGTCTTATTCTGCATTTTTACCCCTAATAAAAAAGTGATAGATCACTCTTTTATGACATCTTCGACCATTGCATCTTTCGGTGCAGTACGGTCCATGATGGAACCACAGCTTGGACATACTTTCTTTTCCATAGTAGAAGTATATCCACAGTCAGAGCAGTCACATTTCGGCAGAAAGATATATCCGCTGATCGTTTCATCAGTTTTATATGCATGATGAATCCAGTAGGCATGTTTTGTCACCATAAAAGCCTCCAATATAATTGAACTTATCTAGTTTTATTATACCTCATCTTGATTTTCTTTGCTAACAACGAGTCATATAATACAAAAAAATACACGCAGAGTGTATTTTTTAGTATCCAAGGTACTGCCAGATCAGCATGACCTGTTCTACCAGGATGATAATGCCGATACCTGTCCATAAAAGCATTGATGCATTGTTGAGCTTCAATGTTTCTCTCTTATGCCAGAGCCACCATACCCCGACAATCGGCAGCAGAAGGATCAATGCATATGCAATGATGTTCTCTTTCTTCAAGCTGTTTACAATTCTCTCTGAATCTTCTGTTGAACCTGCGTTCTTGGCACGTACTTCCTGACGCAGTTTATTATTCTCAGCTTTCAGTTCTTCTTTTGACAGTTTCTTTTTCTTAGCCATGTAAAGTTATCCCCTTCTCAAAAGTAATACTATTTTATAGCAGAACTATTAAAATATCCACTCCTACAGCAGAGAATCCTCTGATCCGATCAGAAGAAGGTTCTGTTTTTCAAAAAGGCTCCGGTCTTCTTCACACTGCAGGAAGGCAGTATGCTGGAATACTTTCTTCATGACATTGGAAAAATGGCGGTATTCTGCGGAATAAGGGCCTTTTACAGCAGATGCAGAATTAACCATATAAATTCCGTGACTGTTTAAATGCAGCTGGATGAGACGGCAGCTTTCTTCATCTCTTCCCTCGTGTTTTCCGCCGGTAAAAGCATCATTGATAATCAAATCATACGTTTCCTCTGTCCTTTGCAGATACGAAAACCCGTCTTCCATGATGATGCGCATCCGATCATTTTTCACTTGATCCAGGCCGAAATACTGCTCATCGGCAGCCAGAACATCCGGGCTGATCTCGATGACATCAATGGTGCAGTCAGGATATTCGGTCAGATAATACCGAGGATAGGAAAAAGCACCGCCGCCGATCAAAAGAGTCTTTTTAATAGCAGGACGGGCAGCAAAGGCGTAAGAAAAACTCTGCATGTACGGGAAAACAAGCTCATTTTCTCTGCCAGGGACTGTATATACTGCTGATTCAATATGATGGCTGCAGAGAAGAAGACGCCTGTCTTCCAGATCTGCAACCTGCAGAAGTCCAAATTCTGTTTTCTTCTGATAGATCACATTTTTATTCATATCAGTAATCATACCAGAAACCTGCAGACGATAGACCATGGATCAATGGAGCAGTATATTTTTTGCATTGTAGTAAAGGTTCGGAACTGCATCGTCCGAAGGATAGATATGCTTGCCTTTCGGCAGTCTGTCTGCCTTTGCCATTTGGATGACCTGCTGTCCAAGTGCAATGAGTGCATCCACCTGCTGTTCACTTTGACGGCCATCCCCATGACCATAAAAGGCAGTATATCCCTGCCGCAGATATTCTCTGATCACACACGCGCTGTTCAACCATTCCTGCACCGTTGTACATCCCGGCAGCTGCATCCACATATATGGATTTGCGTCATCACCGGTAAACATCATTTTTCTTTCTTCATCAAAGAAAACTACTGAACCTCTGGTATGCCCAGGTACATTTCTGAAAGTAATGATCCGGCCGCCGAGATCAAAGGATTTCTGCTCCTCCAGCTTCTTAACGGATGTATGGGAAAAGAAAGACGGATGACAGGTCACTGTACCGCCGCTTCCCTTGACCATTTTGCCGCTGATGAACCGCATGCACATCAGGTCATAGATTGGTGTACAGTCTTTCTGCGAAGCATAATAGCTGCCAAACTGCCAGGCACCGCCGATATGGTCAGGATGCCGATGAGTTGCAGTCAGGATTACCGGCAGATGAGTCAGCTCACTGATGCACCCTTTGAGGTAACCGGCACCGCATCCAGCATCAATTAAAAGTGCCTGTTTCTTTCCGACCATCAGGTAACAGTTTACAAATCCGAGTTCTTCGATCCGATAGGTATCAGGTGCAATCTCCTCGTATGTATGACATTCATCCAGTTTCTTCATCCTTATCGCCTGTTTCTATTAAGCACCTAAAATTCCCGTCTTTAGACGGTTCAACACACCCAAAACGCCCTTTTCATCGTCACTATCAACCAGAGTTCTGCACGTAACAGGATCGTTGGTGATGATTGCATTGACGCCCATATTGATCATGGTCTGCATCTCCCCTTCATCATTGATTGTCCACACATAAACTTCCTTGCCGTTCTGACGCATGCCTCGCATGAACGACTGATTGACAAAAGTGCCCTCTACGCTGAAAGCATCCGATGCCTTCAGATCTTCAACATTTCCTAATGCAACTGTCGTTGTGTATACAGTTTTTATTGTCGGATCAATGTTTTTTACTGTGACCAGTGTATTATAGTCCATCGAAGTAATGTCGCAATGTTGCTGAAACTGATTTTCTTTGATAATATCTATGACTTTTTGTTCGATACCATCATCATGACCGGTGCGTTTGATCTCAATATTCAAATAGAGTTTTCCCTTGCACAGCTTGATGACCTGATCTAAAGTTGGAATTCTTGTATCTGAAAATTCCGGGCTGAAGAATGATCCATTATCCAGATTTTTGATCTCATCATACGTAACTTCCCAGATATTGCCGCTTCCTGTCGATGTGCGGTCAATGGAACTGTCATGCATGACAACAATTGTTCCATCCTTTGTCATCTGTACATCCATTTCAGCTGCGTCTGCACCGTGATCAATTGCCGCCTGAAAAGCAGGCAGTGTATTCTCTGGTGCATCTACCGAATCGCCGCGATGTGCCATGACCATAGTCTGTCCTGCTGCATTGGTCAGCAGCAGCTTGACTTCCTGATATCTTGCCGGCATAAAAAAGAAAACTCCCGCCGCAAGACATGCAGTCAGTCCAATCTTCACCCATTTATTCTCAGTCAGCCATGTCTTTGGTCTGACATATTCCGGCAATACCGTACTATGTTCCTTCATCTGCCTTTCGTAACCGATATATACCCGGCTGAACAGCAGCGGCAGTGTCATAACAATTGTTAATATATATACAATGACAACATCAGATATCACAATCGGTTCAAAGACACTGCTGACATTGACACCGGGATCAAGCCAGACAATTACAGCAGCAGCACCGCAGATAATAGCCAAAGCTAAGATGCCGAAAATCAGAAAAAGAACAAGATAGCAGACTAGGACTGCAAAAACACCCTTCCAGATATGCTTATGCATCAGGCTGCTGCTTTCAGCAGCTGCTTTGCTAAAACTGCGGTGCATGATATTCATATCAGGAATTGCATAGATCCAGCGCAGGACAAGATACATCAGTGCAGCTGTCCCTCCATAGTAAAAGACCTGTAAATACCATTTTTCATTGATGCCTTCCAGGATAAAACCTGGAATCGTAAAGCTCTGTGTCAGTGTTGCTGTTTCAGCAATACTTGCCATCGGCATCACAATAATAACGAAGACAAGGTACATCCAGTTCTTGATATTGAACACTGAGGTGCAGCTGGCAAGACCATTGGCAAACATCTCACCTGCACTGATCTTTTTACCGCAGTCAGCGGCATGAAGACCTGCGAAAATTCCAGAAAACTCAATAGAGATCATCACACCTAAAATATAAACAGACACGAGCATCCCAATCCAAGTAGCGGGATGCTTCAGCATACCTAAGAAATTATCGTTGGTAATATTTGAGATGCCGTTGAAATAAAGTACGGCAGAAGAGACTTTCCTGATCAATGGAATCGTAATGCTGAAAGTCAGAAGCTTATACAGGACTTCAAACCAAAAGAAGCCGAAGAAATTTTTTCTGATCAGACGCAGAGCTGCACCGATGGAATTTTTCTCCTTCTGTTTTTTATTGTTCTTTTTCGATTTTTTTATCTCTTCAGCAGGCACTGTTCCCTCAGCTGATGGATCAGATTGAACCGTCTCTGTGTCTGTATTCATATTCATCCCCCGATCATATGAGCATTATTACAGATTCCATTATATCTTAGGATGGCTTGATCTGACCACCTACTTAAAACAAAAAAAGAATGCCCGCCGAAGCAGACATTCCTTCATGATTTTCAATTACTTATTTAAACCAGATTCTTCTGGTGAAAGCTTCTTCTTCAGCATGCTGAGAATGAGAGCACCTATTACAGAACCTGCAAGCAGTGCAACAACATACATCAATGGATTGCCGATGATGCCGATGACCCAGAAGCCGCCATGAGGAGCTGGTGATGTACATCCAAATGCTGCAGATAATGCACCGGCAACAGCAGAACCGATGATGCAGGATGGAAGAACTCTTAATGGATCAGAAGCTGCGAATGGGATTGCGCCTTCAGAGATGAAGGAAAGACCCATGATGTAGTTGACAAGACCGCTGTTGCGTTCAGCTTTTGTCCACTTATTCTTGAAGATTGTTGTGGAAAGTGCAATGACCAGTGGTGGAACCATACCTCCGACCATGACAGAAGCCATGATGACCTGACCGACCTGTGTTCCAGCCGCAAGCATAGCAGTACCAAATACATAGGAAGCCTTGTTGACTGGACCGCCCATATCAACAGACATCATACCGCCGACAACGGCGCCAAGAACGACTAAGTTTGTTGTGCCAAGGCCGCTCAGCCAGTTGGATAAGCCTGTGTTGATAGCTCCCATCAACGGGTTGACTGCGAACATGACAAGACCAATCAGGAAGATACCAATCAAAGGATACAGCAGAACAGGCTTGATGCCTTCTAGAGCTGCAGGAAGCTTATCAAACAGTTTTTCTAATCCCTTGGTGATATAGCCGCCGGCAAAACCTGCAAGCAGGGCGCCTAAGAAACCTGAACTTACGACCGCTGCGGTAGGATCAGCAAGAGCGATGAAGTTGTAGCCGGCAGAAGCAATAGCACCGCCGACGAAACCAACAGCCAGACCTGGACGGTCAGCAATGGACATAGCAATGTAGCCTGACAAGATAGGCAGCATGAAGCCAAAGGCCGCGCCGCCGACTGTCTTGAAGAAAGCTGCAAGAGGTGTTCCCATACCGAAGTTGCTGGTACCAACTGCCTGGTTATCAACTAAGAATGCCAATGCAATCAGAATACCGCCGCCGACAACGAATGGAAGCATGTGTGATACACCATTCATCAGATGCTTGTAGATGATGTGCCATACAGAATCCTGTTCATCGGAGCTTACTGATACTTTCTTTGCGCCGTCAACATGGCATACTGGAGCTTCATTGTTCAGAATCTTGTTGATCAATCCTTCTGGATCATTGATACCCTTTGATACAGAAGTCTGATAGACAGGCTTTCCTTCAAAACGGCTCAGTTCAATATTCTTATCTGCTGCAATAATGATACCTTCAGCATTTGCAATTTCAGCAGCTGTCAAAACATTCTTTGCACCGACAGAACCCTGTGTCTCAGCCTTGAGAACAATACCCATTTCCTTAGCTTTCTTTTCCAGATTCTCCGCAGCCATGTATGTATGTGCAATGCCTGTAGGACATGCAGTGACTGCTAAGATCCTTGGCATGCCGCTAGGTGCGGCAGATGCACTTTCTGTATCCTTTGCCTTCTCAGCATCATCAATCGCTGCTAAGAATTCATTTGTTGTTTCAGCGGAAGTCAGTTTTGCAACGAAACTGTCATCAATCAACAGTGTTGCCAGCTTGCTTAATACTTCCAGATATAAATTATTGGAGTTCTCCGGTGCAGCAATCATGAACAGAAGACTGCTCTTTGTACCGTCTTCAGACTTGAAGTCAACACCGTTCGGAACAGTCAGAGCCGCAAGGCCTGCATGTGCAACTGCACTTGTTCTTGCATGTGGAATCGCAATTCCATTGCCCATTCCTGTTGTGCCTTCTTCTTCACGAGCTAAGATAGCTTTTTTAAATACTTCTTTATCGGTCACGTTACCAGCTGTGTAATGAAGGTCGATCAGCTGATTGATTGCATCATTCTTATCAGCTGCTGATGCATGAAGCTTCACCGCTTCTGGTCTCAACAATTCAGATATTTTCATTTTCCCTCTTATGCCTCCTCTTTCTTCGGCAGTTTTTCTAATAAAGCTTTGACTTCATCCCTTGTAGCTAAGTTTTCTGAGAAGGCACTTGCACTCCCCGTACAGATTCCCATACGGAACGCCTTCTCATAATCATTTGACTCGATCATTCCAGTGATAAATCCTGCGACCATTGAATCACCGGCACCAACAGAATTTATGACTTTTCCTTTCGGTGCTTCGCTCTCCATGACTGCCCCCGTTTCGGAAATAAAGACTGCGCCTTCTCCAGCCATGGAAATCAAAACATTCCTAGCTCCCATTTCCTGAAGCTTCTTAGCAAAGGGGATAACTTCTTTTCTTGTGTTCAGATCTGTATTGAATATTTCACCAAGTTCATGATTGTTTGGCTTGATCAGATATGGATGATACTTCAGTACATTCACCAGCAGATCTCTTGTCGCATCGACAATGATTTCAATTTTCTTCCCCTGCAGACGTTCCATAATGCGCTCATACATATCGTCCGGCAGTGTGTTGGGAATACTTCCGCTGATGACAAGAATGTCACCATCCTGCAGATCATCCAGCTTAGCGAATAAAGTATCCACATTTTCCTGTGTGATCTTTGGACCCTGGCCGTTGATCTCCGTTTCCTGATCAGACTTCATCTTGACGTTGATTCTTGTAAAACCTTCTTTTACTTCAATGAAATCTGTCTTGACGCCTTGTTTCCATAAAAGCTGTTTCAGAGCGTCCCCTGTAAACCCACCTGTAAAGCCTAAGGTGGTGCTTTCATGCCCCATGTTTCCTAATACGATTGATACATTGACTCCTTTGCCACCTCCAAGGATCTGCTCGTAATAAGTACGATTTACTTCACCGGTCTTAAAATCTTTGACTCTTACGATGTAATCCAGCGATGGATTGAACGTTACTGTATAGATCATTCAAGCTCCCCTTTCTGCTTCTGTTTTAGCCCTAGTTGTATGCGCTTTCAATACTTTTATCATCAATTCACTCACATGCTCACCGTTTTCAATCACTTAATCATTCAATTTTATCGTTTCAATCATCATAAATGATTGTTATAATAGGAATAGAATTAGGAGGAATATATGAAGCAGGCACGATGGAATGAAATCATGACAATAGCAAAAGAGAATCGCTCAATTACAGTCGCAGAACTGTGCCAGCAGTTAGGAGCTTCGGAAGCAACCATCCGCCGAGATCTTCAGGAAATGGATGATCTTCATCTGCTTACCCGCTTTCATGGTGGTGCTAAGTTCAATGAAGCACAGTATATTGAACCGGCCATGGCATTTAAGGCGGAGACCCAGAAAGAACAGAAAAAGCAGGTTGCCTACTGTGCTGCAAAGCTGATCCATGACAATCAGATGGTCTATCTGGATGCCGGCAGCACGACCTGTGAAATGATCAAGTATATTACTGCCAAGAATATCACTGTCGTCACGCCAGGTATTCCTCAGCTTTCCATCCTTGGTCAGCGAGGAATCAGTACAATCGTACTTGGCGGAAGCCTTTACTGGTCGACGGAAGCAATCACCGGCAAGCAGGCTCTGGCGCAGCTCAATGATCTATATTTTGATACTGCGTTCATCGGCACCAACGGCATCCATGAACAGTTCGGATTCTCGACGTCCAATGAATTGGAAGCGGAAACGAAATCCTCTGCGATTCACCATACCAAAACACCGTATGTCGTTACGGACAGTACCAAGTTCAATTTGATCCGGCCTTGTCAGTTTGCCAAATTGAACGAAGCTGTCATCGTAACTGATTCGATTGATAGTTTTAATGCATCACTCATCCGCTATATCCTGACAAACGGGGAAACTAACATCAAATAAAAAGAACCGCTTAATTGTGCAATGTCATTAAGTTAAGAAACCAGTGAGAGAAAACATTCATACAAAAGTATGAGTGTTTTTTTCTTTTGGGCTTGACAGCAGGGAAAAATTTGGGCGCTCCGTTTCACTCCTCGCCTTCTTTAGGAAGGTGACGGAGGTGAAAAAAGAATGGAAACGTCAATTATTATATCTAACAGTAAACAATCGTGTGGTTGACAGATAGACAGCTGACATATAATAGAA
>CAYLQV010000011.1:0-72464 GCA_964385925.1 uncultured Galactobacillus sp. | reverse complement strand
CTAAAGGCAGTTTTTCGTCCTGGAACTTCTTCTTGATATTTTCTTTAACAATTTCAGGATTTTCACGGATCAATTTAATGTCAATCATGATTTATCTCCTTTCAGATAAATAAAAAACATCATCCAATCAAGGGACGATGTCATCGCGGTGCCACCCTTATTGTATATTGTTTCACGTGAAACAATATACCTCTTCATTGTTGCGGATAACGGTCGCTCCGGAAAGTGTTAGTTTCACTCAAAGGTGGATTCACTCTTTTCTGTGACAGCTCTCATCAGCCGCTGTCTTTCTGATATTACAGAGATAAGCTACTATTCCTTTTTCTTCGATTTCTACTTGAAATTAAATCATTGTGAATATCAAATGTCAAGTATTCTCATAATAATGAATAATATGTAAAAATATAATTAGACAATGTCCACAAATAAGTAAAAACATGCTATATTATTAATGTTATAAACATTGGGGGTAAATCATTATCATGGCAAAGAAGACACAGTATCGGCACAAGCTACAATACAACAACAACTACAACCGTAACAACTATCGTTCCTTCTCTGTTCGCTTCAGCATCAACAGCGAAACAGACATCATCAACTGGCTTGAAAAGAAAAGCGGCGTCAAGGCTTATATCAGTGATCTGATTGTTGCTGATATGAAGAAAAATAAGGGTGCCAAGAAAGCTGCTGCAAAGCCTGTCAAGAAACCTGCTGCCAAGAAAAAGTAAATTTATTTTTGAAATTCATTCACTTTAATTCCTCATCTAGATGGGGAATTTTTTGTTTTATGCATGCATGTTGATATGCTGTATCTGCCGATGAATACTGAGAAATCATAAATGCTAAATAAATAGTTTCGTCTGCACAATTTCATGCTCGCATGTAAAAAGATATGACCTTTCAGCCATATCTTTTTTTTAGATATCTGTATCTTCATTCTCTGCAGAAGGTTTGACTTCTTCATCATCTTCATCTGCAGAAATGTTATCTGTATCCGATACTGCATCGATTGGTTCTTCTGGTTCTGGCTCAATAATGGAAACGGCAGAGACCTTTGTGTCATCCTTGACTGAAATGACGCGAACACCCTGTGCTCCTCTTCCATAGACAGAGACCTGTTCCAGAGAGATACGGATCATGATGCCGTTGTCGGTCATGATCATACAGTCTTCATTTCCTTCGACTGACCTCATACATACTAAGTTTCCAGTCTTGTCAGTAATGTTGACTGTCTTGACTCCCTTGCCGCCGCGGGCAGTGATCCGATAATCATCCAGCGAAGATTTCTTTCCGTATCCATTTTCTGTAATGGTCAGGATATACTTGCCTTCCTTGTTCGTTGCCATGCCGATGACATAGCCACCGTCAACATTGAAACCCTTGACACCGCGGGCTGTACGGCCAAGCGGACGGATCGTATCTTCCTTGAAGCGGACTACCTTGCCGTTGGAACCAGCAATGATGATCTCATCTTCACCGGTTGTGCCCTTTGCAAAGGCTAATTCATCGCCTTCATTGAGCTTGATGGCAATCTTACCATTGCGGTTGATGTTTTCAAACTCACTCAAGCTTGTTCTCTTGATCAGGCCCTTCTTAGTGACAAAGAACATGAATTTGGCATCGCCGTCATTTTCTTCAGAATATGGGACCATTGCCTTGACCTTTTCATTCTTGTCAATCGCAATCAGATTGATGACTGGAAGTCCCTTGGATGTTCTGGAGAATTCCGGAACATTGTATCCCTTGACTCTGAAGACTCTTCCCTGATCTGTAAAGAACAATAAGTGATCATGAGTAGAAAGGTTGATGAACTGGTCGATTTCATCATCTTTGTTCAGTTCCATACCCTTGATGCCCTTGCCGCCGCGGTTCTGTACGTGGTAGCTGTCAGATGTAATTCTCTTGATATATCCGTTGGTGGACAGAGAAATAATGACATGCTGGACAGGAATCAGATCTTCATCTTCCATTTCAGCCGGAGCATCAATGATCTCAGACAATCTTGGATTGCCGTATTTATCCTTGATCACAGTCAGCTCATCACGGATGATCTGCATGATTCTTTCATGATGTGCCAGGATATCCTTGTAGTCAGCAATCTTTACTAAAAGATCCTGATATTCATTTTCAATTTTTTCACGTTCCAGACCTGTCAGTCTTCTGAACTGCATGTCCAGAATTGCCTTTGCCTGGATTTCATCCAGTCCGAAGCCTTCCATCAAACGAGGCATTGCTTCGTTGGCATCAGCAGAATCACGGATCGTATGAATAATTGCATCAAGATTATCTACCGCAATTCTCAATCCTTCCAGGATGTGTGCTCTGTCCTGTGCTTTCTTGAGTTCATACTGTGTTCTTCTGGTAATGACTTCAATCTGGTGGTCCAGATATCCCTGCAGCATTTCCTTCAAAGTTGCCTGATGCGGTGTCTTGCCGAATAAGACGACATTGTTGACGCCAAAATTGGACTGCAGCGGAGACATCCGATACAGCTGATTCAGAATAACATCAGGCTGAGCGTCCTTCTTCAGTTCCATGACGACACGGATGCCCTTCATGTTACTTTCATCGCGCAGGTCAGTAATGCCTTCTATCTGTTTATCACGGGCAAGCTGAGCTATTCTTTCGACCATAGCAGCCTTGTTGACCATATAAGGAATCTCATAGACGACAATTCTCTTCTTGCCGTTGGCCATATCTTCTATCTTGGTCTTGGCACGCATTACAATGGTTCCCTTACCTGTTTCCATTGCTCTGCGGATGCCGGATCTTCCTAAAATATATCCACCGGTAGGAAAGTCAGGTCCCTTGATATACTGCATCATTTCTGTGGCTGTAATATCAGGATTGTCCATCAGTGCCAATACACCGTCGATTGTTTCAGATAAGTTGTGCGGTGCCGTATTTGTTGCCATACCGACGGCAATTCCCATTGCACCATTGACAATCAGGTTTGGAAAACGGGAAGGAAGAACATTTGGTTCCTCTTCTTCACCGTCATAGTTCGGTGTCATATCGACAGTTTCTTTATCCAGATCGCGCAGCATTTCCATTGCGAGCTTGGACATTCTCGCTTCGGTATAACGCATGGCAGCGGCACCGTCACCATCCATAGAACCAAAGTTTCCATGGCCATCGATCAATATCTCACGCATATTCCATCCCTGCGCCATGTAGACCAATGCACCATAGATGGAAGAGTCACCATGAGGATGATATTTACCCATGGTATCACCAACAATACGTGCACACTTACGGTATGGCTTATCAGGCGTATTGTTCATTTCATTCATTGCATAAAGGATTCTTCTCTGTACCGGCTTTAAGCCATCACGTACATCAGGAAGAGCTCTGGCTGCTATGACTGACATCGAATAGTCAATGAAGTCACGCTTCATTTCTTCGGTCAGATTTTGTTCTGTAATATGACCTGGGTCGAATTTTGACTCATCAAATTCCATAAAATCGTCGTTTGCCATTTAGTTCCTCCTTCCTTAGATATCCAGTTCTGCGAATTTCGCATTTTCAATAATATAGTCTTTTCTAGGTTCTACTTCATCACCCATAAAGATGGAGAAGTATTCATCTGCTTTTTCTGCATCATCCAGACTGACTCTGATCAGTGTTCTGTTGGCTGGATCCATTGTTGTCTCCCAAAGCTGTTCCGGATTCATTTCACCTAATCCTTTATATCTCTGGATGGCAAGTCTGTCTCCCATTTCTGCTCTGACTTTTGTCATCATTTCTTCGGTGTACGCATACTTCACTGCATTGCCCTTCTGGACTTTATACAGAGGCGGCTGTGCAATGTAGACATGACCATCTTCGATGATCTCTCTCATGTAACGGTAGAAGAATGTAAGGAGCAGAATTCTGATATGAGCACCATCAACATCGGCATCGGTCATAATGACGATCTTGTTGTAACGGAGCTTCGATGTATCTATTTCATCCAGAATGCCGCAGCCAAAAGCTGTAATCATGGATCTGATCTCGTTGTTTTCAAACGCTCTGGCCTGTCTTGCCTTCTCGACGTTCAGAATCTTTCCTCTTAATGGAAGAATAGCCTGAAAGTGAGAATCTCTGCCCTGCTTTGCGGAGCCGCCGGCAGAATCTCCCTCGACGATATAGATTTCACAGATGCTTGCATCCTTGGAGGAGCAGTCTGCCAGTTTTCCTGGTAAAGAAGATACTTCAAGCGCACTCTTTCTTCTGGTCAGTTCTCTTGCCTTCTTGGCAGCCATACGTGCCTGAGAAGCTACGGTTGCCTTTTCCATGATAGCTTTTGCCTGATCTGGATTTTCAAGCAGAAATCTTTCCAGCTGCGAGCCGAAAATATCAGAAACAATCTTACGTACTTCAGAGTTTCCGAGCTTTGTCTTTGTCTGTCCTTCGTACTGTGGATCTGGATGCTTGACGGAAATGACAGCAGTAATGCCTTCACGGCAGTCATCTGCTGTTAAGTTCTCATCCTTTTCTTTCAGGAATCCATTGTCTCTTGCATATTTGTTAATAATACGTCCCAAAGCAGAACGGAAGCCTTCTTCATGTGTTCCGCCTTCAACGGTATTGATATTGTTGCAGAAAGTATAAACAGCAGGATTGTATCCATCATTGTACTGCATAGCCACTTCTATCTGAATATCACTCTCATATCCTTCCGCATAAATGATATCCTGATGTACTACTGTTCTGCTCTTATTCAGATAGGCAACATATTCTTTTAAGCCGCCTTCAAATAAGAAGTTATGATCCTGGTGTCCTTCTTCCATACGCTCATCATGGAAGACAAGACGAATTCCCTTATTCAGGAAAGCCAGCTGTCTTAATCGGTCACGGATTGTATCGTGATCATAAACAGTTGTTTCCTGGAAGATGGTTGGATCTGCCTTGAATGTAACAATCGATCCATGTCTATTAGGATCACAGTCTCCAATGACTTTTAATGGTTCTGCTGCATGTCCGCCGTTTTCAAAACGAATGAAATAGATTTTTCCTTCATGGAATACTCTGACTTCCATCCAGCTGGACAATGCATTAACAACAGATGCACCGACTCCATGCAGACCGCCGGAAATCTTATACGCACCGCCGCCGAATTTGCCGCCGGCATGAAGCACAGTAAAGATTGTCTCAATGGTAGACTTACCAGTCTTAGTGTTGATGCCTACAGGCATACCACGCCCATCATCTTCGACCTGTACGATATTATCTTTATCGATGGTAACAGTAACAGTTGTTGCATATCCTGCCATTGCTTCATCAATTCCGTTATCTACAATTTCCCATACCAAATGGTGAAGTCCCTTTGAGGATGTAGATGCGATATACATGCCAGGTCTCTTACGAACTGCTTCCAGTCCATCCAATACCTGGATTTCAGAGTCATCATATTCTTTTGTTACCTTGGCATCTAAAACACCGCCGATAACGGCTTCTGTTCCATCTTCCGTCGTGATGACTTTTGTTTCATCTTTTTCTTCACTCATTTGCTGCCTCCTGTAATCTGTGTGATTGTTCCATTTTCTATATGGAATTCACTCATATCCTGATGCTTTAAAAACTCTGGTACTTCTGTTGCTGTAATAACACACTGATATGGTGATTTAACCATTTCCAATAACTTCTTCTGTCTTTGATAATCCAATTCACTTAAGACATCATCAAGAAGAAGAACTGGTCTCTTTTCTGTTTCTTCTTCGATATAACTCAGCAAACTTAATTTAAATGCCAGCATTACCATTCTCTTCTGTCCCTGACTGGCTGTATTGATCAAGTTTGCACCATTCATTTCAAAGACTAAGTCATCATGATGACAGCCTGCTGTTGTCACATGATATTCAAGGTCCTTTTCTCTTGCACTGTGATGCATCTTAAGAAGTGCCTGGAATAATTCTTCATCTTGATCAGGAATGCTCTCTAAGCAGCAGTGATAACTCACATTTACCTTAGGGTCATCCTCTGCAAGATCGATATATTTCTGTGGAAGAACTTCTCTTATTTTTTCCTCAAAATCTTTTCTCATGCGAATCACATTTACTTGAGCCTGTGCCATCTGTTCATCTAATGTGTCCAGCAGTGTCTGATCAATCTTCATACTTTTTAAAAGTATATTTCTGTCTTTTAAATAATTTTGATATTGATTCAAAGAAAGAAGATATTTTGTAGAGATTTTTGTAATCTCCTGATTCATGATTCTTCTTCTTTCTCTTGGCGCATCATTAAACAAACTTAGATCATCCGGCGCAAATAATACAACATTCAGAAGTCCAATAAATTCAGAGCTTCTTTTCATTGGCTGCTTTCTAACTAAAAGCGTTTTTCCTTTCGGATGAATAACAGCTTCCAATTCTCTATCAAGATCATCTTCATACAGACATTGAATATCTGCGAACGGTGCTCCTTCTTTTATTAATTTTCGATCATCAGAGATGCGGTGGCTTCTTGTTAAAGAAAGATAGACAAGACTCTCTAATAAATTAGTTTTCCCCTGGGCATTTTTTCCAGTAATTAAATTCATCTTAGGATTGAATTGAATTTCTGCCTTTTCATAATTTCGAAAATTTCTTAACTTTAAATTTTTTACAATCATCAGGATACAACAAACGTTTTTCCATCGACCTTGACGGTATCACCAGGATATAGTTTTCTTCCTCTTCTATTTTCCTTTTCACCATTTACAAAAATTTCTATTTCCTTGACCATGATCTTTGCTTCACCGCCTGTTTGAGCAATGCCGGCAAATTTTAAAAATTGTTGTAATGTGATGTATTCGGTCGTGATTTTTTCCATGGAAAACGTACCTCTTTTCTTAGTAAAAAATTGCCTATTAAATTATACCATAAAAATAACAATTTTCCCTTTATTTAAGCCCATTTTCTCTTCGTTTTCTGACTAAAAAAAGAACCCATTTTAAACCCCTTTAAATAAGGCTTTTTAACAGGTACTTTTTTAATGATTTTTGAAACTTTTCATATTTGTAAAAAAAAACAGAAAATTTCTGTTTTTTTCTTAAAATCAGTTATAAGTTCTGACTGGAAGGACCAGCTGTAAGATCGTATGATCTTCCTCACAGCTGAGGATGAACGGCTTCATTTCACCAGTGAACTGGATCTTGATTTCACTGCCTCTTAATGCCTTGGCAGCATCCATGACATATGTACCTGAGAAACTAATATCTAACGGTTCACCTGTAAATACAGCACTCAGATTTTCATGGGATTCACCAATTTCCTGAGATTTATTCGTTAAGATGACTTCTTCATTAGAACACTGCAGTCTGTTGATTGTCATATTGTCATTCTTAATGAATGTTGTTCTGTCAATTGCATGGATCAGGTCTTCTCTTCCAATTTTCAAAGTATAATTAAATTCAGTTGGAATCAAACGATCTGTTTCTGGATATCCTCCATCAAGAAGTCTTGTCTGAAGTACCATATCTTCACTCCAGAACTGAGCTTTCTTATCATTCTGAGCTAATTCAATTTCTTTTGCAGCTAATAAGATTGTTCCTCTGACTTCATTCAGTGACTTTGAAGGAATTGTAATATTGAAATTAGATTCAGAAGTGAAATCAATCGTCTTCTTTGCAAGTCTGTAGGAATCGGTAGCTGTGCAGTTCAGATGATTTTCAGAAAGCTTGAAATTTACACCTGTCAATACAGGGCGAGTTTCTTTCGGAGATGTAGCAAATGTAGTCTGATCAATGATATCTGATAAAACAGTGGCATCCATCTTGATTGAATTCATCGGTTTTGAGAAATCAATTGTAGGATAATCATTTACATTCATTCCGTTGATTTTAAATACAACTGAAGAACCTGAGAACTTCGTTAATGATCCATCAATAATTTCAATATTGATAATGTCTGAATCCAGTTTTTTAACAATCTGCATTAAATATACAGAATCAATTAAAATTGAACCTTCTTCGACAATATTCAATTTATTGTCGTCATCTGATTTCAGTACTTTCTGAATTGAAATATCTGCATCAGATCCAGTTAATACTAGCTGTCCTTCTTTTGCATTAATTAAAATTCCTCTTAATGACGGCTGCGGTGAGTTTGGAGAGATTGCATGTCCAACGGTCTGCAGTGCATTGAAGAAAGAATTTTTATCGATTGAAAAGTTCATGTGAGATTGCCTCCTGTATATATATTCTTTTTATAAGCTTATTGTTATTAGGACTGTTGATAATGTGGAAAACTTTCTAAAATGGCTTAAATACTAGATTATTTTATCATTTATTTATGTGAATTCATAGTGGAATAAAATGTTGGAAATTATGCAGAGAGCTGCTTTTCAATTTCTTTAACTGCATTGGCATAAGCAGAATCTTTCTTGATCTGTTTTTCTACTTTTGCACAGGCACTGATGATTGTACTGTGATCTCTGCCGCCGAATTCATCACCTATTTTTATATATGGAATATCAAGCAGTTTCCTGCATAAATAGATGGAAATATGACGTGCATTGGCAATATTCTTTGTTCTGGTCTTAGAGGTGATCTGCTGATGGGTCAGACCATAATAATCAGCGACTGTTTTAATGATCTTTTTAGGAGAAAGTCCGGTCTTATCTGATACAACAGCCTGATTCTTTAAAGCATTCATGACTGTTTCAAATTTGATCTGCTCTCCTCCCTTCTGAAATTCAATTGAATAGAAAAGAACTCTGTTCCAGGCACCTTCCAGATCTCTGACATTTCCAGAGAAGTTTGAGGCGATATAATCCAATCCTTCTTTATCTACATCTTCGATGCCATAGCCATTCTGCTTGATCTTCATTTGAAGAATAGCTAAAGAAGTTTCAAATTCAGGAGAATCAATACCTACTGAAAGTCCGCTTGAGAAGCGGGAAATAAGACGGTCTTCCAATCCTTTTATTTCTTTTGGCTGCCGGTCAGAGGCAATACAGATCTGTTTTCTGTTATTAATTAATTCATTATATATAGTGAAGAAAACTTCATGGCTTTTTTCTTTTCCAGCTAAGAACTGGATATCATCCACTAATAAAAGGTCAAGAGAATACATATACTGTTTAAAAGCATCAATCTTATTATCACGGATTGAATTGACAACATTTTCTACAAATTTAATAGATTCAGTATAATAGACCTTCTTTGTAGGATCATTCTGCTGCACATAGTTGGCGATTGCCATCAATAAATGTGTTTTGCCAAGTCCTGAGTTGCCGTAAATAAATAATGGATTGAATTTACCTGGATATAAAGCACAGGCCAGTGCAGCAGCTCTTGATTCACGGTTGCAGTCACCAACGACAAAGTTATCAAAAGTACGGTCTTTCTGAATTGGCATGGATTCAAAATCCTGCGTATTCAGATCATTCAGAACTGTATTTGAAGAAAATTGAGAAGGAAGTTCTGATTTTTGATAAATTTCTACAATGATTGGATGGTTTAGCTGAAGAATATCAGTAAAAGAAGCAGATAGCATATCAATGTCAGCCTGGACAACTTCCTTTGAAATAATATTAGGAGCTTCAATAATTGCCTTCTCTTCAGTCAGTTCGTACAAGGAACATGGCACATAAAAATTATCAATGACCGTTGTTGCGATGTTGCGGTTGCTCTGAAGATATTCAAGAAGCTGGTTCCAAACTGTAATAAGATATTGTTGTCTGTTCGTAGTCATAATTCTATCCCTAAATTGTGGAAAACTTTTTCCAGTAACCATATTTTAAACACTTAAATAGGTAAAATCTATATGGAATTTGTGGAGAAAAAAATAATCCACAATAATAGACAATTAAAAACTGTGATTATTTAGCCATATTTACCAGTTTTCCACCGTTATCAACAACTTTCAATAGTGGAAAATAAGTGGATAATTTATAAACAGTGTGGATAAGCAGAAAAATTGTGGATATTTAATGATTAATAATAACAATCAACAAATTATTAACATTAAAATATGGCTTTATTAAAAGATAATTTAGCATTTTCAACATTTTCCACAATTGTGGAAAACTAATAACTTTTGTCTGTGAATAACGTGTGGAAAAAGTGTTTTTAACAAGTTCTAATTAACTAAAAAAAGTCATAATAACAGAGTTTTAGTAAATTAAAGTGGATAAATTAAAATGAGCGGTTAACTCAGCCAACATTTTACATATTATTCATATTATTTTTATAAGTTTTGATTTGAAAAGTATTTGAAAATGTGGAAAACTTTCAAATTAGTATTTTTGTTGAAAATGATTGGTGAATAACTTGAATAATACCATTGCTATTAAAAATGAACATATGTATATTAATCGTAAGGAAGATTATATGCAGATACTGAAAGACAATATCAGAAATAAAATTCTGGCAGCCGCATCCACAGAGTTCAATGACAAGGGATTTGAAAATGCCTCAATGAGAAAAATTGCTGCCAAGGCTGGAATCACCCCTGGAAATGTATACCGCTACTTCAAAAACAAAGAAGGGCTTTTAGATGCAGTTGTTCAGCCAATTATGAATGATATCAATCAAGCTCTTCTGGAATGCACCGATGGAAAAATAAGCTGGACTGCAGACATTGATGAATTATTAAACGAAAATGAGACCGTAAATATCGATTTGAAGAGATTTTCTGAGCTGTTTGTCGAAATCAATAATAAAAACAGAGCAGGAATGTCATTTATTGCTAAAAATCAGGTTTATAGGGAACAGATCAAGAACTGGCTGATCAAGACACTGGGCGTTTATTACAGCTCTAGAAGAAAAAAAGTTCCGGCGGAATTTACCGTTGTCATGTCTTCAATTGCTGCAGTTACTTTGATTGATGCTGTTACTGAAAGCCTTAAATTTGAAAAAGAATGCAGCCAGCTTCATATCAAAGAGAGCGATGTAGTGCAGCAGAGCATTTCTGTGATTCTTGGTGCGGAGGAAATTATGATATGAGCTACATCGAACTGGAAGATGTAAAGAAAATATATCATGTCGGAGAAGTAGATATTCATGCCTTATCAGGCATCAATTTTTCAATTGAAAAAGGTGAATTTGTCGTTGTTGCAGGTGCTTCCGGTGCTGGAAAATCCACAATTCTAAATATTTTAGGAGGAATGGACACCTGTACATCAGGCAGAATTACAGTTGATCAGACAAGAATTGACTCTATGACAGAACGGCAGCTGACCGATTATCGGCGCTATGATATCGGTTTTGTTTTCCAATTCTATAACTTAGTACAAAATTTGACCGCTTTAGAAAACGTAGAACTGGCAACTGAGATCTGTAAGAATCCTCTCGATCCAGCGACCGTCCTCAAAGAGGTTGGACTAAGTGAGAGAATGAATAACTTCCCAAGTCAATTATCAGGAGGAGAACAGCAGAGAGTTGCAATTGCCAGGGCTCTTGCAAAGAATCCAAAGCTCCTGCTGTGTGACGAACCTACCGGTGCATTGGACTATGTAACTGGCAAGCAGATTCTCAAACTGCTGCAGGATACCTGCCGCAAACAGGGAATGACAGTCATTATCATTACACATAACTTAGCTTTATGCCCGATGGGAGATAAAGTCTTTCATATTAAGAGCGGACTTGTATCATCGATAGAAACAAATGAATATCCGGAAGATATTTCAAATATTGAATGGTAATCTATGAATAAGATCATGATGAAAGACATCCGAAGAATGATTGGCGCCACGAAAGGGCGCTTTTTCTCCTTGACTGCCATTGTGACAATTGGTGTTGCCTTCTTCGTCGGTGTTTCTTCATCATCCTCTGTCATGTCCGCAAGTGTAGATAAATACGATGATGAACTGAACTTAAAAGATATAACAATCTATTCAAACTACGGCTTTAATCAGGAAGATCTGACTGCTGTAAAGAAACTGTCAGAGGTATCAGATGCTGAGCTTTCATATTTTGTCGATGTGACAGCAACTGCAGATGCCAACAGTATGATCACCAGGATTCATTCCTATAATGCGTCTTCTGCAATCAATCAATTTGTATTAAAACAAGGGAGACTGCCGGAGAACAATCATGAATGTCTATCTGAGAACGGCAGTGATCTTGAGCAAGGATTTGCTTTGGACAGCACTGTTACATTCACAAGACCAGACGATGATCTGTCTGATTACATCAGTACAAATTCATGTAAAGTCGTAGGAACGATTGATACACCTCTATATCTGGATGAGGTCAAAGAGAACAGTACTTTGGCAAATCGTTATATCAATACATATCTTTACATTCCTTCTTCTGCATTTTCTACTGACTACTATACAGAAATGAATATTCTTCTGACGGATGCGAAGGCATACAACAGCTTTTCTGATGACTATGAGACATTCGCAAAGAACGCAAAAGAAAAGATTGAAGAAGTTGCAGAAAGTCAGCAGGATCATCGTCATGATGTCGTCGTTGCGGATGCCCAGAAGAAGTATGATGACGGGCTGAAGGATTATGAAACTGCACAGAATGAATACGATACAAAGATAGCAGACGCAAAACAGCAGATTGCTGAGAATGTGCAGAAAATAGCTGACGGTGAAAAAGAAATAGAAGCAGCGTCACAAAAACTGAAAGATTCGCAGGCCCAGCTTGATCAGGCATATAAAGATGGTTCAGAAAAGCTGAAGACATCAAAGGCCCAGCTTGATCAGGCAGCTGCCGAACTGGCTCAGAAGAAAACAGATTTTGAAACAAAGAAAAAAGAATTGAATCAGGCACTGCAGAATATTGATAATGGTACAACTGCACAATCTCTGCAGCAGGCAAAAGCAGGAATCCAGCAGCTGCAGGGACTTAAGCAGGTGCTGGCACAGTATGATACAGTTAAAAATATCATCAGTGCATATCCAGATGATACGAAAATACAGACTATTCTTGATAACATGCCTGCAGGTCAAGCCAAGGAACTGCTGTCTTCTTCAAAAAGTGCTTTGGAATCAGTGTTCAGTACAACTGAGAATCCAGTAAAAATTGAAACAGTCGGACAGTTCAAAACATATCTTGATCTGTCAAAGGCCAAGCAGAGTTCACTGCAGAGCGGTATCGACGCAAAAATTACAGCCGCATACAAGCAGCTGAATGATGGAATGTCATTGACTGGTACAGATAAAGAACTGAAGACAACAGATGATATTGATGCATATACAGCAATTTTAAGTACAACTGTAAGACAGTCAATCGTTGACGGCATCGCATCTGGTGATCAGCAGATTGCTGATGCACAGGCTAATATCACACAAGGATATGCAGACCTGGATGAGGGCACAGCTGCCTTAGAAAAGCAGACAAAAGAAGCACAGGATCAAATTACTAAGGGCACTGCAGAGCTCCAGCAGAAAACATATGAATTAGCAGATGGCAAAGCAGAATTAGTGACCGCTCAGCAGGAACTGGACAATGCTGTTGCGGACGGTAAGCAGAAACTGGAAGACGCAAAATCTTCCTTAGATAAAGCACAGCAGGATATTAATGATCTTGCGGCAGGGAAGTGGACTGTCCTTGATAGAACTGAGCACTATGCAAGTGCTGCATATAAAAACACCATTCATCAGATGAAGGCAATCGCAGCCATTTTCCCAGTTTTCTTCTTTATGGTAGCAGCGCTTGTTTGCCTAACTACAATGACAAGAATGGTCGATGAGCAGAGAGGGCAGATCGGCATCATGCGTGCATTGGGATACAGTCAGAAACAATGCGCTGAGAAATATCTGATCTACGCTGGCACAGCAACGATTATCGGCGGCATCATTGGATGTGTTGCAGGAATGCTGATCTTCCCAGGTGTCATCTATAATGCATGGAAGATGATGTATATTCTGCCGGCAATTGATCTGACCGTTGATTGGACATTGATCAGTCTGACACTGCTTTCTTTCTTAGGCGTCATGCTTGCGACAACATGGTATGCATGCCACGAAGATATGAAGGAAGTATCAGCACAGTTGATGCGTCCGAAGTCCCCAAAACTGGGCAGATCCACATTGATTGAAAAAATGCCGCTCATCTGGAATCATCTGTCCTTTACATGGAAAGTGACAGTCAGAAATTTGATCCGTTATAAGAAGCGCTTCTTCATGAGTGTCTTTGGTGTTGCTGGATGTACAGCCTTGATCATCACAGGTTTCGGCATCCGTGATTCTATACAGACTATTGCAACAAAGCAGTTTGAAGAAATCTATCAATACGATGGCACTGCATCCTTCAACGAAGATCTTTCTGTATCTGAAATCAATTCACTGTATCAGACATATTCTGCCAAGGAGATTGTCTCCAGCAGCACACTGCTGGGTGCATACAGCGGCAAGGCATATACAGATGATGATGACGAGACAGTATATATGCAGATCTTTGATCAGTCATCTGATATTGATGAAATGTATCATCTTAGAGTCAGGACAACACAAGAATCGCTGTCCCTCAGCGATGACGGTGTCATTATCAGTGAAAAGCTCTCTGAAAATCTGAAGAAGAAGACCGGAGATTCCCTGATTATTGAATCGAAGGACGGTGTCCGAAAAGAAGTAAAGATCACCGGCATCTGTGAGATGTATGTCAGACACTATGTGTTCATGACAAAGACCTGTTATAAGAATACTTTCGGAGTAGATATCGCAGATAATACGATTGCGGTAAAGCTGACTGGAACATCGGAACAGAATAAGGCACTGCAGACGGAATTGGCTGAATCTGATTCCTTCAGCGGCGTTGAATTCTTTGATACTCTGCTGGACAACTTCAACCAGATGATCAAGGGCCTGGACATCATTGTATTGGTCCTGATCGTGTCTTCAGCAAGCTTGGCAGGCGTCGTTCTTGGCAACCTGACAAACGTCAATATATCAGAAAGAATGAGAGAAATTGCGACTCTGAAAGTCCTCGGCTTCCGGCGGAAGGAAGTAGAGAACTATATCTACAAAGAGAACAATGTCTTAACATTGATTGGGTCATTGGTGGGCATACCGCTTGGCATGCTGCTGCATCACTACATCATGCACCAGGTGGAAATGGACTATATCATGTTCGGCAGAAATATCACGGTGTTGAGCTGTGTTATCTGCGTTCTGATGACGCTTGGCTTTGGCGTCATGGTCAATCTCTTTATGGCAAAGCACCTGCGGAAGATCCAGATGGTGGAATCTCTGAAGAGCGTTGAGTGAGCAGAGCGTAATGATTGCAAACAAATAAAATCCATCTAATATTATAAATAGGAGGTATATTCCAATGAATAACTTAAAATTTTATCGCTGTGATCACTGCAAGAATTTGATTGTTAAGCTTCATGATGGCGGACCAGTTCCATCATGCTGCGGAGAGGTCATGAAGGAACTCGTTCCTAATACAACAGATGCTGCGCAGGAGAAGCATGTTCCAGTTGTTACAAGAGAGAATAACCGCATCACTGTAACAGTAGGTTCTGTTGAGCATCCAATGACACCGGAGCATTATATTGAATTCATTGTTCTGGAAACAGCAAATGGCTTCAGAGTTGCCAATCTGAATCCTGGTGACAAGCCAAGTGTTGACTTCTATGAAGATGAACCAGTCATTGCAGTCTATGAATACTGCAATCTGCACGGACTCTGGAAGACATCCGTATAAAGACCACAAAAAAACCTACCGTAATGGTAGGTTTTCATATGCTTATTCAGCAGTTTCTTCTGTATCTGCAGAGTCTTCCGTTTCATCATCTTCAACATATCTGATGCAGATATGACGCTTGACGCCTTCTCCTTCGGATTCTGTCTTGATGTTGTGCCACTCGTTCAATGTTTTATGGATGACCTTGCGTTCATCATTCGGCATTGGATCAAGTTCTACATCAACGTGGGATCTCTGCACCTGCTTGCCAATTCTCTTGGCCATCATCCGGACCTTGGAATATCTTTCGTCCTTGTAATGGTTGACATCGATCAGGACATCGATCCTGCTCTTGAATTCAGCGTTGACAGCAGCTCTGACAACTGTATTGAAGGCAGCGATTGTCTTGCCCATCTTGCCGATCAGAACAGCGTTGTTGTCTGCATTCAGATTGATTACGAAGGCATCCGGCTTCTCTTCAATGGCAACTTCAATATCCAGGTCAATGCCTGTGAAGTAGTCACCCAGATAGTCAAACAGGAATTCTTTGACATCTTCCATTGTGTAGACATCAGCAGAAACAGACTTGCCGATTCCCAACAGACCGCCATCCTTTTCCTCTGTAATATTGTACTTCAGATCAGAAACATCACATTCTTTTTCACTTGCAGCCTGAGCTAACAGGTCTTCCAGTGTTTTCGCAGTGTAGTTTTTCATTTGCGAGCGCCTTCCCTCTTTGCATTATGATTATCAATATACTTCTGTACAAGAAGTGTCTTGACCACATTTACGATAGAGTTGATTGCCCAGTATAAGGACATGGCAGCCGGCCACATCAGACCGAAGATCATGATCATGCCCATCATGTAATACTGCATGATCTTATTCTGTGTTGAAGGCTTGACAGGCTTTGTATGATGCTTTTCTGCTTCTTCTTCTGACTTCTTCTTCTGAATGAAGATTGGTGTCATCATGGAGAAGAACTGACATAACCCCATGAAGACGAACAGTGCTACATATGCCCAGCCCATTGCTTCGCCGTTCAGGATTGTCTTCATTCCGGCAAGTGGGGTTGCCTGCAGATCCATTCCCATGAAGGAACCTGTTGCAACAGCATAGGATCTCTGTACAGCCATATACATCGCCATGATGATTGGGAACTGTAAGAAAGTTACTAATAATGCAGAACCTGGGTTGATATCATACTTCTTGTAGAGAGCCTGCATTTCAGATGCCTGACGCATCTTAGAAGTATCATCGTTTCTGCCTTCATACTTCATCTTCAGCTTTTCCAGTTCAGGCTGAATCAGCTGCATCTGCTGCATACCGATGGTTGACTTCAGGGTTGCTAAAGCAAGCAGTCCGTTGACAATGATTGTTACAATTGCAATTGAACCGCCGACACCGAGTGTTGGTGCCATGTTGTTGATCCACTCAGCCAGAGGCCATACAAAAATTGCGCTGAACCAGTTCTCACTGCTCATGATGTCCTGGAAAGTTGTATCAAGCTTGATGAGGACGATAGAACCATCTGCATTTCTAGGAACAGAACATCCTGTCAATGTAATCGCTACCGTTAATACTGCCATTACGAGCAGTAATTTTTTTACTCTAGGGGTAAGTTTCATGAATCTTCTCCTTATATAAATATGCGAACTACATCATTGTAGCCTTAATAAACAGTTTTTCCAAGTTATTTTTGTTTGTCTCATAGGACTGATTTAAATATCCGAAACGAACAATGACGACGGCATCTTTCTCTGCACACTTAAAATCCACTAAGTCCTGACACATCATTCTGACCTGGCGTTTATATAAGTTGCGCATGACCGCAATCCCGAGTTTTTTGGAAAGGGAAACACCGATTCTTGCCTGTTGTTTCTTTTTATCCATGGTATAAAGGACGAAGGAAGAATTGACGAACTTGTTTCCTTTATGGACAAGTTCCTGGAATTCCTGTGCTTTCCTGACACGATTCTTTTTTTTCATACAAATAAAAATATCTCAAAAGTGAAAAAAAACCACCGAATGGTGGTTCTTAAGCAGACAGGACCTTTCTTCCCTTAGCTCTTCTTCTTGCTAAGACTTTGCGGCCGCCAACTGTAGCCATACGGGCTCTGAAGCCATGCGTAGCTTTTGTCTTATGCTTGCTTGGCTGGTAAGTTCTCTTCATTTATGCCACCTCCATTTTTTCTTTTTTGTAGAAAACAAACGCGTAGATATAATAACGGGATATAGCCGAAAAGTCAACAATCAAGCGCAAAAACAACTGAGGTCATCCCTCAGTTGCTTACCTTGTAATATTCTTCAAATGTTTCATCTGGACTGATGGCATACATGGCATTTGCGACATCCGTACCGACATAGCGGTAATGCCAAGGCATGTAGTCGTACCCGGTAACGCTCTCTTTTCCCTTTGGATAGCGGAGAATAAAGCCATATTCATGGGCATGGGCATACAGCCACTGACTTGCTGGGGTATCCGCAAAGGCACTGGTCGGGGTGGCTTGGGAGGCATCATTGGTGAAATCGATTGCTAAGCCGGTCTGGTGCTCAGAATAGCCTGCCTTTTCGATGGCTGTTGAAGCTGGCCCGTTGTCGCCGCCGCCAAGCAGCTTGACCATGGAATCATACAGATCCTGCTGTTCCTTATAGGTAACATAGCCAGAAGAGACAATCAAGGTGACGCCTGCTTCAGCTGCAGCCGCCTTCATTGCCTTAGCCGCATCGGCCGCCGCCGTTCTTATCCGGATGACATCGGTCGTACTGTTCAGGTATGGAGTCGAAAGGTCAGAATCTGCCGGGGCATAGCCGTCAGGCAGCTTATGTGTCTTGTTTACCAGGATCAATGTGGAACTGGTGCTGGTCAACTCTGTCGGCAGGGCAGATGCAGAAGCAGTCGCAGAGGAAGACGCAACGGAAGAACTTGCCAGATCTTCCGCAATCTTTTTACCGATTTCATCCCTGTGCAGGTTGGCATACTCAGCCAATCCTAAAAATACCAAAGCAATCACAAGCAGTGTGCAGATGAAGCTTGTGGTAGAAAAATGCCATCTTTTAGTTTTCTTATCGTCTTTATTTTCAGTCATATATAGGAACCTTTTTATTAGTAAACTTTCTTCATTGAAATCGAACGAGCTAACCTATTATAGCAGACTTCACATAAATATAAAAAACTCCCTTTTTACGCAGACGGAGGAAACCTGTATAATAGGAAGACGATAACATAAAGGAGACCTACGATGAACAGTGCGTTATTAGTCAATATAGTATTATACGGTGTGATCATTGTCATGATGTTCAATATTCTGCAGACATCCAAGAGACAGAAGAAGAGAAAAGATCTGATTGATCTTGTAAATATGATCAAGGACCCGGAGTTCTTTTTTCAAAAGGGAGATGAAGTCCTGGAGAAATACAAGGATGACCCCGAGATCCTGAATAAGGCCAGAGTTGTCGTGCTTTGGGGAATTTCCTATCACAAACAGTATGAGAAGTTCAAGGATATGCTGGCTTCCATTGATATGAACCCGCTGATTGAAAACAAGAAGAACGGTCTCAGCATCGATCTGAATGAAGATTCCTTCTTTTATATGTATTTAGGAATACCAAATATCCTGTATCAGGATAAGCAGGATGAAATGCGTGATCTTCTGAAGGAGAAGATGCAGGAGTTTGACGAGAAGCTGACGGGACAGCTGGTCCGTGAGATTTCCTTGGAAATAAACAAATACTATACCAATGAAGATGACAGAGGCCTGGCTTTCTATGAAAAGGTGCTGGATGGCAATTACGGTCAGTATACTTATTCCAAGACAATGATTGGGCTGTATAAATCTATTGTGAATGCCATGGCTGCCCGGATCTATCTGGACAATGGTGAAACGGAGAAATATCAGGCTGCCGAAGGAATGGTCAAGGACTTTGATGAGAGCGGTGTCGGTCATCGCTGGCTGCAGTCCCTGGATATCCATTTTGCGACTCCTTCCGAGGACGAATCAGACCAGAATGCAGAAGATAATGATAAAGAGACCTTCGAGATTACCAATGAGTCCGCCAAGAAGGCAGATGTCATTGATGCCGAAGTAGTCAAAGAAGAAGAGAAGAAAGAAGATAAGGAATGAAATTGATTGTAGGACTCGGAAATCCTGGAAAGGAATACGAGAAGACGAGACATAACAGCGGATTCATGGCAATGGATGTCCTGGCTGCCAAATGCGGAGCCAGTGTGACCTCTGAAAAGTGGAATGCACTGATTTCCAACGTCATGATTGAAGGGCAGAAGGTTGTCCTGATGAAGCCGCTGACTTATATGAATGAAAGTGGATCAGCCGTATCTCAGGCAGTTGGCTTTTATCACATTGATCCATCTGATATCCTGGTCATGCATGATGATATGGATCTGCCAACTGGTTCCGTACGTATTCGCAAGAATGGATCTGCCGGCGGTCAGAAGGGCATGAAGTCAATCATTGACTGTCTGTCTACTTCTGAGATTGCCCGTATCCGCATCGGGGTAGGACACAGCACACGCGGCGACCATGATAAAGTACCTGACTGGGTCTTATCCCCAGTTCCTAAGGCAGAGCAGGAAGTATGGAATACAGCCCTGAAGGATGCTGCTGATGCCGCCTATGCGTGGGTATCAGAACCGATTGATAAAGTCATGAATGCTTATATCATCAAAGTGAAGTAACAGGAGAATCAATGTCAGAAATACCCGTATGGCTTTCAGAAGCACTGAAAGAAAATAAGGCGGTCAAGTTATTGGATGCAGGGAAAGGACCACTGCCGCAGACTTCATTTATTGAAGAAGCACTGGTCATATGCACATCCTACCGCAAGAATCCAAGACCGATCCTTGTCATCAAACAGAATCTTTACAACGCACAGCGCTTATATGAGAGGGTGTCCACCCTCCTGGAAGAAAGCGAGTGTGCTCTTTTTAGTGCGGATGAATCACTGCGTGTGGAGACAATTGCGGCAAGTCCGGAGATGACAGCCATCAAAGTGGAGACGATGGCATCCCTGCTGGAGAATCCGAATCAAGTCGTCATTACCTGTCCTTCCGCGCTGCTGAGACATCTGCCGTCCCCGGAACATTTCCAGGATGGCTGCATCTCACTGCACAAAAATGATGAGATGGATATTGAGGAATTAAAGCGCAGACTGACTGCGGGAGGATATACCCAGACATCACATGTTGATCAGCCGTTGTCCTATGCAGCCCGCGGTGGGATCGTTGATATCTATTCCATTAATTATGACAGTCCAATCCGTGTTGAATTCTTTGATACGGAGATTGACTCCATCCGTTTCTTTGATGTCCTCACCCAGAAGACGGTTGAGACTGTAGATGAAGTCCATATTGTCCCGGCCTCTGATGTCATCTTTACTGATGATGAGATCAAAGAGATCCAGGAAAAGGCAGAGACCATGACGCATGGGGAACTGCCAAGCGAAATTGAATCAGATCTGATGTCATTGGAGAGCCATGTCTTTGATCGTTCCATGTATCCATACATGAGCCTGCTGGATCATACGGCTGGCATCTGGGACTACATGCAGGATCCGTTATTGATCTGGTGCGATGAACAGTCGATCCATGACAATGCCAAGCACTTCACCGAAGATACCATCGCATATGTGCAGGAAATGGTGCAGGAAGGCAAGATGCTGCCGAAGTATGCCATCTATCATGACATTCAGCATATTCCTTCAAAAAAGCAGATCTATGAAGATCCGTTCATCGATAATATTTCGCATATCTCAGAAGTCAATCTGCCGAATGAAGTACTGGCTATGAAGCTGAAGATGATGCATGTCAATGCGAGAAATATCCTTGCCCTGCCTGACCATGAAATGAAGAAGGTCATGGATGCATGTATTGAAAGCCAGATGCCTTATAAATTATTGGTCGGAGAAGAAGCACCGGAGAAGGGCATCAATCTATGGATGTCTGATCTGAATCAGGGCTTCTCTCTGGATGATGAAGATATCACAGTATATACTGCATCAGAATTGTTTGAAATCCATCATCATAAGGGAAGATACGAAAACAAATTCAGGAATGCCGAAGTCATTCATGCATATGATGAGCTGGAACCTGGCGACTATATTGTTCATGCGACATATGGTGTTGGGCAGTATCTTGGCATTGAGACAAGAGAGATCCAGGGCGTCAAACGAGATTTCCTGAAATGCGTATACCGTGGAAATGCAGAACTGCTTGTACCGCTGGAACAGTTCCGGCTGGTGCGTAAGTTCGTTTCCAGAGAAGGAGTCGTTCCGCGTCTGAACAAGCTTGGCAGCGGTGATTGGGAAAAGACAAAGAAGAAGCTGCAGGAAAATGTCGAAGACATTGCCGCAAGACTGATTGTTTTATATTCCAACCGTGAGGAACATATCGGTCATGCCTTTGGACCGGATACCGAACTTTCCCGCAAGTTTGAGAATGAATTTGATTATGAACTGACGCCTGATCAGAAGCAGGCAGTCGTAGAAATCAAAAAAGATATGGAATCCACCAAGCCGATGGACCGTTTGGTATGCGGTGATGTCGGTTTCGGCAAAACAGAAGTTGCTGTCATCGCGTCCTTTAAAGCAGTCTCTGACGGCATGCAGGTCGCTGTGCTGTGCCCGACGACAATCCTGGCAGAGCAGCACTTCCATACTTTTATGCAGAGATATGAAGGATATCCAGTAACAATCAAAGTACTGGATCGTTTCGTTCCAGACAGTGCAGTCGTAAAGACACTGAAGGACTTGAAGGAAGGGAACGTTGATATCCTGATTGGAACGCACCGTCTTCTTTCTCGAGATGTTGTCTTTAAGAATCTCGGTCTGCTGGTTGTCGATGAAGAACAGCGCTTTGGTGTCGAACATAAGGAAAGAATCAAGGAGATCAAGAACGGCATTGATGTGCTGACACTGAGTGCGACGCCGATCCCGCGTACACTGCAGATGTCATTAGTCGGCATCCGTCAGCTGTCACAGCTGGAAACACCGCCGATGAACAGATATTCTGTACAGACCTATGTCGTTGAAAAGAATAAGGGGCTTGTCATTGACGCCATTCAGAAAGAACTGAGCAGAGCAGGACAGGTATTCTATCTCTATAACAATATTGAACAGATCTACAATGTTGCTCGGACACTGCAGAATGATCTGCCAGAAGCACAGATTGGTGTCGTTCACGGACAGATGAACCGGGATGAAATTGAAGACACCATGATGCGCTTCAACAATCATGAAATCGATGTACTGGTCTGCACGACCATCGTCGAAAACGGCATCGATGTACCAAATGCAAATACCATCCTGATAGAGAATGCACAGGACTTTGGTCTGGCGCAGATCTATCAGATCAAAGGAAGAGTCGGACGTTCCAATCGTCTTGCCTATGCCTATTTGATGATTCCGCCGCGCAAGCAGCTGTCCGAAGTTGCACAGAAGCGTCTGCAGGCTGTTAAGGAATTTGCCAGATTAGGTTCTGGCTACAAGATTGCCATGCGTGATCTGACCATCCGCGGTGCGGGTGATCTGCTTGGTCCTTCACAGTCAGGCTTTATCGATACTGTCGGCATCGACATGTATATTGAAATGCTGGAAGAGGCAATCGAAGCGAAGAAATCAGGCCGAGAAGTCCGTCCCGTCATCAATGAGACACATGCACCAAACATCAAGAAGACAAGCTATATTCCAAAAGAATTTGCTCCAGATGATTTTGATAAGCTGGCGATGTATCAGAAGATCGATGAAGCAGTCAATGCCAATGATCTCAATGAATACAAGAAGACAGTTGTTGACCAGTTCGGCAGACTTCCGAACGAAGTCAATGCACTGTTCATGAAGAAGCAGCTGGATCTTTTGCTCAGTGATCCGGATATTGAAAGCTATCGAGAATTGAAGAGCAGGAACGAGATAACCTTCTCTTCCTTGTTTTCTGAAAAAGTAGACGGCATCAAACTGTTTGAAGACTTTACGAAGATCTCCAAAGATGCAGCTCTGCGCTACACCAACAATATGATCATTGTTACATTTCCAAAGGGAAAAGATGATCTCGAACTTGCAATTGCCTTGATCCATCAGGCGAAGGAAGATGTCAAAGATGAGAATCGATAAATTTCTGAAGTCATCAAGAATACTGAAAAGAAGAACAGTCTCAAAAGAGCTTGCGCTCAATCAAAGAGTCGAGATCAACGGAAGAAGTGTCAAGCCTTCTCATGAAGTCAATGCCGGTGATATTGTGGCAGTGACTTTCGGAAACCGCAGATTGGAGATCAAAGTACTGAGTACACAGGAGTCAAAGAAAAAAGCAGATGCAGCTGAAATGTATGAAGTAATTGGTGAATCTAGAGTCGAATCAGAAGAGAAATAATGCTAAAATAAGAACACAGGAAAGGAGCATCTATGACAGCGAATAAAAGGAATTCAAAAAAGAAGCCAAGGCGCAGACTGACCCCGGTCACAAAACTTCTGTGCATCGCTGCCTTGTGTGCTTCCATTGTTATGCTTTGGAGTGTTCTCAAAGAAGTCCTGACGACTGTACAGCTGCAGCAGCAGCTGGCAGAGGTACAGGCAGAACTTCAGAAAGTAACCGATGAGAATACATATCTGAACAGTGAAAAATCAAAACTGCAGGATCCTGATTATGTAGAAAACTATGCCCGCGGTAAATATATGCTTTCGAAAGACGGAGAACAGATCTTTCATTTACCAGAGGATTCAAGCAAGTGATCAAACTGGGATATAAAATCATTGCCGGACTGCTGTGTGCAGCAGTGCTGAGCGGGTGTACAGGAATGGTCATGTCGGATTCCAGTGAAGCAGATGCAGTTTCAACAGAGACTGCGGATGACAAGGCACCGACAGCGACCATCAGCACAACAAGCCTGACACCGAATGAAATCACAGATTATGATAAAGAAGCAGTCACTGCTTTGATCAATCAGGATCTGAAGAGCTATTATGGCAGCGGTGTTGTTACCGTCTTTGATTCCTCTGTTGTGAACTTCTCCAAGAAGAGCGGAGAGATTACGGCAGCGGGAGAATACAACTACAAGGATGGAACGAAGACACTGAGCCGTTCCTTCACCTATGTCTATCTGGATAAGAACATCGAGTATGAACTGAAATCCAAAGATATGGGCACTGGAACAGAAGCAGCCGCAACCAGTGTTCCGACGGGCACAGCATCTTCAACAGCGGGGATGGAATTAGCAGATACCTTTGATGTCAACAGCAATTCTTCCATCACCGTCACCATCAACAGCAGCGGTGACGGCAGTGTGATGATCCAGCTGACAGACGACAGCGGAAAATTGGTCAAGGAAATGCTGAATCAGGCCAACCCTGTAGATACAACAGTCACTGCTGAAGTGGCATCTGGAAGCTATAAGCTGAATCTCTATAAGAGCGGCGGCACCTACAGCTTCAACTATTCATGTCAATAAAAGGAAACTCACTAAACTGTACCCCGAAGAGTAGACACCTAACAAAAGGTGACTGCCCTTCGGGGTAAAATTCACACGTGAGCTTCCTTTTTCTTTACAGATCCAATTGTCCGCGCAGATAATCATCATAAATATTATTGAGATGATTGCCTGTTTCGTTATAAGTCTCTTTTCCATCCAGCCCCGTCCGCAGGACCAGAGAATGATATTCAATTTTGAACTGTTCCTTCTTATAATCCAGAAAATCCAAAGTAACATTTTCTTTTGCATAGGAAATGTTGATGACATAGCTGTCCAGCATCAGAAAATGATCCTTCAGATAAATATATTCTTTTACCGGCATTGTCACTGCCATAGCAATTCCCCCTTTATCTACTTATATAGTAATGAAAAAAAGAGACCAGTAAAGGTCTCATTTGATCACAGTAATGTTATTCACCGGTTCAAAATCAATGATTTGATGGGCAGAGATATAGTCTGCCAGCAGTTCCACCATCGAAGAAAGATTGACACTGACGGCAGGGCATGCAGGGATCATTGAGAAGTTGCCGCCGCCGGAAGCACGATAGTTGTTGATGCATACATTGAACTCCTGATCATCTCTGATAATTTCACCGTTCCTTGTTAAAGAAACAATTCGCTGTCCGACCGGTCTGGATACTTTGATGATATATTCAATGCCGTCCATCATATCGTAGTTGTAATGCTGTGGAGTTGGATAATCGTGGGATGGGTCAACGCCGATGCTGCCGTCCGCATGGATGGACCAGAATTCTGCGTTCTTTTCCAAATATTGCTTTAAGATAGTGCCTGTCATCCGCTTGACCACCAACGTGTTTGGATAAACATATGTGGAGACCAGATTGCGCATTGTGATGACACGGTCAAAACCGGTCGCATTCAGGAACAGAGCAGTTGCGGCAATATCTGCACCGGTGACTTCCATCTGAACGTGATTTAGAAAGGTGATCAGCTGTGTCTTATGGAGCCGTGCATCATTCTCATCAGTGACTTTAAGATCGATCTTTGTGGTGCCTAACGTCTGATCCAGCCATACCTGGCATTCATCTTCTTCCGCCTGAATATGTTTTGTCAGTTCCAGAGCTTCCGTTCCTTCACCAGCCAGGATCCTTGGTTCAATGACACCAGTATCCGGATAGATATCGACACAGGCAAGTTCGGTTCCGTTGGCTGCTGTTTCTGTGTATATCACATTGTTGAAAGTGCCGCAGCGGGAATTGTGTTGATGACCGGCTAAGAGAACATCTAGATCAGGAATCATGGACATCATCTGATAGCCTTCATTCTCGCCATTCAGTTCTTCCGTTGGATATCCAGCTTTCAGGTCTCTTTCAAAGCCGCCATGATACAGGGCAATAATGTAGTCAGGCTTTTCCAGTTTCTTGACCAGTTCTACGTTCTTCTTCAATGTTTCAAAGGCATCTTCAAAACGGGAATGCTTTAAGTGGGAAGGTGTCTCCCAATGCGGGGTATACTGTGTAGTTACACCAATGATGGCGAGCTTCTTTCCGCCGATCTCACGGATGACAAAGTTTGGACCATATGGCTTTCCGTGGAACAGATAGTTGGAAGTGATGCAGGGTGCACCGACATTCTGCAGATGCATCATCAAGGCATTCTCTCCATAATTGAAATCATGGTTCCCAACATTAATATAGTCATAGCCCATATCTTGCATAATGGTAGTGACTGGTGCTGTGTCACCTGGATGCTTATGATAATGGAAATAAGATAATGGAGATCCTTCCAGACTGTCGCCGTTATCTAATAAAAGGGTGTTCTCATCTCTTAAGGCTTCAATCAGATTGTGGAGCTGGGCAAATCCCTGTTTCTGGGCTGAGCCGTCTGCGTAGCTGTATGGATAGATTGATCCATGGACATCTGAAGTGACCAGGATCCGTATGCGGTTGTTCATATATACCTCTCTAATAAACATGGCTATTATACACTCAAACTGAGATGATAATGGTAAAATACTTGCATGGAATATACAGCTGATCCACGTTTTCATCCAGAACTCAATTTCCGCGACCTGGGAGGATATCCTTCACAGGATGGAAGGACCGTCAGGAAGGGCATCTTTTATCGTTCCGGAGGTCTGTGCTTTATGACATCACAGGAACTGGAGATCTTTCAACATCTAGGCATCAAATGCGTGATTGATCTGAGAAGTGAAGCCGAAAACCTCCGGCATCCAGAACCAGAGCTGAACATGGATGTCTATCGATGCAGCGGCGTTGTATCCAAAGGCGGCGAAGGCATTGACTTCTCACCGAAAGGAATGAACCAGATTGGGGAAGCCGGTGAGAAACAGCTGCAGGTGCTGACCAGATATTATGTAGATATGCCGTTTCAGAATGAAGCTTTCCAGCTCATGGTCAAAAAGATCGAAGCAGGCAGTATACCGATGTGCATTCACTGTGCGACTGGCAAAGATCGGACAGGCATTGCGGTCATGATCATATTGATCATGCTTGGTGTCGATGATGAGACGATTCTGGAAGACTATATGCTCAGCTGCCGATACCGCCAGAAGGTGCTGCAGAAGACCCTGCAGAAGAATGCTGAAGAGATCAAAGAATCTTCAATTCTGAAACAGCTGCTGATTATGAAGGACGGAGTCTCTGAAGCAATCGGCAGGGCGGTCTTAAAAAACATGCATGACCGATATGGATCCTATGAGGAATACCTGCATGTAGAGTTCGGCCTGACCCCGGAAAAATTGATGGAATTAAGAGACTTATACCTTATGTAAAAGAAACCGTCATTTCGATTGAAAATCATAAAAAAAACAGTGTTATTTACAGTAAAATTTACATTCTTGTACATCGGAATTTACATTATGATGCTACAATTGATTGTAGATGTACAAAGGGATGAAAATTTCATCTTAGTACACCTTGCAGAGACCTATTTAGTTGTATAGAATAATAACACAGAAAGTAAATATTTAGGAAAAGAAAGCGGTTACAGAAATTATCTGACTGAGATAATAATATAAATGAACATTTGTTTAGAGGCGTTGTTTTTATTGAGCGGGCATTATTGAGGATTGTTGAATTCTCGTAATGATATGTGAGAAATCACAAAAGGGAGGAATAAATGAACAAGAAGCTTTCATCATTAGTACTTGCAGCAGTTATGTTAACTGGCTGTGCATCTGGTAGCACAGCAGCAACATCATCCGCTGCAGCAACAACTGCAAGCGGCAAAGCTGCTCCTGCAGAATCAGGCAATAAGACAATCGATGATCTGACAATGGAGTTCGTTCCATCTAAGGACGCTGATGTCATTATTACTGGAACAAAGGGATTGGATAAGTTAGTTATCGATGCAATGAAGGAACAGGGATACACGATCGGCAAAGTTGATATCACTGTTGGTACAAACTACGATGCTACTGGTGAAGGTATGTCATCTGGTTCTATCGATGTAGGATGGCTCCCAGGTGGAACATATGCTTTATATTCTAATGAAACAGATGTAGTTCTGACTGCAACAAGAAAGGGTCTGTCAAATGATTCTACTGATCCTGCTTCTTGGAACGGCGACAAGAACGCAACAAAGAAGATTGACAAGCAGGTCAAGTCTTATCGTTCTCTGATCTATGCTACTCCTTCTGCATATGGCAAGGAATTAGCAGCTAAGGTCAATGCAGGCGAAAAGCTGACATGGGATGATCTGAACAAGGCTAACTGGGGTGTCCAGAAGACATCTAGTTCTGCAGGTTATATCTACCCTACAATGTGGCTGGAAAACAACTACGACGGCAAGAAGATCTCTGATCTTGAACATGTAACAACACTTGACAGTGGTTATGGAACAGCATTTGCACAGGCTGCTTCTGAACAGCTCGACATCATCGTATGCTATGCAGATGGCAGAAACGATTATGAAGATTCCTGGAAGCTTCCTACAGACCAGAAGGACAGCACAGGCAAGGCTGGTATGGGCCGTTCCGATTCTATTTGGAATGAAATGAATGTTATTGGCGTTACAGAGCCTATCTATAACGATACAGTTGCTATCACAATGGCTAATCCAGACATCTATAACAAGGAATTCATCAGCGCACTGCAGAAGTCTCTGATCTCCATCATCGGCACTGATGCAGGACAGAAGATCTTCAGCGTATATTCTCATACAGGATATGCAGTAGCTACAGATTCTGACTATGATGGTGCACGTGCAGCTCTGAAGGCTGTTGAGTAAAAATTAGTTGCGCAGTAAACAAATCTTTTAGAAATTAAGGTTAGATTTGGGTGACTGTATTTCTATGCAGTCACCCTCGTTTTTTATTAAAGAGAAAAGAGAAAATCAGTTATGATCGAATTCAAGGATGTGAGCAAGACCTATCCTAACGGTACAAAAGGGCTGCAGCACGTAAATCTTCAAATTGAGCAGGGAGAATTTGTTGCCATCATCGGTCTTTCCGGTGCCGGCAAATCTACATTGATCCGTACAATCAACCGTATGATTGATATTACTGGCGGTCAGTTGATTGTTGATAATACAGATGTCATGACGTTAAAAGGAAAGAGCCTGAGAAGATTCCGCCGTAAGATCGGTATGATTTTCCAGTCTTTCAATTTGATTACCCGTGCGACTGTAATTAAGAACGTTTTGACTAGTTACGTTCCAGATATGCCTTGGTACAAGGTGCTGTTTGGCGTATACTCCAAAGAACAGAAAATGAAAGCTCTCGAAGCTTTAGATAAAGTAGGAATTCTTGACAAGGCGTATACCCGCTGTGATGAACTGTCCGGCGGACAGCAGCAGCGTGTTGCTTTAGCAAGAACATTGTGTCAGTCACCAACTATCATTCTGGCTGATGAACCGGTTGCTTCACTGGATCCAATCATGGCTGATGAAGTCATGGATGATTTCAAACGTGTCAATCAGGATATGAATATCAGTATTCTGCTGAATATCCATCATGTAGACCTCGCACTGAAGTATGCAACAAGAGTTGTCGGCGTACGTGCAGGCAAGATTGTATATGACGGTCCGGTCAGTTCCGTGACAAAGGAAGTCCTCGACGAAGTTTATAACGGCGCTGAAATTCCGCAGATTTCAAAGGAAAAGAAAAATGGCTAAGAAAGAAACAGAGGCGAAGGTTGCTCTGTTTGACAGAATATTCAAGCCGGAAGTAATCACTCTGTCGAATGGACATACAGTAAACCGCCCACGGACGAGAGCTTGGCTGATTGCGGGATGTTTAATTGCAGTGTTTGCGGTGTCCATCAAGATGACAGGGTTTGATCTGGGCATCCTGATCTCCCGCGGCAACCAGCTGACATTCATCCTCAGTAAGATCTTCCAGCCGAAGTGGAGTTATTTCGGCAAGGTCGTCACACCATTACTTGATACCATCAAGATGTCAATTCTTGGCACAATCTTAGGATGTTTATTAGGGCTTGTATTGGCAATCCTTGCCTCAAGCAATATCAACAAGAATAAGCCAAGTCTTCTGATTGTACGTTTCATTCTCGCTGTTCTGCGTTCTGTCCCGACATTGATCATCGCATCTATTGCTGCCTTGATCTTCAGCCTTGGTACATTTGCAGGTACAGTCGCTATCACACTGTTCACACTAGGTATTGTTGCAAAGATGCTTTATGAAAGTATCGAGACAATTGATATGAAGCCGTTTGAGGCAATGATCTCAATGGGCTGCAATCAGTTCAGAGCATTCTGGGCTGCCTGCATGCCGCAGATTCTGCCGACGTATCTCTCACACAGTCTTTACTGCTTTGAAATCAATGTCCGTGCCGCTGCCATCTTAGGTTATGTTGGTGCCGGCGGACTTGGCATCCTGATCAATGAACGTATTGGCTGGAGAGATTATAACGGACTTGGCATGGTTCTTTTGACTCTGTTCGTTCTCGTTCTCTGCATTGACCAGTTCAGTGATTATCTGAGAAGCAAGTTGAGCTAGGAAGGGGAGAATACAAATGTCAAATATTGAAAAGCAAATGACACCGCTTGAGATGTACATGGCCAGACCAAAGAATCTCTGGAAGCGTCTGATCGTTGCGGCAGTTCTTCTCGGCTTGGTCATCTGGAGTGCTGAAGGAATTCAGTTCAACGGCATTGCCGCAAAGGGCAGTGAAGTTGCATATGGTATCGTCTATGGTCTGACACATCCAGATCTGGCACTGCTGTTTGATACATCCACTGAAGGTGTCATGTATCTGACTGCACAGACCATTGCCATTGCTATCCTTGGAACGATCTTTGGTGCCATCCTGGCAATTCCGGTCAGTTTCTTAGCCAGCAAAAATATTACCAATCGGTGGATTGCATTCATCTTCCGTGCATTGATCCTTCTGATCCGTACAATTCCTTCCCTGGTATGGGCACTTGTCTGGATCCGTGTCACCGGACCAAATGCATTCTGCGGTGTTGTAACTCAGTCCGTATGCTCAATCGGTATGATCTCAAAGATGTATATAACAGCTATTGAAGATCTCGATACTGGTGTACTGGATGCCCTGGATGCCTCTGGATGCACAACCTTCCAGAAGATCCGCTGCGGTATTCTTCCACAGTTATCCGCAAACTTCATATCTACAACCATTTACCGTTTCGATATCAACCTCAAGGATGCCACAACATTAGGTATCGTTGGTGCCGGCGGTATCGGTGCTGCTCTGGTGCAGTCAATCAACTCCAGAAGATGGGCTATGGTAGGAAGCTTCCTGCTTGCCTTGATCATCTTGGTATTGATCATTGAGTACTTCTCAACAAAGATCCGCAACAGACTGGCTCACGGCAACAGATAAAAACACAAAAAGCAGTTCGCTGACAGGAGAACATTGTACTTCTGTACCGTCGGACTGCTTTTCTTTGTGAAGAAACAGAGAGAATGCGCAAGGCACCATCAGAAAGCACAGAAACATTGCAGATTCAGCACAACGGAGCGGAATTCGTGGTATATTAATAAAGCAAAAGGAGAATTCAAATATATGGCAAAACCAGTAGTATTGGTAGTTATGGATGGCGTCGGCTGGACTGATAAAGATCACGGCAACGCAGTATTACATTCTTACAAGCCTCAGATTGATGAGCTTATGACAAAGTGGCCTCATACAACAATCAAGGCATCCGGAACTGCAGTAGGTCTTCCTTCAGATGAAGATATGGGTAACTCTGAAGTTGGACACAATGCATTAGGATGCGGACAGATCTACTCCCAGGGCGCAAAGCTTGTCAATGAATCCATTGAGAGCGGAGACATCTACAAGTCTAATGCTTGGATAGGTGCTGTGAAATATGCAAAGGAACACAATGGCAAACTGAACTTCTTGGGTCTGCTTTCTGATGGCAATGTTCATTCCAACATTGCGCATCTGATTGCCATGATCAAGGAAGCAAAGAAGGAAGGCATCAAGGAAGTCAGAGTCCATGCCTTGTTGGATGGACGTGATGTCCCAGAAACATCAGCACTGCAGTATGTTGATCAGCTGGAAGAAGTATTCAAGGAAGTCAATGATGATACATTCCACGGCTGCATCGCTTCCGGCGGCGGACGTATGGTCATCACAATGGACCGTTATGAAGCTGACTGGTCAATGGTTGAAAAAGGCTGGCACATCCATGTCATGGGTGACGGCAGAATGTTCAGCTCTGCCAGAGAAGCCATTGAAACATACCGTAAGGAAGGCAACTTCACGGATCAGTATCTGCCAGGATTTGTCATCGCTGAAGATGGCAAGCCAGTAGGCACAATTGATGACGGCGATTCTGTCATCCTCTACAACTTCAGAGGCGACAGAGCAGTTGAAATCTCCAAGTGCTTCGACTATATGGATCACTTTGACAAGTTCGATATGGTCAAGAAGCCGAAGGTATACTATGCAGGCATGCTGCAGTATGACGGCGATCTGCACTTACCAACTAACTTCTTAGTTGAGCCGCCGCACATTGAACATACAATGTCAGAGTACTTAGTAAACAAGAACGTTAAGTCCTATGCTTGTTCCGAAACACAGAAGTTTGGACATATGACATACTTCTGGAACGGCAACCGTTCTGAGAAGTTCTCCAAGGAACTGGAAGACTGGGAAGAAGTACCATCAGATGTTATTCCATTTGATCAAAAACCATGGATGAAGGCTACAGAAGTAACTGAGAAGATGGTAGATGCCATTGAATCCGGCAAGTATCAGTTCTTAAGATGCAATTATCCTAACGGAGACATGGTCGGACACACAGGAAACTATGAAGCAACCATCATCGGTGTTGAATCCGTTGACCTGAACCTTAAGAGAGTCATGGACGCATGCAAGAAGATGGACTATACGCTCATCGTTGTTGCTGACCATGGCAACTCTGATGAAATGATCGATAAGTCCGGCAAGCCAAAGACATCCCATTCCTTAGCTGTTGTTCCATTTGCTATCTTTAATGGACCAGAAGGAACAGAGATGAAGGAAGGCGATTTCGGATTAGCGAATGTAGCTGCTACAGTTGTAAAACTGTTAGGCTTCACAGATGCTCCGAAGGAATGGCTCGAACCAATCATCAAGTAACAAATACGACAGGATCTTCAAATCGAAGGTCCTGTTTTTATTTTTGGAACACAGGATTCATTGCATGGGGAACAATTCGAGATGATAATTAACAAGTCAGCAGAGGTAGATACAATGAGCGAAAAGAAATCAATTGGCCAGGTAGACCTTTTACACGGACCAATTCTTAAAAATTTAATTATATTCATGATCCCAATCTTTGTTTCCAATGCCTTTCAGCAGTTCTACAATGCGGTCGATACTGCTCTGGTTGGAAATGTACTGGGAGAGAACAGCTTAGCAGCAATCGGGGCAACAGCGTCCATCTTTGAACTTCTGGTCGGCTTCTCTATGAGCTTAGGAACGGGCTTTTCAATTGTGATTGCCAGAGCATACGGCTCGGGGGACCACGAACGGATGAAGAAGGCAATTGCCGGTTCTATCATCATCGGCTTTTCAACAATCATTTTTCTGACATTCTTATCTTATATTGGACTGGGACCGCTTCTGCATCTGATCAATACACCGGATGTCATCTTTGATGAAGCGCTGGTATATATTCGGATCATTGGTCTAGGCATCATTGTCATGTTTGCCTATAACCTGATGTCAGCTGTGCTGCGTTCAATCGGCAACTCTGTCATGCCGCTGGTCTTCCTGATTGTTTCATCAATCCTGAACATCTTCCTGGATTATGCATTCATGGCATGGTTTGGCATGGGTGTCGGCGGTGCCGCAATTGCAACTGTCATCTCACAGGGTGTTTCCGTCGTTTTATGTGCCATCTATATTTTCACAAAGCAGAAAGACCTGATTCCTGAAAAAAGTGATTTCAAATATGAAGCTGAACTGTATATGGATCTGGCTGGACAGGGGTTCTCCATGGCCTTTATGGGTTCCATTGTTTCTGTAGGTTCGATCATCCTGCAGTCCGGTATCAATGCCTTGGGTACAGAGATCATTGCCGGGCATGTTGCTGCCAGAAAAGTATTTGCGATATGCAACCTGCCGTTTGTCTCAATGGGCATTGCCATTTCTACTTTTATTGGACAGAACAGAGGGGCCAATCAGGGAAAGAGGATCCTGACTGCGATGAAGGATGCTTATATCTTTGATCTGTGCGGAGCTGGCTTGATTACTGCTCTTCTATGGCTCACAGCACCATCGCTGATCCATCTGATCTCAGGTTCCACGAATACGGTGATTTTGAATAACGGTTCAATGTTCCTGTATGTCCTTGGTCCGTTTTATGCTGTCTTGGGTGTTCTGCTGCAGACAAGGTTTGCCCTGCAGGGACTGGGTTCAAAACTGATTCCATTGATTTCTTCGGTAATTGAGTGTGTCGGCAAAATCCTGTTTACATGGCTCTTGATCCCGCCATTTGGATATATTGCAGTCATCTGGTGCGAACCAATTATCTGGTGCCTGATGACGCTGCAGCTCGTGTTCAGTTTTATTACAAATCCTTATGTAAAGGAAATAAAAGCACAGGCATAATTCCTGTGCAGATATTCATTTATGAAGGCTTCGGTGACAAATCGAAGTCTTTATTTTGCGTAATCAATCAGATCATCTTGATGCATGAGATAAGAGACTGAGGATCGATCATTGCTCAGCTGGTCTATCCAGGAGTGCTCGTTGATACTGACTTTCTGGAAACCGATTTTCTCATAAACATGCTGAGCTCGTTTGTTTCCAAAATCTGTATCCAGCTGAATCTTCGTATATCCTTCGGCAAACAATTCTTTGATCAGCATGCATAACAGAATCTTTCCATAGCCATGCTCCTGTTGAGAGGCATCACAGATCTTTATGCCTATATCAGCAGTATGGTCTCCCATATTACGGCAGCACATCTCGCCAACAGGCTGTCCTGATAATTCTATGATCAAGCGCCGAATTGATTCATCAGATTCTTGATCGATCTTGGCGGCAGTTTCCTGTTCGCTTATGCCAAGACCGTTGGGGAAGCCCGCATGTGCCATGACACTGCCGTCATTCCACCATGCGGTCAGCTGTCCAGCATCTTTTTTTTCCGCCCTTCGTAAGACTAGGTCATTATATTTCAGATACATTTTGTTTCCTCTTTTGTGCATTGATCTTCAGACCTAATTCAAAAGCAAGCAGAGCAATTTTTGCCTTGTCATCCAGGCGTGCATGGTTTGACAGACTGCGTGGATCCCAGGATGTGTGATCCAGATTGTCGCCAGCGTAATAATAGGTAAAGAAATCTGTGTGACGGAAGCTGCACATTGCCTGCATGCCTGCACATTCCATCTCAACACAGAGCGCACCCTGTTCTTTCCTGCGTTTCATCTTTTCCGGTGTTTCACGATAAAACGAATCAGTTGTCCAGGTCGTTCCCTCAACGTAGTGATATCCATGTTCAGTGCATACATCTTTGAAAAGACCAGCATATGCATCATTGACATCAATGAAGTCTGATGCAGGTGCGTAGTGATAACTTGTGCCTTCATCACGGATTGCATGACGGGGAATGATGATGCCGCAGTCCTCGATATTTCGATCCAGAACACCGCAGTTGCCCAACAGGATCATACATCGGCTTCCCATGGTTACAACTTCTTCATAATCACCAACGCATGCAGGTTCTCCTACACGAGACTGATAGAAGGCAAAAGGTTCTCCCTGATATATAACTTGATATACAGGTATGACACCATTGGCACCATGAATGCCGGCAATTTCTTCTGCCTCAAATAGAGACAGCATTTCATGGAAAAGTGTATGTGAAAAACAAGAAATGGTGACAGCAGGAAATCCCTCAATCTTCTGCACACTCTGTTCTGGATTGATAACTGCTTTTGTCTCGGAATCAAATTCTTCTAAGAGCATAGATCTTTCCTATTATTTCAGAATCTCATGGATCATCGCCAGGAGCTCTTCCTTTGTCTCATATGACTGAATGTGGAAATATGGATCTCCTGTCAGCATGGCACTCAGCTGTGTTTCCTGATGGCGGTAGAAGATGTAAACAGGCTTATGGTACTTTTCGGCATAAGCCATTTCATAACCGACGCCTAAAGAAGGATGTGTGCATTCTGCGATGACAAGATCACATTCTCTTAACCAGCCGGTATCCTGTTCGTAGATCTCCTGATCCTTTGTGCGTCCATGTTCAACGGCACTGTGACTGATGTCGCCGACCTGTTCAGTCAGTACGTGATCAGTCTGATTGATATACGAGATCATATCATGATATAACGCGGTGTCATTCTGTCCGCCGCGGATGGAACCGGCAAAGTATACTTTCTGATTCATTGGATTTCTCCTGTTCTGTAGTAATATTGTAGCAGAGGAAATCAATATGGACGACTTGAATGAAAAGACACTGAAGACAAATTATGTATATCAGGGAAAGATACTGAAGCTCAGAGAAGACAAGGCAGAGATGCCTGATGGACAGATCTGCGACAGAGAAGTAGTAGAACACCCCGGCGGCGTCGGCATCGCATTGGAAGATGAAGACGGAAAGTTCTTCTTTGTGACACAGTGGAGATATGCACAGGCAGAGATTACCTTGGAATACCCTGCTGGGAAAAGAGAAGGAACAGAAGATGACCTGCATACAGCAATGCGTGAGATCGTTGAAGAAACAGGATATGAAGGAACAGACTGGCAGTACCTTGGTCTGCTGTATCCAACTCCCGCATATGATTCAGAAACAATCGGAATGTACTATGCAAAAAAGGGAAAATTCCTTGGTCAGAATCTGGATGATGATGAATATATCAATGTATCCAAGCTGTCTTTAGATGAAATAACAGATCAGATTGTGACAGGAAAGGTCCATGACGCTAAGACAATTGCCATGACTTTTCTTGTGAAGGAAATGAAAGCGAAAGGGATAATTCAATGAAACAGATAGAGATCAATGATCTGCTGAAGTATCAGTATCCAGAGAACCTGCAGTATAACCCGAAGGGAGATCTGCTGGCTTTTCAAGTTGGATATGCAGATGAAAAGAAGAACACGTATAAAAGAGATGTACATCTTATCAAGGATGGAAAGGATCTCCAGTTAACAAGTACGATCAATGCCTCGATCCTATTCTGGCTGGATGACACACATATCATTCTGCATAGAAATACAGAAGAGACACAGCCTGAGACAACAGACTTATATATCATTGATGTCAATGGCGGAGAAGCAAAGAAATGGATGACGCTGCCAGTTGGTGTCAATGCTGTGAAGAAGGTGTCTGACAATCTGATGATGGTCACGGCTGCCATCAATGCCAATGATCCAGATGCATATAAGGACAGTGAAGAAACAAGGAAGAAAAAGGCAGAAGAGAAAAAGAAGGATGCAGATTATCAGATCGTAGATGAAGTCCCGTACTGGTTCAATGGTGCAGGGTTCGTCAATAAACAGAGAACTGCTTTGTTTGAAGTAACAATAAAACCATTTGCCATCAAGCGCATCACCCCGTCATCCTTTGATGTGGACTCTTTGATCGTCGATGGGAAGACGGTCTATTACACAGGCATGAATAGACAGCGCAGAGTTACCCTTTACAACAAGCTCTGCAGATATGATACAAACACAAAGAAGAAGACGGATCTGTATAGCAGAAATGACCGCAGCATCGGCAGTCTCTTCATGATGAACGGCAGTCTCTACTGCCAGCAGACAGACATGAAAGAATATGGCGTCAATGAAACAGGCAGAGTCTCTGTCTATCAAGACGGCAAATTCAAGGAAATCTGGAAGCCTGAATATTCTCTCTATGACAGTGCTGCAGGCGATACCCTGTTAGGTGCCGGCAGAGGAAATGATGTTGTCGGCAATCACTTCATCAGTATTGTCACGGTGGAGGACCACAATGAAATCAGATCTTTTGATGACTCCATGAGGGCATCTGAAATCTACAGTACACAGGGCATCATCAGCTGCCTCTCCACCAATGGCAAGAAGATTGCCTTCATCATGGAAGACTGGAATCATCTGGGGGAAGTCTATGAAATCGATCTTAAGGGAAACAATGAGACAAAGCTGACAAGCCTGAACGATGACAATCTCAGAGGCAGATACATAGCACGTCCAAAGAAAATCACCTATCAGTCGGAAGGTTCCAAGCTTCATGGCTGGGTCCTTCTGCCGGAAGGCTTCAATCCAAAGAAAAAGTATCCTGCCGTACTGGATGTGCACGGCGGTCCGAGAGCAGTTTATACTGAAGCGTTCTTCCATGAAATGCAGGTATGGGCAGCGAAGGGCTTTGTTGTCATGTATACGAATATCAGAGGATCCGATGGCCGCGGAGATGCATTTGCGGATATCAGAGATCAGTACGGCTATGTCGACTTCAAGAACCTGATGGACTTTGTGGATGCAGTGCTTGCCAAATATTCAAACATCGATCCGAAGAAGTTATGTGAAACAGGGGGATCCTACGGCGGTTTTATGACAAACTGGATCATTACGCATACAGACCGCTTCTGTGCAGCAGCTTCACAGAGAAGCATTTCCAACTGGATCTCCATGAGCTTCATCTCGGATATCGGTCTGTACTTTGGGCCGGATCAATGCGGCGCATCCGGACTCTTCGGAGAAACGAATACAGAAAAGCTCTGGGAACATTCTCCATTGAAGTATGCCGACAAAGTCAAGACACCGACCCTGTTCATCCACAGCGATGAAGACTATCGATGCCCACTACCAGAAGGAATGCAGATGATGCAGGCACTGGCACAGAGAAATATTGAGACCAGAATGGTCATTTTCCATGGGGAGAATCACGAACTGAGCAGAAGTGGAAAGCCGCTGCATCGGATCAAGAGACTGACCGAGATCACCAGCTGGTTTGAGAACCATACAAAGTGAGGAAAGAAATGAAAATAGGAATTATCGGTGCGATGGATGTCGAAGTTGCACATCTCAAGGCGACCATGCATATTACAAATACAATAACAGCAGCTGGCCAGGAGTACTGCGAAGGCACAATCGGAAATACAGAAGTCGTTGTTGTTAAATGCGGGGTTGGCAAGGTCAGAGCCGCAATGAGCGTCCAGGTCTTATGCGACCTGTTCCATGTCACCAAGATTATCAATACCGGTGTTGCTGGATCATTGAACAATGATCTGAATATCGGTGATGTATTAGTGTCAAAGGATGCTGTCTATCATGATGTTGATGCTACGAACTTCGGGTATGCATTAGGAGAAGTACCCTCTTCCGGATGCCTGTTCTATCAGGCAGATCAGGAATTGATCACACAGGCAGTGGAAGCAGTCAAGAATGCTGCACCGGATGTCAGAGTGCAGGTGGGAAGAGTTGCCTCAGGTGATGCCTTCATCCGCACCAAAGAAAAAAAGACCTGGATCAAGGAGAACTTCCAGGCAGACTGCTGTGAGATGGAAGGCTGTGCAATTGCCCAGGTATCCTATCTAAATCATATTCCATTCGTGATTATCAGAGCTATCTCAGATAAGGCGGATGAGAGTGTTGTGGAAAGCTACGATATCTTTGAAGGCAAGGCAGCAGAGCACTGTGCAAAGATCGTATCTTACATGCTGCAGAATCTATAAAAGCTGAAGCAGTTATGCTCCAGCTTTTTTTACTCTTTATTGACTTCATAGATACCGAAGCATACAAGTGCCAGCGCAACATACAGCTGCCATCCAAGTGCAGAGACATCTTCATGAAGCATCAATGCAGACAAGATAACACCAAAAATCGGATTGGTGAAGCCGAAGATGGCGACTTTAGATACCGGATGATACTTCAGCAGCAGTCCATACAGGGAATATGCTGCCGCAGAGACAAAGCCAAGATATACAAGCAGCAGCCATGCCGAAGGCTGTACCGGCTGTAATGTACCGCCGAGAAAATACCCAGCAGCAGCCATGATCAGTCCGCCGAAGACAAACTGCCATCCGCAGATCAGAACAGGATTTTCCTTTGCAGAATATTTCTTCATCAATACTGTTGCAAAGCATGCAGCAATTGTAGAAAGAATAATGAAGCCTTCTCCATTCCATGTCATATCTAAGGTCAATGTCTGTCCATTTAAATTAATCAGCAGGACACCGATAAATCCAGGCAGACAGTACAGCAGCTTTCTGCCTAGATTATTTTCATTATGCAGAAAAATGGCCGAGAGAATAATTGCAAAGAAAACGTTGCAGGATTCAATGATGGAAGACTTTACCCCGCTGGCATGTGCCAGGCCGCCATAGAAGAAAAAATACTGCAGAACAGTCTGGAACAGACCGACTTCCAGAATCATCAAAAGATTCGATTTTCTTGGCAGCAGCACTTTCTTTGCAGAGACTGAACCAATCACAATCGTCATGATTCCGGCAAGGGTAAAGCGCAGTCCGGCAAATAAGATCTGCGATGACATGGCATCAGCAGGTATCTGAAACAGCGAATATCCAATCTTGATGCATGGAAATGCAGTTCCCCATAGGAGATTGCAGAAGAGGGCTGTTATTACCAGCATCCAAGGATTTTCCAAGATGTTTTTCTTATTCATAATATGTAACATCTTACAACAATTACATGTCTTCGTATAAACAATTCAATGAAATGAATGCATTTTGAAAGATGATGTAATACAATAGTCCCTGCAGACAGAGTGCTCTGCCGAGAGTAGCAGCTACCTCTCGTTAACTAAAATAAGGAGATGATTTTTTAATGAGCACAAAGACTTTTGCACGGGTCGCAATGATTGCGGCCATCTACACCGTATTAACACTATGTTTAGCACCAATTTCTTTTGGAAACTTCCAGATCCGTATTTCTGAAGCACTGACCATGCTGCCGCTGATCTATCAGCCAAGCATCATAGGTGTCACGCTTGGATGCTTCCTCAGCAACTTGGTCGGAGCTATGACCGGAATGAATCCAACCGGCATGCTTGATTCTGTCATCGGCACACTCGCAACCTTAGGAGCTGCTTACTGCACTTGGAAGCTGAGGGATGTAAAGACTGGCAAACTGCCGCTGCTGTCGATGGCAATGCCGGTCATTTGGAACTTTGTGTTTGTCGGAGCAGAACTTGGATATATGATGATGCCTGAAAATGTCATTCTTGGTACAGTCATATTCGGAGCTGAAGTAGCCGTAGGAGAAATCATAGCTGTAATTCTTGGTTATTTCGTGAATAGAATATTTATCAAAACAAAAATATTTGAAAAGTAAGCACAGAGGAGAACAGGTTGAAAAGACTTGTTCTTTTTTTTTGAGCCCGCAGAACGAAGGACGAAATCGATTTAGAAAACTTCTGGAACTACCAGATTGTGTGGGGCGCATTTGCGATTCTCCTGATAAAATCACGAGAGTCAGAGAATTGGGAGGACTGAATATAATGAAAAAGAAAGTTCTGCTTTTGTGTGCATTGACATCCATTGTCTTATCAGCCTGCGGCAGTTCATCCGCAGTCAGTACCAAATCGTCCAGTACGCAGACGCCGGAGAGTACGCCAGTATCAACGCCTACACTTACACCTACACCGTCTCCTACCGCAGCAGCTGTTCAAATGACAGCTGCAGCAACCTACAGCAATTCATTTACCAATACGAAAGGTTATAACTTGAATGCTTCCCTGACTTTCTATACTCCAATCCGCAGCACCGGTAAAGAATTTGCACATCCAGAAGATGATTCTGTTACAATTCCTGCGCTCAAGGATCAGAAAGCAACAAAGAATTCATGGATCGTTCCTTTCGTTTCTGAGGGGCAGAATACAACCAAAGATTTTTCAGTTCAGGCAGATATGGAAATCATGGTTGGATATCATACCATCAGTGACCGTCATGACAAAGCATTCCAAAACGTTGAATTTAATGCCACTCCATATAAGGATTTTGCAACGGATTTTTATTACTACAGTGATTATAAAAAAATCTGGAGCAAAGCAACGACGCCGGATATGTCATTCTATCCGCGCTATTCCTGCAATATGGAATGGTCTTCGATTGCCAGCGGACATCGGTTTAGAATCCTTGGTTATCTGGTGCTGTATGATGTGTACACTCCACTCTGTCCAGATGGTCTTCCATATTATTTCTGGCCGGACTATGACATCCATGTTGATACAAAACTGGGCGGGGCTGATGGAAGCCAAGACTCAATTCTATTTGATGCTGCAATTCTAAAGCAGGACGACGGCACTTCGACCGGCAGGTTTGTTTTCTATGATCTGGCAAAGCAGAAAGAAGAAGCAACTGCCTTGATGAGCAGCAATGATGACGCAGCGAAAGCTTCCAGCTTTGTAAAGAAATAATCTATTATTAGAAATTCAGGGTTCCTCCAGCAGCAATGTGCGGAAGGAGCTTTTTTTTTGCAGACCTATTGACTATTGAATTGTATGTATTATATTCAATAATACAAAAGGAGCTGATAGGATTGAATGTCATTTGCGGTATGCTGCTGAGTATTTCATGAAATATAAGGAATGCCAGCGGATATGTATAGCTCTAGGGAAACATACAATTGTATGTTATCATTTTCACAAGACAAAGAAAGGTTAAGTTATGCTTGAAATTAATGATCTTCACAAATCTTTTGACGGAAAAGAAATTCTTCATGGTGTCACGCTCAACGTGAAAGACGGAGAGATCTTTGGTTTTATTGGACAGAATGGCGCCGGTAAGACAACGACCATCCGCAGTGCAGTAGGTATCTTGGACTTTGAGAAAGGAAACATTACCATCAACGGAATGGATATTAAAAAATATCCTCTGGAAGCTAAGCGCATTACTGCATATCTTCCTGACAATCCTGACTTATATGAAAATCTGAGTGGTATTCAGTATCTGAACTTTATCGCTGATGTATTCGGCATCTCTTCTGAGAAGAGAAATGAAAAGATCAGTGAATATGCCAAGGAACTGGGCATCTATGAGAATCTGGGCGACCAGATCAAGTCTCTTTCGCATGGCATGAAGCAGAAGGTGGCAGTGGTCTCTGCATTCATGCATGAACCAAAGCTGCTGGTGCTAGATGAACCATTCGTCGGACTGGATCCAATTGCGTCACATACAATGAAGGAGAAACTGAGACAGTTGTGTGATAACGGCGGTTCGGTATTCTTCTCTTCCCATGTTCTGGAAGTTGTTGAGAATCTTTGTGATGAAATTGCTATCCTGAAATCTGGATCTGTGATCCTGGACGGCAAGACCTCAGAACTGCTTGCCCAGTCCGGCACAACGCTGGAAGAACTGTTCCTGGAGCGTGCGGAATGAATCGTTTCCTGCTGATTACAAAAGTTCAGCTGCTGAATGTCTTCAAGCAGTCGAATAAGAAGAAATCAATGCTGAACTTAGGAAGCTACACCATCGGTGCCATCGTCATGGCAGGTGTAGGCATCTATTATTCGGTCCTGCTGTTTTCGGGAATTCCGCCGGAGGCTTATAATTCTGTTCCGTTCTTCATGGTGTACATGATCACCTTCCTGGTATTCATCATGGGCATCTCTACATCACGCGGCATGCTGTTTGGCTTTAAAGATCTGGATATGCTGAAGGCAATGCCATTTACCGAAAGAGAGATTGTCTTTTCAAAGATTGCTGTATTTACTTTGACAGAGTATGCATATGCAGGTTCATTCTTTCTTCCAGTCATTCTGATTTTTGGCATCAAGGCTGGCATGAGCTGGATGTTCTATGTTCTTGCTTTGATAGGATATATCGCACTGCCTCTGCTGCCGATATCGTTGTCTTCTTTGATTGGCATGGGGCTAGAAAAAATCAGTGCCGGCAGGAAGCATTCTGAGCTGATCAAGAATGTACTTGGGGTTGTCTTCTTTGTAGCAATTTATGCTGTTTCCATGTATGCCGGCTTCAGCAGCAGTTCTTCTCAGGGCTCTGCATTCCTGGGCATGAATCAGTACTTTGAAAAAGTCATGATCCTGTCAAAATGGTATATGGAAGGCGCTATCAACAATAACGTTCTGCTTGTATTGGCTTCCATGGCTGTTTCCATTGCAGTATATATTGCCTTCCTGTATTTTTATTCAGGAACGGTAATGAAGATCAATGCCAGATCCAATCAAGGCTATCATGTTACTAACTTTCAGGTAAAGAAAGAAAAGATGAACAGTGTCTTCAAGGCAGTGTTCATCAAGGAAAGAGAACGTTTCTTCAAGAACTTTCTCTATGTATTCAATACTGCATTTGGAATGCTTGTGTTAATGGGCGGCTCTATTTATCTGGCATTCAATAAGTCTTTCATGATTGAAGTAGCAGGTGAAGTTCTGCGTGCTAACAGTGATATGTATGCGCTCGTATCACAGATCTTCATCTTGGGAATTGTTTTCTTTGGTCAGCTGTCATGCACGACTAGTTCTTCAATTTCTCTGGAAGGAAAGAGTCTGTGGATCATGAAGTCACTGCCGGTGACCGTAAAGCAGATCTTCTGGGCGAAGATGCTGGTGAATATTCTGATCATCATGATTCCAAGTACGATTTCATTGATCATGCTCGGCCTCGTCTTTGGCTTTGGTCTGGATTACTATCTTCTGGGCTTAGTATTCATCTCTGCTTCAGCACTGGGCATCAGTATGTTTGGTCTGCTGGTCAATCTTCATTTCCCTAAGCTCGAATTTGAAAATGAACAGGAAGTCATTAAGCAGTCAATGGCAGCTTTTATCGGTGCGATGGTGCCGATGTTCGGCGGTATGGGCATGATCATCTTGTTCTTCGCATCCGGGGCATCGATTTCCTTCATGTTCTATATCTTCATAATTGTATATATTGTGATTGATATCTTCCTGTACATCATTCTGATGGATGACGGGAAAAGAAAGTTTGAATCATTGATCTGAGAATACACTTGATGCGGATGAAATATGCTGCATCAAGTTTTTATTTTGTGACGATAATCGAATCATGTATACTGAGGGTATCAAGGCACATCAAAAAGACAAGGAAAGGGATTTTCTTATGAAGAAAATGTACAATATTTTATTTCCTATTTTCCTTCTCTTCCTTTATCCGATGACGTGGATTGGTATTCTGCCGATCAATTTTATCATTGATCTGTTGGTCTTTGATATCTCCATGCGGCATTTGAAGATAGAGAACCGGAAGAAGCTTCTTTTTCCAGCGATGTGGAAGATCTGGGGCTTTGGTTTTCTGTCTGATCTGATTGGATGTACTGTCCTGGTAGTTTTTGTATGGATCGCCACCTTTATTCCATCGCTGTATGATGTCGTCAGCGGGATTGCATGGAATCCCTATTCGAATATTGTTTCGTTCCTGCTTACCGTACTGAGTATTCTAACGGCAGGATATCTGATTTACATCTTCAATAAAAAGTATGCACTGAAAAAGACGGGAATGGACGAGATACAGAAACACCGTACGGCACTATATCTGGCGGTATTTACTTCACCATATGTTCTGCTGATTCCAACCATGTGGCTGTATTGAAAATAAAGATGCCGGACTTCGGTCAGGCATGCTTTGTATTATCTGTTTTCGTTGAGGATGCAGGCACCGTTGGAGGCGATGACATCTTTATACCAGTAGAATGACTTCTTGCGGTAACGGCGGAACGTCCCATTTCCATCATCGTCGCAGTCGACGTAGATGAATCCATAACGTTTGGACATCTGCTTAGTCGATTCTGACACAAGATCGATGCAGGCCCAGCTTGTATAGCCCAGCAGTTCAACACCGTCTTCATAGATGGCGTTGTACATTTCCTTGAAGTGGTCTTTATAATAGTCGATATGTCCCTGATCATTGACGGTCAGATTTCCATTATCATCCTTGATCAGTTCTTCCTTTTCGCCGACACCGTTCTCAACAATGAACAACGGTTTTCTGTAGCGGTCATACAGATCGACCAGGGAGACTCTTAAGCCGATTGGATCAGTCTGCCAGCCCCACTCACTGGCGGTCAGGTACGGATTCTTGATGGCGGTCATGGTATTGCCGGCTGTTGTCTGCAGGCCGTCAGCGTTCTTGGCAACACAGCTTGAGGAATAGTAGGAGAAGGAGATGAAGTCTACTGGGTATGCTTTCATGACTTTCAGGTCTTCTTCAGTCATGTTGATATGCAGGCCATGGTTCTTGAATCTGGCTAAGAGGTAAGTAGGATATTCACCGAAGACCTGTGTATCAGAGTAGCAGTAAGTTGCCCGCATTCTCTGCTGGGCTTCCAGGACATCTTCCGGCCGGCAGGAATAAGGATAGTAAGTCAGCTTTGTAAGCATGCATCCAACCTTAGCAGCTGGATCTTTCTCATGAATATATTTGGTCGCCAGTGCAGATGCGACAAACTGATGATGCATGGACTGAAAGATGACTTCTTCCCAGTTCTTGTCCGCAAACTTGTCCTTGATCAGACCGCCGGTCGTATATGGATGACGGATCATGCTGTCGACTTCATTGAAGGTCAGCCAGTACTTTACTCTGTCAATATAACAGTCCACAATCGTCCTGACAAAGTTCATGAAGAAACCGATGGTCTCACGGTTATACCAGCAGTCATACTTCAAAGCTAAGTTCAGCGGCGGTTCATAGTGAGAGATTGTAACTAATGGTTCAATGTTGTATTTCTTCAGTTCATTGAAAACATCATCGTAGAACTTCAGTCCTTCTTCATTCGGTTCCTTGTCATCGCCATTTGGATAGATGCGTGACCAGGCAATAGACATACGGAATACTTTAAACCCCATCTCTGCTAAGAGGGCGATATCTTCCTTGTAATGATGATAGAAATCGGAACCGTGTCTCTTTGGATAATGCTTCAGGTCATCTGGATGTGCCAGAGCTTCTTCAATATCTTTGGAGAGTGTTTCATTCTGCTTCGTATAATCCTTAACATCGACATCCAAATGCGTGCGGGCACAGTCAGAGACTGACCATCCTTTGCCGCCTTCATTCCATCCTCCTTCGAATTGATTGGCAGCGGTTGCCCCGCCCCACAGGAATCCATCCGGAAATCTTTTCTCAGCCATATTCTGTCTCCTCATTCATGTTTCTTTCAACATTATAGACATATTAGCTGGTATTATTCATCCTGTATAAGTTCAAAAATTTGGAACACATCATATAATCTAACTTAGTATTGCAGATGTTATCTATACTAAGAACAGGTGAATATGAAGCTAAACTATACAGATCTGATCTTTACGCTCAGTGACGCAATTGATGCAGTGGAAAAGCAGGTGACGGGAGCCGCATCAGAGCACGGCAAACGAGTCGGCTATCTATGCGAACGGATGTCAGCGAACTGCGGACTGACCAGTGAAGAAAAATCTGACCTGATCGGGTGTGCGATTCTTCATGATAATGCCTTGGCAGAATCATTGCGGGAAGACGCCGAGATTACCAGCTATCAAAGCGATGAATATATTGACGGCAGGCCTTTTTATGTGGCAATGCCGACGCATGTCATCTACAGTGAACGGAATGCAAGCATTCTTCCGTTTCATACAGATATCAGGAATGCCATTCTCTGGCATCATGAAAATGCAGACGGAACAGGGCCTTTCCATCTGAAGGAAAAGGATACAACTCTGTATTCAGAGATGATCCATCTAGGTGACTTCATTGATATCCTGTTTTCTTTCCCGACCATGGATCAGTTCGGATATCAGGAGATGCAGAAATATGTAGCAAGTCATGCCGGGACGCTGTTCTCCCACCGGGCAGCCCATCTGATGAAGGACAGCTTCACCTATGATGATCTGATCAGACTGCAGCAGAAGGGTGTACAAGCTTGCCTGAAAGAATCTGTCCCTGAGATCATCGGGGAATACAGGGATGATGAGATCCGCAATATCGCAATGTTCTTTTCAGGAATTGTCGACTACAAGTCTTCTTTTACCAAGGATCATTCCATGGGTGTTGCCAATAAGGCATATACCATGGCTAAATACTATAGATGGGACAATGACAAGTCCATCCGCTTCTATCTGGCAGGAGCTCTCCATGATATCGGCAAGTTGATGGTGCCGAATACGATCCTTGAAAAGCCCGCAAAGCTGAGTACAGAGGAGTTCAATGCCATGAAGGATCATGCGGCAGCGACGTATCGGATGCTGTCCAGGATCCCAGGCTTTGAGGAGATTGCCGAATGGGCAGGAAACCATCATGAGAAGCTGGATGGAACCGGTTACTCCCGCGGCCTGAAGGCGGAAGATTTGACCTTCGAAGACCGGCTGATGGGATGTCTGGATATCTATCAGGCCTTGACAGAAAAGCGTCCGTATAAACAGAAGTACTCCTACGCACAGTCCATCGATATCATGCGCTCGATGGCAGAAGCCAACAAGATTGACGGCGGCATTGTGGAAGATATCCGCAGGGCATATGCCGGCGATCACCTTGAAGAACTGAAAGAAGCAGAGAAGCAGCCGCAGGAGAAGATGAAGCAGTTCCGCTGTGATGTATGCGGATTTGTATACTGGGGTGTAGAAGCACCAGAGTCATGTCCAATCTGTGATTCTCCGAAAGAGATTGCTTATCATTGAAGCGGCGGTTTGATTCCGTCGCTTTTTATTGCGCAGGACATGTTGTAAAATATAGCATGAGCAAAGAAATCAATCTTTCCGACTGAATATGTCACAGACAACGAAACGCGCATTGGAAGCTTCCTTAAAACATCTGCTGCTGCAGAAGCCTTTGGACAAGATCACCATCAATGATATTGCAGAGGACTGCGGCATCAACCGCATGACTTTCTATTATCATTTCAAAGATATCTATGATCTGGTGGAATGGTCATGTTTTGAAGATGCGGAAAAAGCTCTGGCAGGAAAAAAGACATATGATACATGGCAGCAGGGATTTCTGCAGATTTTTGATGCAGTGAAGGAAAATAAACCGTTTATCGTAAATGTCTACCGCTGTGTGAGCCGGGAACAGATTGAAAAATATTTGGATAAGGTAACGTATAAGCTGCTGATTGATGTTGTCAATGAAGCTGCTGAAAAAATGAACATTGAACAAGATGAAAAGGAATTCATTGCCAACTTTTATAAACATGCCTTTGTCGGCTTAATGCTGGACTGGATTGGCAATGACATGAGGGAAGATCCAGTTGAAGTGATTGACCATCTTTCCAAGCTGATGCAGGGAAATTTCACCAGAGCGCTGCATGCATACAGCACAGAAAGCGGTGCATCAGAAGCAGAAAAATGATAAAAATTTAAACAGAAGGACGGCGGTGATAAAAAAATAGTCACTGCGGTCCTTTTGCTTATCGAAAGAAAGAAAATCCTCAGCTATTTTAAAAGCACAGATAACAGGAGGAAATTCTATGTATTATTCGAGTGGTAATTATGAAGCATTTGCCCGTCCGGAAAAGCCGGAAGGCATCGAACACAAGTCAGCATATCTGATTGGAACAGGACTGGCATCTTTGTCAGCAGCCTGCTTCTTGGTGAGAGATGCACAGATGCCGGGGAAGCATATTCACATCTTTGAAAAGGATCCGGTTCCAGGCGGAGCGTGTGATGGGTATAAATATCCAGGAGTCGGCTATGTCATGCGCGGCGGACGCGAAATGGACAATCATTTTGAATGCATGTGGGATCTGTTCCGTTCCATTCCATCGATTGAAAAAGATGGAATCAGTGTCCTGGATGAGTACTATTGGCTGAACAAGAAGGATCCAAATTTTTCCTTATGCAGAGCAACTGAACATCAGGGACAGGATGCGCATACAGAAAATAAATTCGGTCTCAGTGATAAGGCCCAGGAAGAGATCATGAAACTCTTCTTTACACCGGATGAAGACCTTTATGATAAGAAAATCACGGATTATTTCGATGATGAAGTGCTCAATTCTAATTTCTGGATGTACTGGAGAACAATGTTTGCCTTCTCCAACTGGCATTCTGCACTGGAGATGAAGCTTTATCTTAAGAGATTCGTTCATCATGTCGGCGGCCTGCCTGATTTTACGGCACTCCGCTTCACAAGATACAATCAATATGAATCCATGATTCTGCCAATGGTCAAATATCTGGAAGATCATGAAGTGCAGTTCAACTACAATACAAAAGTCACCGATGTAAAGTTTGACGTTACCGGCAGGAAAAAACTGGCCAAGAGAATAGACTTTGTATGCCAAGGCAGAGAAGACCATATCGACTTTACAGAAAATGACTATCTGTTTATCACGAATGGCGGCAATGTTGAGAATTCAACAATCGGCGGTCAGGATAAGGCATGTGTCTTCAATAAAGATATTCAGCCAGGCGGCGGATGGGATCTGTGGCGCCGTATTGCAGCGCAGGATCCATCTTTTGGCCATCCAGATAAATTCTGCGGTGACCCGGAGAAGTGCAACTGGATGGGTGTAACAGTCAACACACTGGACCAGAAGATCATTCCTTATATCAAGAAGATTACAAAGCGCGATCCATTTACCGGCGGCGTTGTCACCGGCGGTATTGTAACAGTGAAGGATTCCTCTTGGCTGATGAGCTGGACCATCAATCGTCAGCCGCAGTTCAGAGATCAGCCGAAGGATCAGTGCCTTGTATGGGTCTATGGCCTATTTACAGACCGTCCAGGTGACTATGTCAAAAAGCAGATGAGAGACTGCACGGGCAGAGAAATCTGTGAAGAATGGCTCTATCATTTAGGTGTTCCGACAGATCAGATTGAAGATCTGGCATCGAATTCTGCAAATACTGTTCCGACAATGATGCCGTTTGTTTCATCATTCTTTATGCCGAGAAGAAAAGGAGACAGACCGGATGTTGTACCGGACGGCGCTGCCAACTTTGCATTCATCGGCCAGTTCGCTGAAACAAAGAGAGATACAATCTTTACTACCGAATATTCCATCCGTACTGGCATGGAAGCTGTCTATACATTGATGAGAGTAGATAGAGGCGTTCCTGAAGTATGGGGAAGCACATACGATGTCAGAGATCTCCTCAATGCTACAATCCAGTTGAGAGACGGTCAGCCATTGACAGATATGAAGCTTGACATGAAACAGAAGATTGCCCTGAAAGAAGGGCTCAAGAAGATTGAAGGAACTGATATTGAGAAACTTCTCAAAGAGTATCACGTACTGTAATTTTATGAAAAAGAGACCTGAAAGACAGAAATCCTGCCTGTACAGGTCTTTTTTGATGCCTGCCTTCTTTTTATTATTAGGGAAGAAACGAGCGCTTCATGATATAATAGCGGCATATGAAAAAGGGAATGTTCATTACATTTGAAGGACCGGACGGCAGCGGAAAGACAACCGTATCCACAGCAGTCTGTGAACGTTTGTTAAAAGAAGGATATCAGGTACGCTATACAAGAGAACCAGGTGGTTCCAATATTGCAGAACAGATCAGAAATATCATCCTGGATCCTAAGAATACAGATATGGATGCACGTACCGAAGCTTTGCTGTACGCTGCCAGCAGAAGACAGCATCTGATTGATAAAGTCCTGCCTGCTTTGAACGAAGGCGTGACAATCATCAGTGACCGCTTTGTGGACAGCTCTTTAGCATATCAGGGATGCGGCAGACAGATCGGCATCGATGAAGTCTATGCCATCAATCAGTTTGCGATTGAGGGACATATGCCGGATAAGACCATCTTCCTGAATATTGATGCCCAGACAGGCTTGGACCGCATCAATGCCAACCGTACCTATTTGGATAGATTGGATCAGGAAAGCGTGGAATTCCACAACCGTGTCCATGAAGGGTATCAAAAAGTTATTCAAAAATATGCGGACCGCATGATCATCATTGATGCATCAAGAGATGTAGATGCCGTCATTGAGGATGCTTATCAAGCAGTGAAGGGATTATTGGATGCTTAAGGAACTCTTGAAGGAACAGCAGCCAGTCGTCTATCGGGCGCTGGAAAATGCCTGCGTCAATCACGAAGTATCTTCTGCGTATTTGTTTGCGGGTCCTTATGGAACACCGAAGAAAGAAGCTGCCATCCTGCTGGCGCAGAGTATTTTCTGTGAACAGGAAGGACTGGCATGTGAGTCATGCAATATATGCCGCAGAGTCAAAGAGAACGTCTATGCAGACCTTGTCATCCTGGACGGCAGTGAAGAGGCTGTCTCTAAGGATATGATTGACGGCATCCAGGAGAAGTTCTCTAAAACAGCACTGGAAAAGAATGGACAGAGAGTCTATATCATTCTGAATGCAGAGAATGCAAGCATCTCGGCACAGAACAGTATGTTAAAATTTCTGGAAGAACCAGGAGCAGGCATAACTGCGATATTAACGACTGACAATGCAAGCAGGATCCTGCCGACCATCTTATCAAGATGCACAATCCTTCCATTTACACCGATGAAGCATGAAGCATATCATCAGATGGCATTGGAAGCAGGTGTTCCAGCAGAGGATGCATATCTGCTGAGCCATATTGTCAAGAATATGGATGACCTCAATGAGATGTATCCAGATTATGAAGAAGAAGGCAGAAGACCGGCAGAAGAATTTGAGAGTGCAGTCGGAATGCTGAAGCAGTACCTTGATGAACGGGAAAGAGAAGATCTGCTGGTAGATTATGAAGTTTCCTGGAAGTCAAAGGAGAAAGACGCAAAGAAGGCAAAGCAGAGCAACATGGTCATACAGCGTGCTTTCTTTGATTTATTGATGATGTATGCACATGATGTCATTCTGCATCATGACGAAGGACCGGCATGGTACCGGCAGGCCGTCAACGAAGCAGAAGGATCATCAGAGATATATGGAGAGCTGATTGTGATTGCTTCAGAAGAAAAAGACAAGGTCAATAAATACAATGACCTGAATCTTCTGATGGATCAGGCTTTCTACAAACTGGAGGGTTTTAACCATGAGCATGGAATTTGAAGAAAAAGATACTCAATCCAATACAGCCGCTGAGAAATATCCATATTCAGTTGCCGTATGTTTTAGAGGATCAGGCAAGCCGTATTCATTCGGCAGCTACAACAATGATTTTCACAAAGATGACTGGGTCGTTGTAGAGACATCCCAGGGTGACGAGATGGGACAGATTGTTGCTGAACCATTGAACGTTGAGAAGTATGGCCTGCCGATGCCGACCAAGCCAATCATCCGTAAGGCAACAGAAACAGATTTTGAAGATTACCAGGAAAATCTGGAAGAAGAAAAGGAAGCTTTCCGGATCTGCTGTGATGAGATTGCCAACCTTAAGCTGGATATGCATCTGCTGAGTGCGCAGTATACATTGGCACATGACAAGATCTTATTCATCTATCTGGCAGAACAGAGAGTTGATTTCCGTGAACTGCTGAAGAGGCTCGGCACTGCATTAAGATGCAGAATCGAACTGCGTCAGATTGGTGAAAGAGACAAGGCAAAGATGGTCGGCGGCATTGGTATGTGCGGTATGGAATGCTGCTGCACAAGATTCAAGAATCACTTTGATGTCATCAGTATTAACATGGCAAAGAATCAGCTTCTTGCTTTGAACATCGATAAGCTTTCCGGCATGTGCGGCAAGCTGAAGTGCTGTCTGAAATATGAAGACAATGACTACAAGCAGCTGACTGAAGGTCTGCCGAAGATGGGCTCACAGGTCGAATATGACGGAGAGATCTACCGTATTACCAATATGAATGTCATGAGTGAAGAAGCGAAGCTGGAGAATCATGAAACAGCCATCTTCATTTCTCTTGATGATCTGCGCAATAAGGCAATCCCACGCAAGGGTGCTGTTATGAAGAAGAGAGATCCTGCAGCCGGTGATAAGCCGGGCCACAAGACCATCATTCATACCAATCGTCCAGCCGAAGAGCCGAAGAAGGAAGACCGTGTCCTGCAGGCACCGACAAAGGATACCTCAGAAGTACGTTCCTTCGGCCATAAGGACAATGGAAACAGCCGTCCAAAGCGTGACAATAATCAGAAGCGTTTTGACAGCAGCAAGAACAATCACGAGCAGAGAAACCGCAGCAATAACAATAACTTCCACCGCAGTGAAGAAAAGAAACCAGTACAGGAATCCAAGAATGTGACTGTACGTACGTTCGGCCGCAAGAAGAAGGATTCTGAGGAAACAAAATGAACCGCCAGCATTCGTTCGAAAACGAAATGCCGACCCTGTACTTAGTACCGACACCAATCGGAAATCTCAATGAGATGAGTCCGAGAGCAATCGAAGTACTGAAAGATGCAGATGTCATTGCCTGTGAAGATACACGTACCAGCGGTCAGCTGCTGAAGCACTTTGAGATTCACAGTCATCTGATTGCGTATCATAACTTCAACGAAGAAGCCAGTGCTAATGGCATCCTGGATCTGCTTGGAGAAGGAAAAAACGTTGCCTTGATCTCAGATGCAGGATATCCGCTGATCAATGACCCCGGTCAGAAGATTGTCGCTTTAGCTGCTTCTGCCGGATACAATGTGGTGCCGGTCTCTGGACCAAGTGCTTTCCTGAATGCAATTGTTGCATCAGGCTTAGTAGTGCAGCCATTCTTATTCATCGGCTTCCTGCCGCAGCAGCATTCTGATCGAGTCAAGAAACTGTCAGAGTATAAGGCATATCCAATGACGATGGTGTTCTATGAAGCACCGCACCGCATTGAGAAATGTCTGCAGGACTGCATGGATGTCTTTGGTGACAGAGAAATGGTCTTAGCCAGAGAACTGACTAAGATGCATGAAGAATTCCTGCGTGGGAAGATCTCAGAGATCATTCCTGTCCTGCCGGAATTAAAAGGGGAAATGGTCATCGTCATGGATGGGAATCATGAAGACTATTCAAAGGATGTCGATATGAGTGCCATCATGGATATGGTCCAGGAATCAATCAATGCAGGTCTATCCACCAAGGATGCTATCAAGGATGCAGCCGCAAGGACAGGCATCGCAAAGAATCGGATCTATGAAGAGTTCCACAATAAAGGGGGACAGTGCTGATGATATTGGGATTGACTTCCAGCACAATTATTCTGATCTATGGCGCCGCTGCAATTCTGCCAGGTGTGTTCCTGCTGCTGTATATCTATAAGCTGGACACCGTGGAAAAAGAACCGCCTTCTTTAATCTGGAAGCTGCTTTTAGGCGGCCTTGGGGCAGCGGTCTGTGCATTGATCCTGGAAGAGATCTTCAATACAGTCAGTTCAAAATTTGTACAGCAGTCCAATGCAGATGATACTTTGATCCAGGCTGTTGTAGATGCACTGTTTGTTGCAGTCATCGAAGAATCTTCAAAGTTTGTTTTCCTGAAGAAGATCAGCTGGAAACATCCAGCGTTCAACTGCCGCTTCGACGGTATGGTCTATGCCATTTCAGTCTCTTTAGGATTTGCAATATTGGAAAATGTATTATACGTATTCTTCTATGGAGGCCTCTCTGTTGCGCTGTCGAGGGCACTGCTGTCGATTCCGGCACATATGTGCTTTGGTGCATATATGGGCATTTACTACGGCAGAGCGAAAGTATGCCAGCACGCAGATGATGCAAGCGGGACAGAATGGAATTTAGTTGCCGCACTGCTGACAGCGATGGTATTCCATATGATCTATGACGCAACCCTGATGGTCAATACAGGTTTCTCCATTGCCTTGTTTGCCTTGGTGGTGCTGTTCATGTATGTCTATGTATTCTGGCGGATCAGAAGAGAAGCCGCAGATGATGAATATATTGATGAATAGTCAGTTTGCACCAATTGTTGTATGATAGTAAAGAACAATATTAGGAGTAAAGAATATGTTTAACAATGTTGGAATTGATAAAATGATTATCTTTGCACTGCTTGGCATTGTAGCAATTCTGCTGATTGCTGTGATTGCCCTGGCAGTCAAGAGAAACATCTACTATGTAGATGAAAACGGAAATGAGATCAAGCCGAACAAGAAGGGACATCAGGCACCTGCATCCCGTCCTGCACCGGCAGCTGTTTCCCCTCAGCAGAGAATGACTCCGCTGAATGCTGATCCGGCCCCTTCTGCATCCGCTCTTGAAACACCGCTTGAAGTCAAGGGTTCTTCCGTGACGGGTGCGGTAGTTACAGTGACAATCAATGGTCAGACCACAGAATCCACTATCACCAGCTTCCCATGCCTGCTTGGCAGGGAGACAGCTACATGCAATCTGGTCATTGCCGAACCTGCAGTTTCCAGAAGACATGCACAGATCATTGAAGAGAATGGCAGCTTATATCTTGAAGATGTTTCTGAACATAACGGAACATACCTCAACGGCACAAAGCTTCCGCCGTTAGGCAGAGCGAGAATTCATGAATCAGATCGAATCAGTCTGGGAAGAGCAGAAATTGATATTTTGAAACTGTTGTATTAATGTAAGATTCCAGAGATTCTGGAATCTTTTTTGGAGACTGGTATGAAGTGTATAAGATGCGGATATGAAAACGAAGATAACGCAAAGTTCTGCACATCGTGCGGAGCTCCTTTAACAATGACTGCCCTGCAGGATACAGCAGTTCTTTTGGAACTGGCGGAAGCATATACCGGCAGTCCTGCCCAGGCCAGGAAGATTGTCGAAGCCAGTCAGAAAGATATTCGTTCTGTCTCAGCCGCATGTGTTGACTGGATCCGCCTGAAGGATCAGACCTTGTTCCAGGACGCTGCACAGAGTGCAGAAGGAAGACCGACCCTGGATACAATCACAGATATGGAAAAGACGATCCGTGATCTGGATTATGAAGAACGGATCATTGTGCTGATGCACTGTCTTGAAAAGATGTCATCGGCTGAGATTGCCAGGACCCTTCATATCACGGAGGATCAGGTCGTCTATTATCTGCAGTGTGCTTATGATAAGAACAATCCGCCGCAGGTGCAGGCTTCTCCTGTTCTGCCAAAGGAAAAGAAACGGCCGGAGCGGAAGAAGAGACCAGTGAAGAAAAAAGAACCAAAGGAACAGAATGATGACGGACCGAAATTCCTGAAGCACATCTCCATGCAGACAAGAATCATCATTGCGGTCATTGCGGCTTTGATTGTCGGCAGCTTCTTAGGCATCAAGAGCTATGCCCATGATGAGTACTTAAGAGGGGTTGCCTACTTAGAAGAAAAAAACTATGACCAGGCACTGGAGCCATTGATGAATGCCAAGAGATATGGCGGCAGTGAAGACGCCGGACTGAAATTAGGCGACTTGTATTATGATCAGGAAGACTATCAGAAGGCACTTAAGGAATACCAGTCCTGCAGTCAGGAGAAGCAGGAAGTCAAAGATGCCTTGATCCGTACCTATCAGAAACTGGCAGATCTGTCGATTGCAGAATCAAACTATGGCAATGCAGCAGAATATCTGGAGAGCCAGTATGAACTGGATGAAGATGAACATACAAATATCAGACTGAATGCCGTCAAAAACAATGGAACATATACAGCTGAAGATGGAAACATCTACAATGTCTGGGGAGATCCCGTCAAGCTTTATGCTGTGAAGAACGGCAGGAAACTGTATCAGGTCGAACTGGAATACAACGATGACAGAACACTGAAATCAATGAAAGAATCTGTTTCTGACTATACCAGCAGGATCAACTTCAATCAGTTCAGCAGCAGCACAGACATCGAAGCTTCCTGGTTCCTGAAGGATGACAATACGGTCAGCTATTCGGTGCAGACAGCACTGTATGATGAACATGACAATCCGACACAGATCACAGTCACGACAACATCTTCAATTCAAAAGACAGCATATACCTACACGTATGATGGGAACCAGATCAAGTCAGCTTCGCTCAAGACAAAAGCCGGCACCGTTACTGCATCCTATACGTATACGGATGATAAGATCACAGAAATCAAGTACAGTGACAACACATCTGTCACCTATGAATATGACCGTGACGGACAGCGCATCCATGAAACAGACTTAAAAGAGAATGGCGATATCATAATGGATATCTCTTATGATCATGACGACAGTGGAAACGTCGTTGAAAAGATCATCAAGCGGAATGATACAGACAGCGTCCTGCCATTTGCGGCAGAACAGGATATCACATATACCTATACTAAAGCAGGTAAACCGAGCATAATGACAGTTCTTGTCAACAATGCAGAAGTTGCCAATGGATACTACATTGAGAATGCTGGATGGATCATTCTATATCACACGGCAGAATAATATGAAGGAAAGACCTTTTCAGAGATGCTTGAAAAGGTCTTTCTATGCAATTAGGATGCGGGATTGTCAATAACAAGGTAAAATAGAGCTGTTATGGAGGCTTTTATGGAACTGATACTGAACGGAACATATCACGATTTTATCCTGAACAAGATCCAGCCATTGGCGGACTGCGAAGGTACATTATATTTATTTGAACATCAGAAGACAGGGGCTAAGCTTGTCTGGATGCAGCGCAAAGATACCAATAAGACATTCTCAATTACATTCAAGACGACTCCAAGTGATGATACGGGTGTCTTTCATATGCTTGAGCACTCAGTTCTGAATGGATCACGTAAGTATCCAGTCAAGGAACCATTTGTGGAACTGCTGAAGAGCTCCATGCAGACGTTCCTGAATGCGTTCACAGCACCGGATAAGACCATGTATCCTGTTTCATCCAGAAATGACAAGGACTTCATGAATCTCATGTCGGTCTATATGGATGCTGTGTTCCATCCGGCGATCTACACCAATCCTAATATTTTCTATCAGGAAGGCTGGCATTATGAAATCCGTGATGTCAAAGAAACACCGACATATAAGGGTGTTGTGCTGAATGAAATGAAGGGAGCCTTCTCTTCTGTTGATGAAACAATCATCGATGAATTGAACAGAATGCTGTTTCCGGACAACTGCTATCAATATGTATCCGGCGGCGACCCGGAACACATCACAGATCTTTCCTATGAACAGTTCATCGAAACACATCAGAAGTTCTATCATCCGACTAATTCCAGAATCTGGCTGGACGGTGATATGGACATCGATGCTGTTCTTGCATTCATCAATGATGAATACTTCTCCCAGTATGAGAGAGAGGTACATGATTTTGCGATTCCGATGCAGGCAGTCGGCAGTGCAGATGTCCACCGTTATGAATATGAGATTTCGGAAGATGATCCAACAGAAGACAGAACACAGGTGTCTGTCGCGAAGATCATCACATCTTATGATGATGTGGAAAAGAATCTGGCATGGTCAGCTCTCAATGATGTGCTGGTTGCCAATAATGAAGCACTGCTGAAGAAGAATATCATCGATGCAGGTCTTGGTCAGGATGTGGAACTGGATATCTACAACGCCATCCAGCAGCCATGGGCAGTCCTGACGGTCCGCAACACAAATGAAGATCAGTATGAACAGCTGCGCAGAGTCATTCATGATACGGCTGAAACACTGGTTACAGAAGGACTGAATCACGATGAGATCACAGCTACTTTGAACCAGATGGAATTCAAGTACCATGAGAAACATGAACCAGCAGGACTGATGTATGCCGAGAGAGGAATGAACAGCTGGCTGTACGATGGAGACCCAGCATTATATCTGAATGAAGGGTCACTGTTTGAATCCCTCCGTAACAAAGTCAATGAAGGATATTTTGAAGAACTGCTGAAAGACTTCCTGCTGGATGAAGAACACCTGAAGGCAGTCATTGCTGTACCTTCCAGAGATGCTGGAAAGGATAGACTGGCAAGAGAAGAAAAGAAATTGAAACAGGCAAAGAAATCCTGGGGAGATCAGACAGCTGCTTATGTTGCTTTGAATGAGAACCTGGATTCCTGGCAGGAAGCAGAAGATATTCCAGAAGCACTGGAGACATTACCGAAACTGTCGCTGTCAGACATCAATGAAGATCCAGAAGATTTCCCTTATGAAGAAAAGGAGATCAGAGGTGTCCCTGTACTGATCCATCCGGAAGAAGATGGAATCGTCTATCTGAATCTGTATTTCAATATGGCAGGTGTTACAAAGGAACATCTTTCTTCGGTTGGCTTCTGGTCAACATTGATGACCAATCTGCGGACTAAGGAACATACGCTTCGCCAGCTGCAGGAAAGCATCAAGAGAGATCTTGGAGATCTGAACATCTATCTCGAAGCATATTCTTTGAAGAATGAACCAGGCGCATGCTATCCAGTTATCGGTGTATCTGTTTCTGCCTTAAAGAAAAATATTCATAAGGCAGTACCGCTGATCAAGGAAATCCTCTTTGATACAGTCTATGAAAAAGAAACTATTCTGCCGCTTCTGAAGCAGGACAATGAGAACTTCCGTCAGGAACTGATCACGGCAGGACATGCAGATGCGATGAGAAGAGCCGCAGCGCATGAAAGTGCAGAAGGCGTCTTCCGTGAATATGTCGGCGGATATGAAAGCGGTAAATATGAGAAGGAACTGGAAGATCATTATGATGATATGATCGGCACTTTCCTGCAGGAATGTGAGATGTACAGCGATGTCATCTTCTCCAAGGCCAGAGTCACAGTATCCATCACCGGTGAAGAGAATACAGATGTCGTCAAGGAAGTAATCAGCATGCTGCATAACTATGATGCCAACCGTGCCAAGGTGCATTATCCGCTCATCAGTGAGGATAGACAGTCATTGATCATCCCGGCAGGCATTGCCTATGGTGCGATGAACGTCAATGTCCTGAAATATGATTATCAGTATGAACCATGCATGAAGGTCATGGCGCATCTGCTGACCTATGACTGGCTGTGGAATGAAGTCAGAGTCAAGGGCGGTGCATACGGAACTGGTTTTGCGGTCAATGCGAATGGGAATCTCGGTATCTATTCCTACCGTGATCCTGATCCAATGAATCTTTATAGAGCAGCGCTTGCATCGGCAGATTACTTAGTCAGAACAGCAGAAAGCGATATGGATCTTGACCAGATGATCATCGGCGCGATTGCTGCAGGAGAAGCACTGCTGTCACCGTCATCCAAAGTGCGGGTCAGTGATGCGATGTATTTCCGGCACGTCACATATGAAATGAGAAAAGAAGCACGGAAAGAACTTCTTTCGATGAAAAAGAATCAGCTGAAGGAATTTGGTGAGATGCTGAAGAAGGTACTGCCTGAAGCAGCTATCTGTGTCATTGGTTCTAAAGAAAAAGTAGAAGGATGCAGTGAACTGAATCTAACACCACTGCAGCAGTTATGAAGAAGCAGAGAGATCTGCTTTTTCTTTATTTGGAACTGTTCATGAAATAACATTTATTGATATGATGAAATAAATATATATACATGATAGAATATCAATCGCTGAGGAAAAAGCGATGAACGGTAAAGAAAGATTCAATACAAGAACAAAGATGCTGTTGTATTTTTTGGAAGGTTCAAAGAGATACTTTGTTGCTTCCATCCTTTTTGCATGCCTTGTTTCTGTACTTGATCTGATCAATCCGAAGATCATCTCCTATACAGTTGACTCCATTCTTGATTCACAGAATGTTGTTCTCCCAGATTTTCTGAACAGCTGGATTGATTCCATCGGCGGTGCTGCCTACCTACGTGCGAACTTATGGTTGATTGCTTTGGCTGTATTGATTGTAGCAGCGCTCGGTGCACTCTGCAGATTCTTGTTCAACCTATTCAACTCCATCGGCGCAGAGCATTTAGTCAGGTCAATGCGCAACAGTCTGTTTGATCATATTCTGCATCTTCCGTTTGCCTGGCACAGTGAAAATCACACTGGGGATATCATCCAGAGATGCACTTCGGATGTTGAACAGATCAAGGTGTTCTTATCAGAACAGCTGACTGCTTTATTCAGAATTGTGGTCATGATCTGTCTGACGATGTACTTCATGTTTGCAATGAACTGGAAGCTGTCTCTTGCTGCTGCGATATTCATTCCGATGATTGTCAGCTACTCTCTGTTCTTCCATTCCCGCATCGGCAGTGCTTTTGAAAAGGCAGATATCGAAGAAGGCAAACTATCTTCCATCGTGCAGGAGAACTTGACAGGAGTCAGAGTTGTCCGTGCCTTTGGCAGAGAAAAGTATGAACAGACTCGCTTTGAAAAACAGAACAGCAATTATACAAACATGTGGGTCCATCTGATGAAGCTGCTGGCAGCGTTCTGGATGAGCTCAGATCTATTCTCCTATGGACAGGTCATTACGGTATTAGCATACGGTGCGGTCCTTTCCGTCAATGGCGAAATCACCGCTGGTAACTATATTGCATTCATCAGCTACACAATGATGCTGATGTGGCCGATCAGGAACTTAGGCCGTGTCATTTCCAACTTGAGCAAAGCTGGCATTTCCATTGACCGTCTGCGCTACATCATGAACAGTGAAGTAGAACATGATGAAGAGAATGCTCTGACCCCGGATATGGATCAGGATATTGTCTTTGACAATGTCAGCTATCAATACGAAAATGGAACATCAGAAATCCTGGACCACGTATCCTTTACGGTAAAAGCAGGAACGACTGTCGGTATCTTAGGTGGTACGGGTTCTGGCAAGAGCACATTGATGTATCTGCTGGACCGACTGTATGACCTGAAGGAAGGTACAATTTCCATCGGCGGCGTTGATATCCGTGAGATGAAGGCACAATGGGTGCGTCAGAATATCGGCATGGTCCTGCAGGAACCGTATCTGTTCTCTCGTTCTTTAGGTGAGAATATTAAGATTGCCGAACCGGAAGCAGATATGGAAGAGATCCAGCATGCGGCGAAGATTGCCTCATTGGATCATGCAATTGAACATTTCAAGGAAGGCTATGAGACCTTTGTCGGAGAAAGAGGCGTCACGCTTTCCGGCGGCCAGAAGCAGAGAGCTGCGATTGCACAGATGCTGATCAGAAAACCTCCAATCATGGTATTTGATGATTCATTGAGTGCCGTAGATGCGGAGACTGATGCAAAGATCAGAGCTTCCTTAAAAGAAAATATCGGAGACAGTACTGTGATCCTGATTGCACACCGCATTACGACATTAATGAATGCCGATCAGATCATTGTAATGGATCAAGGAAAGATTGTAGAATCCGGAACGCATGAAGAACTTCTGACAAAGAACGGCATCTACCGTCAGATCTATGACCTCCAGAGCCGCAGTCAACAGCAGGAGGTGAACGCATGAACGACGATACTAATGTAAAGTTAAAGTGGTTCGGTATTCCAAAACTGCTTCCATTTGTAAAGAAATACAAAGTACGGATCATCTGGATGGTCATTCTTGGTGTTGCAGCTTCCTTGATTGACTCAATCTATCCGCTGTTCAACCAGTATGCATTGAATCACTTTGTGCTGGGACAGACACTGGATACACTGGTCTGGTTCATTGCTTTGTATCTAGGCATTCTGATTGTTCAGATCATCATCAACTTCATCAGTGTCTACTGGGCAGGCATGATTGAAATGCATGTCGACAGAGACCTGCGCAGTGCATCCTTCAACCATCTGCAGGAATTGTCCTTTGCCTACTTCAATCAGAACAACGTTGGATATGTCCATGCCCGTGTCATGAGTGATACCGGCAAGATTGGTGAAATGGTATCCTGGCGAATGATGGATATTGTGTGGAATGGATCCTATCTGATCTTTGTCTTCATCAACATGATCATGATCAACGCAAAACTGGCACTGTATATCATTGCCTTGGTTCCAATTGCAGTGATTGTCATTGCCCTGTTCCAAAAGAAGCTGGTCGTGCTGAACCGCAAGATCCGTGAGATCAACAGCACCATCACCAGCAACTTCAACGAAGGCATTACCGGTGCGAAATCCATCAAGACATTGGTCGTTGAGGATTCCATCAACAAAGACTTTGATAAAGATACTTCTCTGATGGAGAAGACCTCTGTTCATGCGACGAGATACAGCGCCGCCTTCTCAGCAGCAGTTACTATGATGAGTTCAGCGGCCTTGGCGATTGTATTATGGCGAGGCGGCATCATCACGATGGAAGGTGTCATCATGATCGGTACGCTTTCTGTCTTTATGAACTATGCATTGAATATGCTGGAGCCGATTCAGGGCATCATCGGCAGCATCTCTGCACTGATTGCCATTCAGGTCAATATTGAGCGCTTTACCAAGCTGCTGGAAACACAGTCGGATGTTGCGGATTCTCCAGAAGTCGTTGCAAAGTACGGTGATACTTTCAATCCAAAGAAAGAGAACTGGGAACCGCTTCATGGTGATGTTGAGTTCAAGGATGTTTCCTTCCAGTATCCAGATGGAAATGAAATGGTGCTGGAGCACTTTGATCTGAAGGTGCCGAAGGGTACCAATGTAGCAATTGTCGGTGAAACAGGAGCCGGCAAGTCTACGCTGGTCAACCTTGTCTGCAGGTTCTTTGAACCTACTTCTGGACAGGTGCTGATTGACGGCCGGGACGCCAGAGAAAGAAGCCAGCTGTGGCTCCATTCCAATATTGGTTATGTTCTGCAGACACCGCATCTGTTCTCAGGTTCGGTCAGAGACAACTTGAAGTACGGCAATCCAGATGCGACAGACGAAGATATCTGGAAGGCTCTGGAGCTTGTCGATGCGGTATCCGTTGTAAACAAGATGGAGAAAGGCCTGGATTCTGAAGTCGGTGAAGGCGGCGACATGTTGTCAACAGGTGAGAAACAGCTGCTCTCCTTTGCCCGAGCAATCTTGGCAGACCCAAGGATCCTAGTCTTGGATGAAGCGACAGCTTCCATTGATACCTTAACGGAAAAAGCTATCCAGGATGCAATCTTTACCGTGATCAAGGGCAGAACAAGCTTTGTGATTGCCCACCGCTTATCAACAATTGTGGATGCAGATGTCATTCTTGTGGTTCAGGATGGCAAGATCATCGAACGCGGCAAGCATAATGAATTAATGGCAGCGCATGGTCATTACTATGACCTCTATACAAGACAGTACGAAGAAATGGTCACAAACATGGTCAACTAGGCGGTGCAGGCATGCATCGTCTTTTTGTTTGCTATAATGTGTATATTAATTGGAAATCAAGGAGAGATCATATGCTGCTGGCTGGTTATAAAGATGAACAAGAATGGATCCTTTCCAGATGGAATCTGACATACAAAGTTGGCTGGGACAGTATCTGCAAGGCTGTCTCTGCTTCCTATGATTCTTTTGATGCACCAGAAATACTGGTGGATGATGAAAAGGTAAATATTAGATCCAAGACAGATATTCTGAACTTAGAAGAGAAAAGCAGGATGACCATCCGCGGGATGTCAAAGATCCTCAAGGCGCCGATCATGATTACTTTCTACAACCAGATGCAGGCAGTTGATGTCAATATTGCCAAGGCTGTACCTGAATTCATTGGTACAGATTATCAGAAACTGAATATGTCGCTCTGTCAGCTCCTCGACAGCATGGAACTGGCCATGTACCGTAAATAGGGAAATATATATGCGGACAAAATATGTAGATGGAAATGATACGTTAGTTGTATTGATTACAGGAAATGAAGAAAATCAGGATCTGATTGAAGCACTTCCATACTCTTTTCTGCTGGTCAGCAGTGATGACTGGAACAGAGAACTTTCTCCATGGCCTGCTAAGAAAGTATTAAAAGGCGGAGGTGACTTCCAGGGCGAAGCAGATCGGTTTTTAAATGAAGTATTAAAAAATGAGCGTCTTCACCAAGAATGGAAACATCGTATTATCTGCGGCTATTCATTAGCAGGACTGTTCTCTTTGTATGCATGTACAAAGACAGATCTGTTCGATGGCTGTGCCTCTGTATCTGGATCTTTATGGTATCCAGGTTTTACCGAATATCTGCAGAGGAATCCTGCACAGATCAAGAGATTATATTTATCCTTGGGTGACCTGGAAAAGAACAGCAGGCAGCAGCTGCTGAGTACAGTGGAAGATAAGACAAAAGAAGTTCAAAAAATTGTCTCTGCATACGCAGAAACATCCTTTGAGATGAATCCAGGCAATCACTTTAATGACCCGAATGGAAGAATCATTAAGGCGCTGAGAACTTTTTTATGATAAAAGAAAAGGTGCTGCTGCACCTTTTCATCTGATTTGACTGTTGTATCGTTCAAAACGATATTTCTGCTTAATGTCAGGATATTTTTCATGATCTACTTCACTCATGAACATTTCATATGGTCTGGCATAGGTACGGCAGTCACCATATAGAGCCTGATAGATCATGAGCTTTTCTTTTGTTTCTGTATGCTCTGCTTCACCAATGATCTGATATAAATACTGTGTTCCTTCATGATGAAGCTCACGCTTGAAGTGGCATACGATGTCACCTCGGTTGAATTGTCTTGTCATGCTTCCTCGATTTCTATTTCCTGATTGTTATGGAAACTGTATGCATAGGCAGAGACAGCTAGACCTGGATATAAAGTCTTTAATGCTCTGCGGTAGGCATTCAATTGATCAGAGTAACGGCTGCTGATCTCTGCTAAGGAGGCGTTGTCTGTCTTGAAATCAATCAGGATGATCTCATCAGACAGGATGGAGATAAAGTCCATCGTACCTGTCATGCGGAAAGTGCTGTTCTCAATGTAGAATGGATATTCTTTGTGAATTTCACCCTTGAGGCATTTTTGATAGAGTGCTGACTGACTGAAGGCATACAGTGCATCTGGATCTGGAGAGTCTTTGAGCTCTTCTTTTGTCCAGGAAGTATTCGGCATGGATGCTGCCCATTCATGCATCAAAGTACCATATGCTTTTCCGCTGGTCTTCTTTGTCAGATCTAGCGGAGGAAGTGATGTTGTCTCTGTTGAACTTGGTGTTGAGATTGCTGGGAAGACAGCAGGCTGTTCAGTAAAGGACGGCAGTTCTGCTTTGCCTGGCTTTTGATATGGAAGATTGACAATGGACATATCTGGAGTGACATGGATATGCTGGAAATACGGACCATCCATCAATGCCGGAAGAATCAGGCCTGTCATGCCGCGGCGTGCATTTAATAACGATAACGTAATCGGCTGATAATCATATTCTCTGTTCAATGTATCAACGATGTACAGCCTGCGTTCGGCACGGGTCAAAGCGACATACAGAAGGCGGGTGAACTCTTCGATATCTTCCAGATTTTTTTTGTATGCAACTGCAATCCGCTGGATCGTTGGTCTTTCTGCACGCCAAGGCATATCTAAATGCTTCAGGCCAAGACCAAGTTCTTCATCAACGAGAATTGGTTCTTTTCCATCCTGGAAAGCATTCTTTCCTGTGCTCCAGATAAAGACGATCTCATACTGCAGTCCTTTGGAATGGTGAATGGTTGTAACAGTGACAACATCATCATCTTTTCCTTTGGACATAGCTTCGGAAGAACGCTCATCTTCTGAAACAGTCATGTTTTCCAGGAACTCCGAAAGATTCAGCGGATTGGAAGTAACTGTCTGCTCAAACAGGAAGTCAAAGTTGGCTTTCTGACTTTCATCCAGACGATTGAAGAAATCATGACGGTTGGCAATTTCAGTAAGCATCGCTGCAATGCCTTTCTTCACAGCGGTCTGGTTCAGTTCATCCATCTCTTTCAGCACTTCCGGATGATCTGCTTTAACAGCGTCTAGCATATTTTTATGATGGATCTTCATCTGAGCCAGTTCTTCATCAGAGATATTGTAAAAGGAAGAAGTCAGCACAGAGAGAAGAGAGATGGTGTCTGTTGGATCAGACATGACGGAACACATGGAAAGGATCGTCTGACATAATTCGGAACGATAGAAGCCTTCTCGAGTATCGATATCATATGGAATGCCGGCATGGTCAAAAGCAGACTTCAGATACAGTTTATCCGCATGAGACCTTGTCAGGACTGCAATCTTTTTATATGTCAGGGCTGGATCTTCATGACGCAGTTCAATGATCTTCTGCGCAATCCAGGCGGCCTTGAGTTCTTTTGACGATGGTTCTTCATCATCAGAAGATTCTGGTTCGCTGTCTGTTTCCTGATCATCAGTCTGTTCCTGCACAGGTGCTGCAATCTCGGCAAAGACAACTGGAACCGGTTCTTTTTCTCCCTGGTATTCTTCATTTCCGATGGTCACATGATCCAGTTCACCGTAGACATCCTTTGCGCCCGGCACATTCATGATGCGGTCAAACAGGAGATTGGTGAAGTGGACAATGGAATCCTTGGAACGATAATTGTGACGCAGTGTGATCAAATGATTGTCTGGGTCCTGCATCAGGGTGCGCATCAAAGACGGCTTTGCCTGACGGAAGGCATAGATAGACTGCTTGACATCACCAACCCGGAAGACATTGTCTTTCTTGGCAATACGTTCAATGATAGCGTTCTGCAGTTCACTGGTATCTTGGAATTCATCAATCATGATCTCCTGGAGACTGTCTCGGATAATCTCTGCAACAGTACCGTTGTTCTTGGTCAGGATATCAAGGGCGTAACGCTCCATATCTGAGAAGTCGATACAGGCATTCTTGATCTTGTATGTATGGAATCTTTCACGGCTGTTCTTTGCCAATGTAACAAGATTCTTTACAAATACTGACATTTCCTCTGCGTCATTCAGATACTGCTTTTCAGTGTATCTTTGACTGAGAAGTTTTTTGACTTTCTCATCCATTTTCTTGCGCAGGTCCGTATATGGCTTGTTTTTTGTACTTGGCGGAGTAGGCGTGCAGGCTAAGATATCGAGTGCGTCACAATAGGCACTGTAGTTCTGTTCCTTCGCCTGGTTCATGCAGTTCTCCAAGGCAATGATCTTCTGCTGCATCTTGACTGGATCTACTTTTTCGTCGCCATCACCATAGACCTTCATCATGTCGAGGTCAGATCTGATATTGCCTAAATCCAGCGCAAAAGACAGAAAGAAGTTCCTGCGGATCTCTTCAGGGAAGTCCTTGAAATGCGAGACTGCCGGATAGAGTGAGATGATCTGACGGTACCACGCATCAGGATCCATGACACTGTCTGCACAGTTATTGATCTTCATGACTGCCTCATAAAGAGAATCATAGTCTTCACTGCGTGGGGAGAACCAGGAAGCCAGTCTGACGGCACTCTGCGGGTCCTGCCGAGAGAATTCGTCATAGCAGTCAAGGAATGCCTGATTCTGCATTGCCTGCTTTACACCCTCAGAAAGAACGTGGCTGGCGGCAGCCGGATCAAGGCCGATGACGTTGTAGTATTTTTGAATGATAGACAAACAATAGGAATCGATAGTTGTGATATTTGCGGCATCCAAGCCGATGAGCTGTTCATTCAGATAATTCAGCAGTTCTGGATCCTGTGTGTTTTTGATCTCTTCATGCAGCTGCTTTGCAAGGCGTTTCTTCATTTCGCCAGCGGCGGCTTCTGTAAAGGTGACAGCCAGGATCGACTGGATAGGAATTCGGTCCGCGACACAGCGCTTCATCAATCTTGCAACAAGGACACCTGTCTTGCCGGCACCGGCAGAAGCAGATACAAGGATTGAAGTATCTTTTGTATTGATGGCTTCTGTCTGTTCTGCGTCAAAATGCATTGCCATATCAGTCACCCTCCTTTCTCTGCTTCAAAGAAATATCCTTCATGACCAAAGGAGATGCTTTGCGGTATTCTCCAGCGAACCGGCAGACAGCGCGGTAGTCGCAGAATGTACATGCACCTTCGACAGGAGACAATGAAATCTCGCCGGAAAGCAGATGGTCATGGAAATAGGTGTAGAGCTGTTCAATGCACTCCTTCGTCAGATTGTAATCCATCATGGTCTTTAGACCGACGATATGCTTATTGTCTTCATCCAGTTCTACTTTGCGGTCTTCGAAAGTCCAGCCGCGCATACGGCGGGCTTTCATGAAGTTATCCTGATATGTATTTTCATTCATCTCTGTTTCGGTGACGACGGATTTGGATACAGAAGCTGCTCCGACACTGAATGGAACATCTTTCAGGGAATAGTAGTATGCACCGGCAGGCTTCTTGTCAATCAGTTTCTGGGCAACAATCAAATAGCTCAGCAGCTGCAGATATAATCCTGCCTTCACACCATTCTCCGGCAGCTTATGGTCGGACGATTTATAGTCAATGATCCGCAGCAGGTCATTGCATGTATCAATTCTATCAATGATGCCGCGCAGATGAACACCGTCGACAATATCTTCTTCAAAATGATGTTCCGTTTCGGATGGGACAAACGAAGTGTGTTGTTCCATATCCAAAAGGAAATGAAGAGAAGTACTCAGTCCTTCAATCATTCTCTCCTGGGTCGCACTCATTCTCTCGGTCTCATTTGGATGGGTCATCTTTAAGGCATCAAAGTATGGCGAGAGGATCCTGCGGATCTCTTCATCAGTGATCTCGGCATATTTCTCATGAAGCGTGTTGACAGAATTTTCCATGACTGCATGCTGGATGGTGCCGATGGAAGCTGCATCATTGGCTTTTAGCTGCGGGCCTCGGACGTTCAGTCCAGACTGGATGAAGTATGCATAAGGACAGGAGAACCAGCGCTCAATGGTAGAAATTGAACCGGTGATCCTGCCGTCTGGGGCAAATAAAGCATGCGCGGTATCATTGGATAATGCATGTGCTGCAGGTTCCTTTTGCTTCAGGATATCGAGTTCCCACTTCTTTTCACTGTCTTTCGCAAATAAGGATTCCACTTCCAGCGCCAGCTGGATCTCATGACCGGCATAGTCATTGGTTGCATAGGAATAATAGATGGTGCCTTGACTGCTTTCGCCAATCCAGTTCAGCTGATCCATATAAGATGCATGACGCACTGCTAAAGAAGGATAGTGTGCGGTGCGCTGAACATACGCTTCATCAAAGAGTCCCTTCTTGGCAGGAAAACCTGGATAGTTCTTTCCGCTGCATCCTAATACATATGTATCGTCCCGCGTAGAGACAGGATGCGTCAGATCAGTCACTTCACAGAAATCAGTATGATACAAGGAAGAAGATGCGGTCATTTCGTCGATTGTCTCAATCAGGAAAGGAACTTCTTCTTCCTTGAGACTGTTTAAAATACTCTGCAGGGTGGAACGGATCTCCATGCCTGTATTCAGTTCGGCTTGATCACTCAGATAGGAAGATCTCTGCATGACTGTGTATGCATGTTCAAAAATCTCCTGCGGTGTACTGGACGACATCAGAAGATTGTAGTCTTCACGGATGGCATCTAAATAATCCATGCATTCATCATCCAGTTTCTGATAGGACTGTGCTTCGTTCTTGAAAGGACCGGCCGCAACCGTATCAGCAATTCTTTCCGGAAGAGTAGCATCACGCATTCGCTGCACAAAGTAATTATATAGATACAAAGGGCATGGCTGATTGAAGGCATCATACTGCAGTGCCTGCAGGAACGCACCTCTGCTCTTTTCATGGGCAAGTCTGCAGAGAGCTGCAAAGATATGCGGGATATGCAGGATGCTGTGTTCCTTGATGGCAGAGAATGGAATATGGTAGCGGGCAAAGACCTGCTTTACCACAGGATATTGGTTTGCATAGTCACACAGTACGATATTGCATGACTTACCAGACCGGCAGATATTCTGCGCAGCTGCTTCAATTTCCTGACGTGTATTCAGACCATAGCGGAGTTCCTTCTGTGGAGAACCCTTAACAGCAGCGTGTATTGGAAAAATATTCCGCAGGAGCTGATCAATTTCATAATGATATTCATCACTGTAGAAAGCAGGGTACAGTTCAATATCCATGCCTTTCAAAGAATTAATGATTTGATTCCTGCTGTCATGAATCTTCTTCTCAGCTAAGTCCAAAGTAAAAACAGATGCCAGGATCTTCTGCAGTTCTTTTTCATTTTCGGTATCGACAGGGAGGTCATTCTCAGTGATTCCCCATAACATGCATTCCTTGGCAAAGGAAAGGATCTCATCCAGGAAGGCCGGATACTTGAACATGTCCCGGTAGATTGGGAACGCATCTTGATGATCATCCAGAAGCTGCTTAATTAACAGCAGCGTCTCTGTTTTCTGGTCACGGTCTTCCTTCATGACAGACGTCAATGAAAGGACCTGAACATCTGTGAGTCTGCCTTGATGCAGAGCGGCGGCATCGTGCATGATCTGATTCTTCTGGTACTGATTCGCAATGATTGTTTTCATGAGTAGATTATAGTCCTTTCATATCGTAGATAGAAAGGACTATGACCC
>CAYLQV010000010.1:54309-76747 GCA_964385925.1 uncultured Galactobacillus sp. | reverse complement strand
GACAGGTCAGGAGTTTCACCTGACTATCTTGCGTACACCGAACCGGCGCACCATATGACCTATTTTATCGGTTTTATCATCTGTAAGCAATTGCCATATAGTATCCTATAGCACTCATTTTCTAAGGAATGTTCTAAATACGTGAGTACAGTCAATCGGCTCTCATCGGTCCATCAAAATGGCGGATGATTGCACATACTCCTTTAACGCACCATCACTCAATAATCATCGAGATATACTTCATTTGATTTATGATGATCGCAAAATATTCATGATGATCATGGCGATAACAATCACTCCCCAGAAGATCAGCAATCCAATCAATAATCGACGGGCCTTCTCACCACCATATATCCTTCTCTTTTCTTCATCAGTCAAAGGTATTTTCTTGTATATGGTATAATCAGAGACAGCATTATAAGATTTGAATGATCTCGTATATCCAATATTCAGAGTGGCAAGATCATTGCGTTCTTTCCATTCATCAAAATGTTCATTGGCATATGCTTGGAAGCCCCCTTTGAATCCACGCAGATAATTCTTGTTTGCCGGAACCGTTCCGCCATAGAAAGAAGCTTCATCTTTGAATTCCGTAAAGATCGAATAGATATCATCTAAGGGCACATATCTATGTACGTACTCAAAAACATTGTGCATCTCATACAGGGGATTGAATTCTAAGTCAAATGCAATACCGGATGTCAGTGTGATGCGAAGATCAAAAAGATAAAATAAGCGCAGGATATAGCTCTCTCGGATGATCCTCCTGCATACCAATAACTTTGCGAGTTTGATCTGTGCATATGGGATGTTCAGCGGCAGCGAGATTTCGTTTCTGTAATCCTCAGAATAATAATACTTTGCGATGCGTATTCTTTCTTCATTGAAGTCACAGTTATTGATGAAAGGATTCGGTGGAGAAGTAAACTCAGAGCCATCCATATATTCACCATTGAGCATGGCACTGCAGAAAAAGCTTCCACCATCCCAATCTTCAGCACGGTTAAAGCTCTGTTCAGCGGCATCCGTCCCCTTTACAGTCTCATCGATGCTTACGTGATAAATATCACTCAGACGCATCAAGCTTAGAATATCCGGTAAAGTCTTTCCCGTTTCCCAGCTGCTGATGGACTGTCTGCTGACACCCAGCTTGGATGCAATTTCCTCCTGTGTGCAGTGATGTTCTTCTCTGATCGCTTTTAAGCGATTTCCAATATTCATACTTGCCATTCTTGATTATCACTTTCTTTAAGTATACCTTAATCCTCTGGACAATCTGAAAATGATATTTTGGTTTATCGCTTTGGAAATACAATTCTGCCTCTTTCAAAGCCAAAGTTCCGGACCCAATCATCATAATTTTTACCGCAGTAGTTCTGAAAATCATTTCTTACTCTACTATCATGGTAAACCGTATGAATGTCACATTTTTCTTCTTGATCTGTAAGACCAAAGAATTGTTTTTCAGAAGTAAATATCGAAAACACATGGATTGGGTCCACAATATCTACAAAATTTTGTATTCTTTCCAGCCCTGACTTCAATTGAAAAAATGCTCTGGTCTCAATTTCATACTTTTGGTCATCTGTCTGGATAGTTAATAAGAAATCATAATACGCTCCCACAAGGCTGATTCTGGTCCCATATATCCGTTTAATGATTTTTAAATCTGCAGCGATGATGTCAGCATAAGCTATTGTACAAATTTGTTTGTTTTTATCCGGAAGATTCATTTTCCAATTTCTATGGATAGAGAGCTCATCTTTTTCAAAATCAATGTTTGATATGAAAGGATAATCATAAAAATAATTACTTCCTTTAACTTGATTTCCATCAATACTAATGGATGCGACAAACTGTTTCATACACGTTTCCCTGTATCATCTCATGCATCATAATATGTAAGAAGATACTTCTTCCTTCACAAATAAGATGCCATGGTTTATGAAAATTCGATGTCAAAATTGCTTTACATGATTTATTTTCTACTTCGAAGAACAATGAGTAACAAAAAAGACTTCAATTTGTATAAATAGAAGTCTTTTGTACTGCAAAATCAGATTTGCCAGCTTAGATATGCCTTGCAAATTACATTTTACCGATGCCATTGTCAGAACGATACATAAAACGTTCTTCTCTACATAAATAAGACTTGCGCGTAAATTTTAATTGACTGGGCAGCAGGTCATTGCTGTTTTTCTTTTATATATCCTTTAATTTCATTAATCAGTGTTGCAGCATCCTCATTTTCAATAACAATATTTGATGATGTGTTTGATTGCTTGACGCGTGTGTTCACTACATTCAAAGAATTGAACTTGCCATTCTCATATACAAGCCTTCCTTGTGGTCCTCCTAGGATATGATAGGTTCCATCCGAATTCTTCTTACAAAAGACTAAGACTTTATCACCAGCATTCAATAGTGGATCATCTTTAACTTCTACAATTTTATCTTGTATCTTGCCACCAGTCATATAAATGGAAAACACTTGATTTTCATTTGAATTATAAATAGATGTATCCACTTTTACAGAAAAATGGTATACGGAATCGATTGCTGAATTTGTGTATTTTCTACTTTTTGTACAGATACTAGTGCAATCAAATCACTATTCTGGGTTAGTTCCTTGATATCTTGATAATTATAATCCCAGCTTACTTATATCAATTGTATCTGATTACTATGATTGAAATAGTTTACAGCAAAAGAGATACCTGCTACGGCTATCAAAGCAACAGCACTGCCAATAAGAAGATTTCTATGTTTCGACATATTTACTTCCTCCACTTAAGGCTAGTTTACAAAATCATAATATCATATCGTTCCACTCTGATACTGAAGTGAATTGCTAATCATCTTCCTCACAGTTTACATATGACGACTGAAACAGACATCGTTTCCTGTTTATATCATAAAGAATGAAACATCATGAATCAATCTTGTTTATAGAATGCCATAATGCCTTTTTTCGATTATCCTCAACAACATAATTCAGCAACTTGCCTGCAATTCCTTGGCAGCGATATTCCGTTTCCATATAAACGGCACAAATATTTGGACTGAAATCTTTCCAATCGTGAAAATCATTCTCAATCTCATCCATATACATGGATCTGCTGATTGCGCTTATTATTGACAATCAATACAACTAAATGAGCGCAAATCCATTGACTAACACGTTCATTATTTTCATAACCATGTATCAATGCCTACTGTAGCTAACATTTCATAAGTAGAATTCACTTATGGAAACAAATGATAAAGGCCCACCACATCAGCTGTTATGGGCCTTACACGTTTAGAAGCACATCATTCTGGAAATCAAATCTTAAACTCACCAGAATTAGTCACTCACCGTCTTTTTTTTCTAGTTTAGTTATGATTAAGTTGCAATTTTTACAGTAAAATGATGGACCTGTTTTGCGCCATAACCTTCTTAGTAGAATATCATCCTGTTTTGGCTCGGTATCCCATCTGTCTTTTGTACTAAAAAGTATTCTGGTTCTTCCGGTATTTAGATATCCCGGTCGCATTTCCTGATTACAGTATGGACATATCATAAATTTCTCCTCAGGTGTTAGTTTACTTTTATCTATCTTCAGGTTATTTTTTTTACTATTATTTGTCAAGCCCTTAGAACAAGCAGTAATTATGATGTCCTATCATACCGTAGAAATTGTCGTTAAACATTCGACATTTCTATAAAAATTGACATAGTACCACTCGTGAATAATTCAGACGTGGATGAATGTTGTCATTTTTGGAAAATAGAATAAGAATCACTCAAAGAAAAATAAATCTTCAAATTTCTTATCTAGGGCAATACATAAGATCAGAGCAAGCTTGGCTGTAGGACAGAACTGACCGGTTTCGATCGAACTGATAGTATTCCGCGATACACCTACCATCTTTGCCAATTCTGCCTGTGACAGGTTCTTCTCTGCCCGGACTTCCTTGAGATGATTTTTCAGTACAAGATAATCATCCATTATCTTGCCCTCAGTAATGGCATCATATATGTAACAAAACTCAAAATTGTCATGCATGAATAGAAAATGGCAATATATAAGTCATGCTTTCTTCTCAGCTTAATATATTTATAAATGTAAACAGTAGAAAAGATGCTCCATGCAACAGTCCAATACGCTGAATTTACAGTTCCTCTAAATAAATCATCTATACCAGAAATGATAATACATTCTACAATCGCAACGACAGCTGCCGTTTTGAATGCATGATTGATAACAGTCATTTCTACAATATCAACATTCTTATTTTCTTTGCGGCTTTTCGCCAGAATTTCTTCTTTAACCATAAATCATCTATTCCCTCTATTTATACCAATGCGGCTAAGAACCCCTGATATCCTTTGAACCAGAAGAATGTCCAGACACATAAGAGAATCCCAACAATAATATCAGGCCATCTCTTCATTCGGATACCACGGTATAGCACTTCAATCGACAGGCCAAACAGCACAACCACCATACCTGCAGGATCTCTCTGTCCAATCGCATCTTCACTCATAAGGCCCATCTGGTAGGCAACAAACTGCGCCGCAAAGAAACCAATCAAGGATGCCTGAAGGGTGTAGTCATTAATAAAATCATCCCTTCCCTGATATTCTTTTCTGCTCTTTTCCAGTATTTCCTGTTTATCCATATATCCTCCCGTTTGAATCGAATACTATTTTGTATGATCTGATCAATGCCCCATGAAGAATCGTACGGTTGCCAATATTCCAAACACAAAACACAATATGGCAATCACTAAAGCAGCTTTGTCTTTTGTTTTTATATACTTGTAAAGATACCCGCCAAATACTGCGAACAGCATGGTTGCAGTGAGGTCCATGATCGGCTCATTTCTCTCTGCACGGACTCCCGCAAAGAATCCATAGGAGAGTACCATGGCCACATAAATCCAGCGATAGGACTTGTCTTCGATATAAGTCTCCATTTCATCTTTTTTGCTGGACTGTGCTTTTTTCAGGATTTCATTTTTGTCCATATAGAATCTCCTTTTTGACAAGTATACTTGTCACACCCTCAATATAGCTTTGCAAAGTATACTTGTCAATACAAATAAAGAATCTCTTTAAAAGAGACTCTTTGACCGTAATGCTAATCAAGATTTGCATTACCAAATTTTATGATTGAAAACTGCCATCAACATATTACTTGTTCAGTGAAGCATTATTCTGCTCTCTATTTAACGTTTCCAAAATTGTACTATCATTTTGTCTGACTTCAAATTCAAATTTTTTTATATATTAGCCGTTAAATCGATATTATACAGTTTTCATCTTCGCCAATTTTCTACGTTTTATAAATCGAAAAATAATCAGCCCTCCGGAAACAAACAGTATAATCCAAGCTGGATACCAGTATGCTGCTGCCGCAGACCATTTTAAGATATACTGTAAGCCCGGGGCCGTCTGGACCGATGACGAGGATGAAAATCCAATGTCATTCATATTCTTCTGTACCTGGTCAATCGATCTGGCAAGAGAAAATATATACACAAGATAACTGCCGCTGCAGATAAAGCACAGCCAAAGGAACACATCCAAAAGAATAGAACGTATTTGGTTTTCTGTAACAGAGGAACTCTTTTTGACTTCTTTCTCTACAATTGGTTCAATCCCTTTTAGAAGGTAATCCGTTGTAGTTCCAAAGTAATCACTCAGAATAATAATGCGTTCCACATCAGGTATCGCTTGTTCATTCTCCCATTTTGATATAAGTTGACGGCTGACATTAATTTCGTCAGCCAGCTGTTCCTGAGAAAGACCTTTCTGTTTTCTCAATAATTGTATTCGATCTGCAATATTCATATACTTCTCCTCCATCCACTTATATCTTAGAGAATTGAAACAAACCAAACCACCACTGATCCGTGGAATATCTGCCATAAGTTCATGGAATTCCTGCCACAAATAAATTTTATTAGTCCCTTGAACTCCTACTTCAATTGCAAATTAGAGCTTCAGAATGCATATTATTCTAAGTAATCAGATTCATTCGAATTACAAATATTTCTGTATTACTTCCTCAGCCTTTTCTAAAAAATCCTCGGTAGCTCCCATGGATATATTAAGCCATCCATCTCCGGCGCCACTGGAGAAGATTGCCAGATCTGTTCCTGTATCATTCTGGTTCATGCATACAGTACAGCTGGCAAAGCTTCCATTACGGAAATAATACCTTTCTAGGACAAATATCGAAGTATCTCCCATCTGCTCTTCCATAAAATTTCCTTCTGAAACCATTCCTTTCAATGCCTCAGCCAATAATTTCGGTTCAATTTTTCTGTCTGTATGTAATCTCTTTTTTTGCATATAACCTGTCTCCATTTTATTTTATAGATATTAAAGCTTTAACTTAGAATTTGTATCTGTTAGATCTTATCTGTTTACCAGTTCTTTACACCAAATTGTTCAAAAGGAAGAACAATAAATATCCCCTTTGATGTAATATCCTCTGCTTCAAAGGCACCATAATACCTTGAGTCGGAAGAATGGGGACGATTATCTCCCAAACAGTAATATTCATCTGCACCAAGTGTAATCGGTGCGACATCCATCGTTAGCAGATGCCGCTCTTTTCAGTATATGGCAGAAATATGCCGGCTGTGATCTTCAGGAGATCATTCTCAAGCTCATCCGACAGATTTCAGAACATATTCACTATTTCTTTGTCCGGGACATCAGGGATAAAGATATCTTTGAAGACCCGACTGCAATATATGAACGCGAAAGGATGGCTGATCACTTCGTCAATTCTTCTGATGGATCTATCGGTGAATCCACAGAATATTGGACTTTTTAGCTGAAAGTCACCAAGTTGGATGTTAAGCCTGTATAGTTTTCTTTGTTCAAGCACAGCTTCCTGAATTTGTGCAACATTTAATGATATCTCACCTAACTCTGAGCGAAGAAGTATTCTTTCCTCCTGCACAATATCCAGCAGCTCTTTCAGCTTACTGATAATCGATTCTCTGCTTGAACTTTTAAAGATATATCCGATGACGTTTTGACCAAACGCATCCTGCATTCTATCCTCCATTGATGTAAGAAATATAATGTATCGTGTTCTTGAGACAATCTGTTTTGAAATTGTGATGCCATCGATATCTGGGAGATCAATATCCAATATGACCAGATCGAACTTTTCTGATCCTCCTAGAAATTGTTTTCCATCAATATAAAAGAGCATTGAAGCATATCAGAAGCTTCACTAAGATATGACTCTATAATTGGCTGATAACTCTTATCATCCTCAACTATTGCAACTTTAAATTTATTTTCTGCCATCATAATATGATAATAAACTTACTATCGAAAGTTTGTACATTTTTGGATTGTGCCTTCAGAAATGTTCTGATTTATGGTGATTCATTTATCATCCATTCATTTCCTTAAGCATCTGACTGATTTTTTCCTGTTTCATATCAGCCAATGAAATTCGAATCATTACGATATATACCAATAATTCAAATCCAATCAAGCCGATTAATGGGGCGGCATTTAGATAGCTCACTTTTAATTGTGCAATGATCAGTGCCATCACATTAAGAATACCAAAAAGGATCACAGGCTTCGTTTTCTTCAATATATATTCCTTTTTGAGCACTCTGATATCGGCATTCTGACTGATCAGAATTGCAAAAGACTTATAATGAGACTCTGTTTCCTTCCGTGTTAGCATGCATACAGCAAACGTCAATAAAACGGCAATGATCCACGCAAAAGCGGTAAACAGATATCGGTAGATTCGACTGTGTTCATCTAATGTTTTTCTTTCTTCATACAGTGGAGAATATAGTTTGACTGATTTATTATTTTTCAGTCTGTCCATGACGGCCGGAATCTCTTCATAACCAATTTTCCTTTGATAATATGTTCCGTATTCTTTAATGAGCATACTGAAAGGACGATTGTCACTGAGCGTCTTTGTCTTCGAATATTCCATGAAGCCATTCAGATCATAATATACATTCAATGCAGCAGTATCTTTTTCTTCGATTACACCTGTCACCTTAAAAACAGCATCTGCAGAATATGGATCGACCAGGAATGTTAAATTCAGTTCTTGACCCATCCAGTTGTTCTGGAACAATGCTTCGGCAGCATTCTGATTGATCAATACATTCATGTCTTTCGGCAGTTCTCCTGAAACATGCAGAGTTTCATCCGATTGTACATACGGGTATATGCCCATCTGAAACTGCGTACCATTCACATCCGTAATATTCTTGAATTGAACGATCTTCTCAGGATTCTGCAACTGTGCATCCGCTATGCTGCCTGTATCATCTGTTTCTACATAGATCATGTTGGCATTTACCGTACTGACCGTCTGTGGAATATAGAACATGATTCTTTTCATGACATAGGTCATTTCAACAATGAGCATCAGTACCACAAAAACAGTGATGAATACTCGGTTCTTCCTGCGGATGATCTTTCCGACAAGATGTTTGACCGATTTCTGCTCAACGGGTTTCATTTCCCTTGTATCGATTGGATCAAGATTGTGATAAACACGATCCATCACAAGCTTTTTATTTTCAATCCGGATCAAAACATCCGCATATGTGCCTATCGTATCCAACTGGTGCGTGACCATGATGACAATATGATCTTTCGAATATTCCTTCAGAATCTTCATGACAATCTCTTTGTTTGTAACGTCCAGAGATTCAGTAGGTTCATCACAGCAGATGATTTTCGGGTGTGAAATCAATGCACGGGCAATTCCGACACGCTGTTTCTGCCCACCGCTCAGTTCATCTGGATACTGCTGCAGCAGACGATCCAATCCCAGCCGGGTCAGCAGCTTAATATCTTCTGGTTCTTCTCTTCTGTCCAAAAAGATATTGTCATAGACATTCAGCTCTTCAATCAGCTCATAGTTCTGAAAGATCGTCATGACTTCAGCATCTTTTATGATGCTTCCACTCGTCAATGGCTCAAATCCGGCAATCATATTCAGCAGTGTAGACTTACCGCATCCACTCTTTCCGCATATGACATACATGCCGGGATCTTCAATATTCAACGATGTATGTTCAAGTACCGTCTGCTCTCCAAAGGTCTTGACGCAGTCTTCAATTCTTAGCATCTTTCACTTTTCCCCTGACCATCACTTCCAAAACATACATGACGAAACACGTTATCAATGTAATAACGAAGAGCAGGCTTACATTGAATGACATGAACGGCTGATAATAATGTGCTTTAGCAAACGAATTGATCATATTGATCAATGGGACAACAGCCGCAAATGTAATCAGGCACGAAACGACTGTCAGGATCAAATACCGGATCAGGCATTCAGGTAACGGAGAATATCCGTAAGCTTGAAGAATGACCATTTCTTTCCGCATTCTTCTGCGTTTCAGCAGGAAAATGACAGCAGCCATCAGCACTAGTATTCCAAGTACTACAAATCCATAGACCATGAATCCTGCTGGAGAGGCATAGAACGCTTGATCATGACCAAGTCCCTGTCCCTTGAACTGTGAAATGACAACATTGTCTTTTGCAAAGTAATCATTGATCTTTTTTGATACTGCTTCATAATCACAGCCCGGTTTCAAAAGGAACCTAACATATTCCATCTTCACGTTGTGAACATCTTCCACAAAGTATCTGTACAGCGGATCGTCGCCATAACCGCTGTTAAAGAACAGCATTGTTGCAAAATTGTTTTTTATACTGCTGACGCCAGCAATCTTCATTGTGATCCGTTCTGCAAACGAATTATCCTGCACCTGATCCTCATATTTATTTCGATTGCCAATCACTTCCAGAGAAAGTGTCTTGCCGACCAGGTCTTCATATTCCTTGCCGCCATTCAGTTCCATATACATATCTGCAGCGTTCTGATCCAAAAGCACTTCCTGCTCTTTTGGGTATTCTCCGCAGATCAAAGGCAGATCGGAATACCCGTTCGCCAGGTCAAAAGCATCAACAACATGTCCAGGATATGCCAGTTCGACATTTCCAGTTGTAGCATTGATATAGTCCTGCAGATTGCGATACGTTTCAGAATCATTGCTGACCATGTATGGTTGTTCCGCCGGATAGTCTGCCTGTTCATAAGGGGTTCCGTCCATGTGGGTCAGGCCATCTGCTGTGAATCTGTGATAAGCTTTCAAGTCATTCTCTGCGCGAAGATACTCCAGCTCACCTTCTCCGTCAGCATACTGCCTGCTGTTCCAGCTTTCCACGCCAATGATCTCAGGGGTATCCTGAACCAGTTTTTCTACCTGATCATAATCAAACAGATCATCTAAAGTAAGGCCACTGAACTTCATGGTATATCCGGAAAGAGTCTCTCCGGTGTTCTTAACCTGTTCCTTCGGTACAGAAACGATCATGTTCTCTGCATTCTCAAATACCGACTGATAATCATTCTGGCTCGAGACATTTGCCTGCAGGTTGCAGAGCGTAAATGCAGTTGTGATGCAGAGGACCATCAAAACAACTGTCATCAATGAATCCGAGATCCTTGATACCAGTTCCTTTGATGCGACAGAGACCGTCTCGCCAAAATTTTTCTTTTTGATTGCATGACCTGCTACTGCAGTTTCCTTCACATGGACCATCTCATCTTTTACGACAGTTCCCTGATCAAGCGTAATGATACGATCACCGTACTGTTCCGCTAAAGCAGTATCATGCGTCACCATAATGATCTGTATTTCACTGGAGATCTTTTTCAGCTCCGACATCAGAATCACTATATTATCGTGATCCAGTGCAGCTGTCGGTTCATCACACAGCAGCAATCCTGGCTGATGCAAAAGAGCACGGATGAACTGCACCCTCTTCTTTTCGCCATTTGAGAGTTTCTTTATCTTTCGATTCTTTTCTGAAGAAAGACTGAACTCATTCAGATAATGCATGATCAAATCAGTATCATGGCTTACTAACAGAAGATTATCCATGATGCTCATCTCATCAAAAAGATTGAAGTCCTGGGTCAGATAATCAAAATGAGGAACATCTTCAATGGTTCCGCTGTACGACTCTCTGCCGGCAATCGCATTCAGGAGTGTGGTCTTGCCGCAGCCGCTTGGTCCAAGAATCATTGTGAAGCCAGTCTGATTCAGATCCAATGTAATTTTCTTCAAGGCATGTACGTCATTTTCTCGATTATGATAGATTTTATCGACTTGTATCAGCTTCATGTAATAAGTCCCCCCTTTTTGACACAAAAATATAAATTCCGAATATTTTAAACATCAATGAAGTAATATATTCATGCAGTCCCAATACTTTATATTGAATATACTCATACAGCAGCATTTCAACATCCGCTTTTATGTAGTTATTCTAATAAAAAAGGCAATGCCTATCTATTATTCTTGTCTATGTGGTAAATTTTGTGTCTATTTGGTATCCATCTGAAGCGATATCTTTACTGTAAGTTCTCTATCATGGCTTATAAGCACAGGCCCATAATATGTATTTGTAATTATTATCAATACTGATTTACTGTCTTAAAACACTCTTTATCTACTTTTGAACAATTATATCACAGTCCTCTATTATTCTTTTTTTCTATTCAATATTGTAAAAAAAATACTCAGTAAAACACAGACCAAAATGGAGAGTTCATGAATATGCATGCAAACAAAAGACAGTATTGCTGCGCCACATTCATTACCAAGTAAATTATAAACAAGATAAAACTTTCCCTTTTTAGAAGCATTAGAAAAATTTCCTGCAATCAAGTACCTCTGCATACCTGGAAGCATAGATCTTTCTAAATCAGAGTTTTAGGAACCCTTTGATTAAAGTGACATTTCCACAACCAAAAGAATAATTGCTAATCCAAATAATCAGAGAACTCTTTCACAAAGTTTATCAATTGATCATCACTCAGCTTTGAGAAAGGATGATTGACAGGATCTTTATACCCTTCAATCCTCCTGGAAACAATTGACTCGCTGTTCTTATCATAAGAATAATTCAGGATGACCATGACCTTCTCATCAGGAACCGAAGAATAGTATCCATACGTAACCATGTTCACATCAATCTGTGGTGTATCGTTGATTGTATATTCATACTCTAAATCAAAAAAATCTTTAAGCTGGTCATTCTTTGGATGATAATTGCTGCCATTGATCCAATATATGCCATTAATATAGCCGATCGTAAACTGATTTCCATAAGTATCAGTAATGAGTTGACGATTACCATTCTTTCGACTGTCCGTCTTTTCAGCGATGACATTTGCGGATTGTACAGTCTCAGAATCAAAGCTGTTCTCATAGATATCCATGAACTGTGTTATAAAAGCAGCTTGTTCTTTTTCTTCTTCTGTTCCATTTGTAATCTGCCATCCATAAGTGCCATAAATTCTGAAATTGAACATATTCAATGATGAAAGATGATATTCGTTCTGAACTGCCTTAATGCCGGCTGCATTATTTATCTTCAGCCTTTTTATTGCTTTTTTCGGATCTTTGAATACTGCATTGCCATAACGGTTTGCGCCAATATCATAGTCAACGCTTATTTTACCGAATTTATCAACACCGACATTTCCTTTGACATTGCTGTAATCAGCGATATATACCTGTGTATACTTCAGCTGATCATCTGGAAGATACCCTTTCTTGATCAGGATCCATCTCCCGGTCAAAACCACGGCAATTACCAAAACAATACTTAGAATCACTGCCAGCAGCCGGTTTCTCTTCCGTCCCGCATAGTTCATCTTCAGCAGTGACAGAAGATTCTTTTCTGATTGCGTAACAACAGAATTTTCATTCAGCCTTTCGCCAGCAAACAGTTCATTTAAAGTAATACCCAGCACTTCACAGAGGTTCTGCATAATGGAAGCATCGGGCAGATTCAATCCTCTCTCCCATTTTGAAACAGCATTGATACTAACACCCATCTTTTCAGCAAGGTCTGCCTGAGTCATTCCTTTTTCTTTTCTTAAGGAACAAATGAATTTTCCTATCTTTGACTGATTCATTTACTGACTCCTTTCAAGATAAGAATAGTAAAAGTCTTTGTCAATTAACACATACCAGAGGTTGAATTCAAAATATATCAAAGAAAATCACATTATTTATCTCATAAATAAGAAATGAATCAATCCTTCCCATGTTCATTTTTCATCAGACAGATTGGATCGAGCTTTCCTTTTAAGTCACTTTTGATTCATCAGCGGAATGCACATCTTATAGATATTACGTGCATGGTCAGCGCTCCAAGCAGTAATTATTTTCACTGAAAACAGATGATATGTTCCAATTACATTGAAATCTGTTAGGTATCATTCTGTTAACAGAAAAATTTATTTTCTGTAGTGAAACAGTTGTACTGCTATTCTACTTGATGCTTAAATTGCTCAAGACTGACAATTGCTTCTTTCTGATTCTGTGCCGCTGCCGCAACGAGCCACTCTTCAGCTTTCTTCATGTCTTTATTTGTGCCGATGCCGTTCAAGTAAAACTCAGCCAAATTATATTGCGCATCTCTGTCACCATGAAGCGCTGCCTGTGATGTCCATTTGAAAGCTGCCTTAAGATCTTTATCGCAGCCTAATCCATTCAGATAAAAATACCCAATCTGACATTCAGCTAATGGATATCCTTTTTCCGCCAGTTGCATATGACCTTCAAAGCATTCTTTATAAAAGCCATTATTAAAATAAACATCAATCAGGCGATTGCATTCATTCAGTTCTCTGCACGGTTTATAATAGCCCATCATTCCTCCAGATATTATAATTTGTACTTCCGGATTTCAAAATCACACCCACAGACCTTTTCTTCCTTTATGACATCGTATTGATATTTTTTCAGATCTTTACAGACAGTAATTGTATTCAAACAATCGAAGCCTAGTTTCCGATAGAGACGGATTGCATCAAGATTTCTTGAGGCAGCTTCAATAAAAAATGCGCCGGAATATTGTTTGACAATCTCTTCCGTAAGTCTGATGGCTGTTGAACCGATACCTTGATTCTGATATTCCGGGAGAACAAAAATGTCTTCCAGCCAATCCGGATTTACTCCGCGGCTTCCTAGATGTACAAAACCGACTTTCTTTTCCTCTTTTACGATGAAATAAAGCTTATGTCCTTCTGCTGTCCATGCTTTCAGATCATCCATGCCATCATCCCCTTCGGGGACGATTCCATTGTGGCACTTCCAGAATGACACGATCATAGATGTCATTTCCTTCACTTCATTGTCATATAACTTCAGTTCTATCATAATCAGCTACCCTGTCTTTTCGATTGACGTACATTGAAATATTGTATATCCACTGCATTATATAACATTTCGAACAGAATGATGGTGCTCCGTTGAATTGTAATTTACTTGTTGCCGTAACTGTTTGCAAAAATTTTTCCCCGGTCAGAATTTTTTGATCAATATAGTTATCAACAGCACGGAGATGCTAGTAAATAATGGAATTAATACTTTTTATATTCTTGGTATATCTTTGCCTCCTTCATCTGTATCTATTACAGCCTTAAATAGTAAATGAGTTAATCAATCAACATGCTCAATCATTACTCTTACATAAATCAGAATAAAATATCCCGCGTTCCCCAAGGAGCAGCATTGTTCGAACTGTCTATTTTATTGCTTAAACAGCAATTTTTTTGTTTAACATTTATTTTCAGATACGTTAAAATGATTGAAAGAGTGAAAATAACTATGAATATCAATCTGATCAGCAATATTCTTATCAATATGTTTCAGTCAATTCTGTTGATTGTATTTTCCTGCCTGTATATTCAAAATGGCAGACGAAAGCTCATGCTTGGTTTTTTGTTTTCAATTATTTTGTGTTTAGAAGTTACAATATTTAATTATTTTGCGGTATATGAAAGCTTATTGTCTGGCTGTTATATTTTGACCGTTCTGCTGTTCATGTATCTGATTGATGGGACAAACATCTGGAATTCCTTGGTATTTGACCTGCTTATGTTCATCGTACTTACGGTAAGTGCTGATTTGACTTTGTTTTTCTTGTCTCTTTCTGAGCATCAAAATATTGCGGAGTATGTTACATTAAACAGCAACATTCTCCTTCGTTCGACCATCTGCACACTCATATTTGCGGTTCTGGTGGGAATCATCATTGCTTTTTCGAAGACCATAAACTTTGTAAAAACGAAATATGACTGGCTGTTCTCTCTAATATTTCTCATCATATATGTATCTATTGCTTCAACAACATACATTGTTTTCAACTACAGCATTTATTCTGCATACATCATCATTGGCGATATTACAGAACTGGTTGTTGCCATCGTTCTATATTATTTGTTCTGTCTCAATGCGTCAGATCATGAGAAAGAGAAAGAATACATGCTGCTGAATACGCAGCTGGAAGCAGTAAAACAGCTTGCTGATGAAAAAAACAGCAATGATCGGGAGATTCGCATTATAAAGCATGACCTCGAGAATCAGTATCAGATCCTTGACAGTTACTTGGAAAAGGGAGATATCGCTTCATGCCGAGATATCATCCATCAATATGAGACAAAATTGGAAGACATGCCGATCAATGTCCATACTGGATTTACAGCAATTGATGCAATCCTGTCAATCAAGCTCTCTGCCGCCAGAAAAGATGGCATCGATACATTTTCTTCTGTTTCTATCAGTCAATTATCCAAAGAAAAAGAGTACTGTATCGCAGCACTCTTAGCGAACCTATTGGATAATGCCCACGAAAATATTTCCAAAGCAAACAAGCAGATCATCGTCAAAATATGGCAGGATGATAAGATCATCATCAAGGTTGAGAATACAACTGACAATCTGTCAGGATCCTTGCGCACCAGCAAGTCAGATCCTATCAACCATGGTCTAGGACTGCAGAGTGTGAAATCACTCATTAACAGATATAAAGGCAGTATTGATATCATTCAGGACAGCGGCAGATTTTTTGTTGTCATCCATATCTGAGCAAAGTTATAAGCTCATTACATACTTCTCATATGCATCATGTACTTCATGATTCTTTGAACGGCTTAGATAAAGAGGCATATTCCATTTCTTCAAATACACTTTTTCCTTATCAATACGATAAATCGCTGAAATATTAACAAATACAGAACGATTCACATAAACAAATGATTTATTGTCTATTTTTTCGTATAGTTCGCTGAGATTCATATCAAAGATATGATATGAATGTCCTTCTCTGTCATAAAGATATAGTTTTCTTCCCAAGACCTCACAGTATATGATGCTGCTGATCAGAATTCCTGTGAAGCCATCATCAGTCTTCAGAAATATACTTTTATTCAATGAAATCTCTGTAACAATTTTCTTCATGATATCAGGAAGTTCTCTGGCAAGATTCTTTTTCTTAACAAATGCCAGCACATTGAGTCCAAAGGCATTTTCCATTGCATCATCACGATTTGTCAAAAATACAATTGGTGTATTATTGCCTATTTGATGGAGTTTTCGTGCCAGTTCGATACCGTTGAGCTCAGACATTTCAATGTCTAAAAATGCGGCATCATATTTCTTATTCAGTATCGCATTTTCAAAATCACTGACTTTATCGAAAAATTCAGCAGATAAGTCCAACTTCAATTTTATAATTGTCACCTGTATGATTTTCAGGTATTCTTTTTCATCATCAACGAATGCAATTCTCATAAAGTATATGCTTTCTTTTAGTCATCCTACCACAATTCCTTCTGTATACGCCAGCACAAACAACAAACCTTAATCAATGCCTCTCAATGAATATGCATAACTATAAATATAAACACCGATGATGCTGTCATAAATGGAATTGTCATTGCCGCAAACAGAGCACGCATTGGAAACTGCTGGGCAGCAGACTGAAAGCATTGATTCGAGATAGGACAATCATCAAAGAAACAGTTCAATATTGATTTTATCCTGCTTCATATTTGTAATATGAATAATCCAAGTCCCATTTATCATACTGATAACACGCAGAAATGCTGATTATTGCTAGAAAATCTGTACAAATTTCCCGTAAAAGGTTGACTCAATTTCATATGATTCTAAAATAGAACCATGCAGGAGAACAAAAGCTACAAAAAAATATTTCTAAAACATGTTCTGCCATATATCGGTGCACTCGCTGTCATCGGAATGCTGCTGCCTTCTCAGGAAATTTCAGCATTTGATGACACAAGCAAAAAGATGGCTGTTTACAACATCGAAACGAATGATCCATATGCCAGTGACACGCTGAAACTAAAGGTGATTCATCATTTAGCAGATCAGGATAGCAGTATCGATCTGTCATCCATTGATATCTTCAACAGTAAGATTTCAGTCTCTGGATTTAATGCTTCCAGACCTGGCATTCAGGCTGTATGTATTCAAGTCAACTTAGTACAATACAATGATTCGTCCAGCACCTTCGGTTATTCTGATACTGAAAATGCAGTCATTAACGTTATTAATTCATCTGCGCCGTCTTTAAAGTTAAAGAAATCGACCATCACCGTCAATAATGGTGATGCATGGAATCCTTCATCATACATTGCTGAAGTTTCTGATGATTCAGGTACACTTCCTGTCTTAAAGGAAATAGACAATGTTGATATGAATACTGACGGTCAATACTATGCTTCATATATTGCAGTCGATGCAGAAGGCAACAGTACTTCTGCAATCCTGAATGTCAATGTCAAGACACCGCAGGAAGTACTTGATGCAAAGGCAGAAGCAGAAGAGCAGGCGCAGGCAGCGGCAGAAGCTGAAAGAGAAGCACAGGCAGAAGAACAGGAAAGACAGGCACGTGCAAAGGCAGCAGCGACATTATCAGCAATCGATATGTCAAAGCTTGGACAGTATGCCGGCGGCATCAGCACTGCGTTATCAATGGCAGGCAATGTTCCTTATGCATGGGGCGGCACATCTCCTTCCACTGGATTTGACTGCTCAGGCCTTGTTCAATACAGCTATGGTCTGACCGCAAGAACTACAAGTGAACAGCAGGCATTGGGTCAGCATCGATACGATGTTGAGAATGCTCCTGCAGGTGCTCTATATTTCTACGGTTCCGAATCTTCTCCATATCACGTATCCATCAGCTTAGGCAATGGATCAGCTGTGCAGGCACTGAATCCTGCGGAAGGTATTCAAGTTGTTAACAACTCTGTATTAATGCCAAGTTATTACATTGTCATTGGTCAATAATTTCAATACAAAAAATGAGCATTCTGCCATTACAGCGAAATGCTCATTTTATAATTTATCTTGCTGTTTTTCTTTGATAGCATTTAGCAATGATGATCATTGAAACTGCAACCAATGCCATGATCAAATACAAAGCAATGAGATAAGATCCAGTAAAATCATAGAGATAGCCGATGATGCTTGCACCAGCCGCATTTGCCAAAGTTGTGCCCATGCTGATCTTTGGATAGACACTGCTGTAGTTCTCAATACCAAACATTGTCTTGCACAGCATCACTGTGCCTACTGTCGCTACAGAGTAGCAGAGCCCCAGCAGACCGGCACCTATAAGCATAGAAATATCAGAAGGAATGAAAGCAAGAAGAATCAGGCCGATGAAGATCAAAATGCCATACAGCATAATCGATACTTTTTCGCCAGTCTTATCAATCAGTACACCAAGCAGGATCTTTCCAAGTGTGTTTGTCGCCATGCAGATAGAAAGCATCATTGCGCCGGCATTCAGTCCGTATGCCTCGGCTAAGCCAGGCAGATGTGTCGGCATTGCTGTTGCAAATGCATAGATGACCGCAAAGGCTGCAACTGCCGCAATCAATCCTCCATCCAGCTTTTTTGTGTTTCCTGCAGTCTGTTGATTGCCAGGATGCACTTTTTCATCTGCAGCTCCTAGAGCTTTTAATCCATATGTTTCTGGTGCAAATGAGATTGGAAACAGAAAGGATGGAAGATACAGAAGAATGGTCAGTAAAGCTGCTGCAAAATAGCCCATGCGCCATCCGGCAGAAGAAATAATGGAACTGAGCACGGGTGAGAATACGGCACCGACAATGCCGGAACAGCCAAAAGCAATGGATGTTGCAAGACCGCTGTTTTTTACGAACCAGTTATTGATGACCATAGTCGCAAAGACAATGCCCAGGATGCCGGCAGCCAGACCTCTGACTGCGCTGAAGACATACAGCATCCAGATACTGGTGCTGAGTCCCATCGCTGCCGTAGAAACAGTCAGGAGCACTGCACTGATCAACGCAACTTTCTTATATGATTTTTGATTCAGCATCTTCGCTGCCAGAATGCCGCCGATGGAATAAACGATATTGCAAATGGTCAATGTCATCGACACTGTTCCTTTACCTACATTAAATGCTTCTGCGACCGGCGTAATATATACACCAGTCACATTTGTTGTTAAGCCCAGGGAAGCTCCGATGACTCCGCACATCGCAATCAACACCAGAAGATACTTGCCTTTGATTTCCTTCATAAGAGACCTCCTCTTTACGACTTCAGTATAGGGTCTGTCTCAGTATATTTAAAATAGTTATTTCTTATATCATATTATGCAATTTATACATTTCTGTGTAGAAAAAAGAGCAGAAACATATCTGCTCATTCATCTTGACTGCTTTGAAGATAAGAGATGAAAGCCTTCACCGTAGCTGAGAAGGGTACATTTCTTTTCCATACTGCAACTGTACCTGTTTTCTCAGAAGGCTTCATCGGGATAAAGACAAGATCTTTGCTGATCAGTTCTGTCTGCACTGCATATGAAATACCAATCCCCTGCAGCACCATTTTCATTCCATTGGCAGGCAGATTATGATAGGCGGCAATATTCAGTTCATTCACTGTAATACCCGCCCATCTGGCCAGCTGCTCCTGGACCAGTGTGCGTTTTGAAATCAGAAGTTTGTTCTTGGTGATGTCCTTTGGCTTGATATATCCCTGCTTTGCCAATGCCGAATTCTTCTGAACTACAAATCCCCATTCAGCCTTCTGCGGCAGGCGGATATAGTCATATTTTTCAATATTGACAGGATCCAGAAGAATGCCAATATCTTCATTTCCATTCTCAATTCCTTCTTTGATCTGATCAGAATCACTGGTTACGATATTAAAGCTGACCTGCGGATGCAGTGTCTGGAATTCCTTCATTTTGGTGCAGAGCCAGGTGAAGCTTGGAAATTCACCGCTGCCAATCACAATTTCACCGCTCAGCTGATGCTCAGCAGTAAACTCATTTTTTGTCTTCTCCATCAGCGCAACGATTTCTTCTGCTCTTCTTTGAAAGAGAAGCCCGTCTTCCGTCAAGATGATCCGATGATTTGAACGGTTGAAGATCTTGATCCCCAATTCTTCTTCCAGGTTCATCAGCTGACGGGAAAGCGTTGGCTGTGTTACATGGAGAATACCGGCAGCCTTAGTGATATTTTCTTCCCTTGCAACAACTAGAAAATACTTCAGAGTATTCAGATCCATATCAATCTCCACATGTTCCTCATGATAGTTTTATTCATACCATACAGTTATTGTACATCTCAGCGCCAGAAATGAATTAGGGTAATTTCTAGGATTTAGCATACAATAGATGCATGGAGACTGATTATGAGAAATCAAAATGGATTTGATCAATGGGCAGATGAATATGAATCATTTGTCAAAGAAAATGAGAACGCTGAAACATATCCCTTTGCTGGATATCAGAAAGTGATCGGAACGATTTTCAACACAATCATCGAGAATCATGGAATCGACATTTTGGATGTCGGCTTCGGCACAGGTGTACTGGCTAAAAGATTATATGACAAAGGCTGTCATATTACCGGCGTGGACTTTTCAAAGCGCATGATTGAAATTGCCGGTGAAAAAATGCCGCGGGCAAGACTGATCCAGCATGACTTTTCTGCTGGCCTTCCATCAGAACTGGGCAGTCAGAAATATGATGCTGTAACAATCACATATGCAATACATCACCTGACAATGGAACAGAAAGAAAAACTGATCAATGATATGCTGGAGCATCTGAAGAACAATGGCATGATATTGATTGGAGATGTAGCATTTGAAGATCAGAATGCCATGGATCAATGTGCGCAGAAAGCAGGAGACGCCTGGGACAGCAGTGAAATGTATCTGACAGCAGATGAACTGCAGAAGCATTTCCCGCAGGCACAGTTCCATAAAATATCATACTGCTCGGGCATCTTTGTCATTGTTCATCAAAAGTAACATATCAGCAGTCTTGAAAGAAGTGCGGTCGATTCTGCACTTCTTTTTCTATACAAACAGCAGAAAGGCCACCCTGCCAGGTGGCCTTCTGCCCGATATTTCTATCGATGTCTGGGGTCAGTTGTATTCACCTCTTCCATTGACGTGATGGACGAGAGCAACTGCAGTTATCTTTCCGCTGTCATGCCGATTGTGCGGCATCTGCGGCATTTTAATGATTGGGATTGTTACTGCAGGAATCACTATTCAAAGTATTTTTTTCTGAAGATCAATGCCAGTCCAGCAAGCAGGATTGAGAATGCCAAGATCCCAGCTGCTAATGGAACATTGCTTTGATCACTGGTGTTTGGTGTTGACGGCCGTTCAGGTGTTGATGGTGTCTCCGGTCTGTCTGGGGTAATTGGTGTATCTGGTCTTGCTGTGACTGTCAATGTACCTGGAACAGCTGTCATTGTGTAGTTAACTGCATTGGTGTTTTCATTCAGTACATATGTGAAGGCATTCGCACTGCTGCCAGCTTCGGTCTGCGTACCGGTAATAATGTATGCAGCACCTTCTCCTGTAATGAAGCCATCGCCGCCAATAGTAACTGTACTGTTCGTCAATGCAGTGCCGTCATAGACCTTGGTTGAAGTTCCACTTGTTAATGTAACGGCTCTCTGATTGATCGTAACAGTTGCCTGTCCATATGCATCGCTATAATTCGGGGCTACAGCCTTTACATAGACTGTCTGTGCCGCTGTTGCATTGATCCATGTCGGAAGGTCTGTACTCCAAATGCGGGTATCAGTACCATCACCAGGATTGCCTGTCAACGGCAGCTGTGTTGTGTAATACAGTGTACTGCCTTCTACTGCCGCCGATGCTGTAATTGTATGTGCCAATCCATCATATAAGCCGGAATAGGAGGATGTCAGTACTGCATTTTCATTGGAAGCTGTGACTGCCAATGTGCCGATAGACTCTGTGACTGTATAGTTGCTCTTGAGTGCAGTACCATTCCATTCCAGAGTATAGGTATTTGCAGAACTGCCGACTGCGGTCTGTGAACCAGTCACAGTGAATGTGTATGTCTCACCTTCCACCATGCCAGTGATTGTTCCCGGTGCAGTCAATGCTAAATTATTGAATATCTTAGATGCTGAAGTTGTGACAACATTCAGCGGTGCCGGTGTAATCGCGATTGTTCCATCAATCTTTTGGATATTGAGCTTGGAGGTAACATCATCACCTTCTG
>CAYLQV010000010.1:0-54209 GCA_964385925.1 uncultured Galactobacillus sp. | reverse complement strand
TCGTACCATCCTTGGTCAATGGTGTGCCGTTATAGACCATGCTGGCATCCGGTGTCGTGACTGTCAGTTCAGCTGGGATGATTATAATTGTTCCATCAATCTTTTGGATATTGAGCTTGGAGGTAACATCATCACCTTCTGCATTTCTGATTACCAACGTATCGCATGTTGCTGTCACTGCTGCGGCTGTGACGTTTGTCGCTGATGCATTGGATGCTGCTGTTTCCAGCGAATATCCTGCTGGCAGTGTACTTACCGATACAGTTGCTCCATGCGGCTTGCCGTCATATGTGAAGCTGCCTCCGGTCGTCGTCACAACAATCTGCTCAGTATTTTCAGTCACGGTCAGCGTGCCGATTGATTCCTTGATCGTATAGTTCGCTGGGGCGGCGCTTCCATTCCAGTTCAGGCTGTAAGTGTTCGGTGAGGAACCGACTGCCCGCTGACTGCCTGTTGTTGTGAAGGTCGCTGTTTCTTGATTGACGAAACCGCTGATCGTACCATCCTTGGTCAATGGTGTGCCGTTATAGACCATGCTGGCATCCGGTGTTGTGACTGTCAATGATGCTCTTGCAACTTCCAATGAACCTTTAGCATATGTGATTACATAGTTCTCTGTCACAATGACTGTACCATGCTTGATTTCTGCCGCAGAAGCAACATTATCTGATATTCCCACATTTATTTGACTGCCGGCAAATGAAACACTGGCAATCTCATCACCATACGCTAATGAACCTGTTCGCGTATAGTCGCTGGAAGTCAAAGCTGTACCGTCATAAATCTTATTTCCAGAACCTGCTGTAATTGTGATTTGTATGCTTGCCTGATTTACGGTAAGTGTTCCTGGTTGGTATGAAATTGTATAGTTTTGAGCCTTTGTGCCTGTTGCAAGTGTGTGTCCAGTGATGATATTGGAGCTGCTTCCTTTATACAGCTGGCTTCCTGACACGTTCACATCTGCCAGTCCTTCTCCGCTGACAAATGAACCGCTGCTGATGGAATAATGATTTGCGGTCAATTCTAAACCATCATAGACTTTTTCTGCACTTGCCGCCGTCAATTCAACTGCAGCAGGCGTCACTGTCAATGTGCCAGCTGTATATGTGATTGCATAGTTTGCAGTGACATTCACTGAATCATGCATGATCACTGCTCCAGAAGGCGTATTTGCACTGCTGCCTGCATCGGTCTGTGTGCCGGCAACAGCTACGCTTGATAGGATATCATGTGCTGCCAGTGTGCCTGTTGAAGTATAACCGCTGTCTGTTAATGCAGTGCCATCATAAATCTTGCTGGAACTGTCTGCGGTGATTGTCAGTGCAATCTGAGCCTGAGTCACTGTCAGCTGACCATCTTTATATGTAATTGTATAGTTTACTGCATCAGTTCCTTCTGCTAATGTATGTCCAGTAATATGGCTTGGGCTGGATCCTACGAAGAGCTGACTGCCGCTGATTTCAACAGCAGACAATCCCTGTTCGGTGACAAATGCGCCGCTTGTAATCGTATATCCGCTTGGGAGCAGAGCTGTACCATCATATGCTTTTGTTCCGCTGTTCGCCGTCAGTTCAACTGCGGCAGGCGTTACTGTCAATGTGCCATCTGTATATGTGATTGCATAGTTTGCAGTGACATCCTCTGTACCATGTCTGATGACTGCACCACTTGCTGTATTGCTGCTGCTTCCTGCATTTGTCTGACTGCCTGCGATCACAACACTTTCAAGAACATCGTTAGATGCAAGTGCACCTGTTCTTGTATAGTCGCTCGTCGTCAACGCTGTGCCATCATAAGGCTTGCTTCTGCTTCCGGCTGTAATCGTAATGGCAATGCTTGCCTGCGTTACTGTTAATTTGCCGGCAGTTTGAAGGATATTGTAATTGATATCTTTTGTGTTCGTATTCAAAGTATATGTAAAGCTATTAGAGCTTTCGCCAGCAAACAGCTGACTTCCAGTGAAGTGATAGACCGCTCCTTGTCCAGTTACCCAGCCAATCTCTTCAGCTAGAGAGGTCTGACCATTCACAAGTGCAGTGCCGTCATATGCTTTACTCAGATCTGCTGATTTCAGCGTGACCGTTCTCTTTGTAATTGTTAATGTTGGAGCTGCAGCACTGTCTACTTTGAAGAACTTTGTAACATCGACCATATTACTGTTATAAATAATGATTCCAGAATAGTTTATGGAGCCTGTATATTTGGTGGTGCTTGCATCTGTCCCCTTTGCCGGCACAACTGTTATCCCTGCATATGTATAACCGGAAGGCAGTCCGCTGACTGCAATGACAGAATTGGTCTGCTCACTGCCGTTATATGTTAAGGAGACATCTGAACCAGTAATGATCAGATGAGTGATCTGCTGCCATTGTGCATAGAGAATGTTTTGATCAACTGTATATTGTGCTGCATTGTCAATCTGGATATGTTGTCCAGCACTGACTGCCGTTCCTGTTCCATCTGCTTTGGTATTCCAGCCAGTGAATACATAATCACTGCGTGTGATACCGGTGATGCCGATGACAGTGACCTGACTGTTTTCCAGTGAAACGTAGACTGTACTGGAAGAAGCATTGTCCGCATCCAAACCGCCATTATAATCGTAGATCAGCGATGTTGTGGCTGCTGCATTTGCCCATTGTGCTGTCAGAGTGATTGCCTCTGTACCCATTGTAATCATGCTGCCTGGATAATAGATTTTGTCATCCTCACTTGACAGCCAGCCAACAAAGACTTTTCCTGTCGGTGCACTCAGACCTGCACCGCTCAGTACTTTCGCCTGTGCATCTTCCGAATAGCCCGCAGCATCAACTGGTACTGTACCGGATCCGGCGCCTGCTGCATAAGTGATCGTATATGTTGTGCCGCCCATCCATGTTGCGTAAATATTCAAGTTTGCTTCTATTTTCTGTGAGAAGCTGAATGGTGTGCCGTCTTCCTTGACCCATCCAGCAAAATCCTTTATTGAATCTGTTGGAGGAGTAATCGCTGAAATTGTAGATTTCGGAGCAATATTCGATACCGTTTGATATACGGACTGACCATTATAGAAAGTAACCGTAAACGTAGGTGCGACCCACTTTGCGTAAAGAATCAAATTGTTAGCCGGCATAACAGTGGAAGCAAAATTGAACGATTGTGTACATGCTTCATCAATGTACCAGCCTGCAAACGTATAGTAGCTTTCATATCCCGCAGGAAGAGACGGAATATAAGATGAATATGAAGCTAAGGAACCCTCATAGAGGACCGATGCAGATTGTACATCTGCATTGACGTTATGGAATGTCAGCGTATATGAATTTCTTGTATACCTGATCATCAAGGTCTTAGAATAACCTGTCGATCCATTCACTGATGCATTATACCAAGTAACACCGCTATCGAGACTGTATTGTGAGAGTGTGAAGCCGTTGTATTTATTTGTGAAGTTGAATGTCCCGCCGGCGGTAGCTGTTGAATTTGTAGGCGTGCTAGGGTATGTTCCGTCTAAATTCTGTTTATAATGCTCCACAACGGATCCCGATGATATGGACTGACCGTAAAGATTCAATGTTGTCCCTGCTTTAGGAGGAATAAATGCATCTAAGAATGTCAGATGTATCGTACCATAATACCAGTCATAGCCAGTCGGCCATGTATATTCATTGGAAGCCAGCGTTGAACCATACAGTCCTGTAAAAGTTTTAAAGATTGACCAGTCTGAATTCGGAGTTGTTTTGATGTAGAAATTTACAGTGATCAGATTACGGTCATAGTATACATTCAGGATGGTTGTTCCATCAGCCGCAACCGTTGCTGATACTGTTGTCAGCGCCGCGTTATATGAGAAACCAGTATAACTTAACGCTTTATCCTGAGCAGTCGGAGAAACTGCTGAGCCAATCTCTGCAGAACGGACATAGGTTGTTCCATAATCATATGTCTTATTTGCGTTGGCAGCATTTTTTGCGTCCGTGATCTTCTGCTTCCAGATGATCACGGAATAGTTCACTTTCTTTGCTGTCCACTTTGCATAAATGGTCGTGCTTGACGCTAATGGGTTTCCAAAAGTGAATTGAGTAGAATTACTAGAAGATGTGTACCATCCTGCAAAGTCATAACCGATTCTCGTTGGTGATGCCGGTGCTGCAGTTACATCACTCGGCCCAACAAACTCTGGTTCAATATAACTTCCCCCTCCAGCTGTATTGGTGTCGAATGTCAGCCATGTGCCGGTGCTGATGATTGGTTTCAGAATCATGTCGCTCGTGACTGGAGATCCATTCACTGCTGGGACGGAAGGATCGGAAATATACCATCCGGTCAGCGCCTGATCGTTTTCTACAGTCAGTGTAATTCCTGAATAATCCAGTACCTCACCATCCGCATAGTTCTGCGTATAAATGATCTCACCACTCTGATTTTCATAATAGACATGATATTCAGAAGAGTACTTCGCGTACAGATCAACTGTCGCTGTCGCTGAAATAGTACCCACGCTGCCAAATACATATGGGGTTGAAGAGCCAGTCTTGAACCATCCAGTGAATTTCAACCCAGCCGTCTCAGGTACAGCAGGTTCACTGACGATTTCATTGCTCTTAACAATCTGAGTATCGGCTGCAATCAATTGATTATTCACATCGTAGAAATGGAAAGTGAGTGTTTTTGGTTCACTCGTTCCGACAACATAAATGGAGAAGCTCTTTGCTTCCACCTGTATATCAGTTTTTCCTGAACCTGATACAGCAACCTCACTGCTGACTGCTTCGGCAGCACCTGCAGCTGTATCCATATGGAATACCTGGATTGCATCCGTGCTGTCTGTGACTGCGGTTGAATTCTGGCTGACGCCGAATTTGATATCAACTTGATATCCTGCCGCAGGCTGCAGTTCATTTCCATTTGAATCAAAGAAAGAAATATTGAAGGCGACTGTTCCATTCAGCTGCTTTGTATCTTCCAATGCTCCTGCAACTGCCTGGTCGATGCTGGAATTCACTACCGGAACAATGCTTAAAGTGGTACCTGCAGGGAATGCACCTTCTGGTGCGTTCACATCTACAGTGACCCCGTTATATTCATATGATCCTTGTATGACGCTGGAAACCGCTGTTTCCGTTGTCTGAGTGCCAGTACCTGCAGTGTCTTCTGCAATGATCGGTGTGGTAATGGTCGTGCCAAAAATGGTCAGTAACGCCAGTACTGCCGCAATGGTCTTCTTAAACCAGTTCATAATATGCTCCTTTGCACAGGCATTTGCCTCTGTCAGCCTCGCCTCTCCGAGGTTTTTAGGATTCTTATGGTACGAAGAAGTATTTAATTATGACGTTTTGGAGAAAAACGCCTGCAGAAATCAGCATCGACTGTTTCGCAGGCATTGAATGTACAATTGCTTCTTTAGAACGACAAAAGCATCTCTCCGATCACAGTTACGTCAGCCTGTTGCCGAAGGAAATGCTGATTTCGTTTATTGACAAACTTTCTCGTGTTAGCGCATGAACACAAAAAAGCCTCCTCCTAATGAAGTTACGTCAGCCTGCACCAGGAGAATATTGTCCATTCAATCCGCTAATATATAACACGTCCCCAAAATTCGTGTCTTTCTACCCTCAGTATGTGGTATGAAATTCTAAAAATCAAGATTCAGCGTTACTTGCACGCATGTTCACATTGGAGTATCAACAATTATCTGCAAATTGGAATATATCCAGTATTCATCGCATGATGCCCACTTTTCAAAAGTGGATTTTATCAAGTAATCTTCACTTTCCCGCACAGATCCACAAGTTTCTAAATAAGAATTGATATTATTAAGAGTAAAAATATATTCTGTTTTCTTCAAAAAAAGTTTTCATCTTTTCCAAGCTGATGAACTGCTGAAGATCATTTTACACTGGCTGCTGAGCAGACTGATCCGGTTTCAGCAGTCTCTTTTTTCAGAATCTTACATTCTTACACCTGTGTCATTTTTAAGAAAAAACCGGATTGTTGGCAGATGAGAGCAACATAATATAGTTATATTTCTGAAAATTTATAAAATTCATATTTATTTTCGTTATAATGCCGTTATAATTTCTTATTTATTTATATTTTATGAAATTTAATTCGCTATTTTCCATTTTAATTTCTGTTATTTACAATTTTTCTTATTTTTATTATTGACAATGATGGATTTGCTGGCTATTGTTATGACTATTAAAAAAATCATCTTTCTACAAGCAGAAAAGAAAGATGAAAATGATCCATATGCACGATTCTGTGCTTCTGCATAAGAGGTCCTTATGGCAAAGACATCCGTTCGAAAAAATAGCTTTTCACAGAAAGCAGCTGTTGGGCTTCTTTTCGCAGCTGCCGGTCTGATTGTTGTCCTGGGCACCGGCTTTGCAGTATTCGGTGTCGTGAATCATCTTAGTCTGAATGTTATGAATACTGAAATTCCCAGTGCCTTATTTGGCATTGTCATTGTTTTTCTAGGAATACGAGATTTCTTCGCAGTGCATCGGCTGTCCAAAAGAATCACTGCAGAGGGAGGAGAGTTTTCCTGGCAGAACTTTCACAGTGGAGGCAAATAAGCAGTCTACAGGGGATTACCTAAGGGGGTAAGCAGTATGTCAAAGCGAAACAAGATCACAGCATTGGTATTAATGTCAGTATTTATCGCAGCCATTTTGATTCTGGCACTGACCGCATCGAATGCAGGTGCCGACCCAACCGGAGCCACCTATGCAGCGACCACCGGAAGTGAAACGCTGCAGGATGTCGCATCCACTGCAAACAAAGCATATTACGGTGCAAACTACACATGGGTCATGATCTGCGCATTCATGGTATTCTTCTTCCAATGTGGATTTGCCATGGTAGAAACAGGTTTCTGCCGGGCAAAGAACGCAGCTCACACCATGACGATGAACTTCATGGTATTCCTCGTCGGTGCTGTTGGGTATTTCCTTTGTGGATTCGCCCTGCAGATGGGCGGCTGCGGAGGTGCAGCTGGACTGGGTTCCGGCAGTACAGTATTAAATTCCCTGCTGACGATTCCAGGTTTCGGCGGCATCATCGGCTATAAAGGATTCATGCTGGGCGGAACGTATGATGCAGGTGTCTATGCATTATTTTTCTTCCAGATGGTCTTTATGGATACAACCGTTACCATTCCGACCGGTGCAATGGCTGAAAGGGTTAAATACTCTGCAGTTGTCATTACATCCTTCTTCATATCCATGTTCCTGTATCCTGTCTTTGCATGCTGGGTATGGGGAGGCGGCTGGCTCGCTACATTAGGCGTCAACTTCGGCATCGGACATGGTGTCGTTGATTTCGCGGGATCTGCGGTCGTACATTCCATGGGCGGCATGCTGGCACTTGCCGGCGCCATGGTCATCGGTCCGCGAATCGGCAAATTCAAGAAGGACGGAAGTACACGTGCCTTCCCTGGCCATGATATTCCAATGGCGATTATCGGCACAATCATTCTGTTCTTCTGCTGGTTTGCCTTCAACGCAAGCGGTGCTTTGAATGCTTCCGATTTCCGTCTGGCAATTGCAGCGACTAACACAATGATCTCAGGAGCTGTCGGCGGCTTAGTTGCCATGTTCTATATGTGGAAGAAATACGGTAAGCCGGATCCTTCAATGACAGCCAATGGAGCTTTGGCAGGACTTGTTGCCATCACAACACCATGTGCATATGTCAACGGTATCTCTGCATGCATTATCGGAATTGTTGCTGCATTCTTAGTATGTAATGCGGTTCCGTTTGTCGAAAACAAATTAAAGCTGGATGATCCTGTCGGAGCAATTTCCGTACACTGCGTCAATGGCCTCTGGGGTGTCATTTCCCTGGGTCTCTTCGCAGATGGGACTTATGGCGACGGCATTAATGGTGTAGCCGGCGGCGTTCGCGGACTGTTCTACGGCGACGCTTCTCAGCTGTTAGCGCAGCTGATTGCAGTTGCTGTACTGTTCATCTGGGGATTCTGCATGTCTTACGGCTTCTTTAAACTTCTGGATAAAGTGTGGGGACTCCGTGTTGCACCAGAGCAGGAACTTGATGGTCTTGATCTGCCGGAGATGGGTGTCCTTGCCTATCCTGACAACCAATTGATCCGCAGTGAACTGGACTACAGTTCTGATGACAATGCCGAGATTCCTCAGCTTGCCCGCTTCGGCGGCATCCCGCAGGCAGTGTCGGCGCCATACCCTGCAGCACCGATTGAAAAAGCAGTTCCAGTTGTAGATGTTTCCTCTGCTCCGCAGGTATTAAAGACAGAGAAAAGCATCAAGATGACAAGAGTCGATATCATCATGAAGCAGAACAAGCTTGAATCGTTGAAAAATGCCATGAATAAGATCGGTGTCAATGGCATGACTGTGACACAGGTGCTGGGCTACGGCATGCAGAAAGGCAAGACGGAATACTATCGTGGTGTTGAAACAGAAGTCAATCTTCTGCCGAAAGTTGAAGTACAGATTGTTGTTGCAAAGGTTCCTGTCAGAGATGTGATTGAGACAGCAAAAAAGACACTGTATACAGGCAATATCGGTGACGGAAAGATCTTCGTATATGATGTAGAAAACGTGGTAAAAGTTCGTACGGGCGAAGAAGGATATGATGCCCTGCAGGATGTTGAATAAGTAACTGCTGATGAAGTCAGGCGGATCAATTCTGCCTGACTTTTTATTTATATACATATTTTCCATATTAGCCAAAACTGGACACATTTACAGACAAGTTCTTTTATACAAGCATGTTTCCCTATCCTATAATATAAGAAACTCAAATGTAAGAAACTCACTTTCGATACCTTCCAGGAGAAAATGCATGTCTAAAAGAAGTATGCTCAGAAAATTGTTTACAGCTCTTATGACAGTGTCTGTCATGTTATCTGTTTTTTCTGTGAGCCCGAAGGCAGAAGACAAGACTCCAGTCCGTCGGACTGTTCGTGTAGGCCTGCGCAATGGTGAAGTCACTTCAGGAACTTCTGATGACGACCGGAGCATCCTGTTCGACAAACAGTATCTGCAGGCAGTAGCAGAGTATGCAAATTGGGATTATTCCTATATTTACGGCACTTGGGCTGAGTGCCTGCAGAGAGCAAAGGATGGAGAAGTCGATGTTCTGCTCGATATATCAAAAAAAGCTGAGCGTGACTCATATCTAGATTATTCTGAAGATGCGATGGGAACAGAGATATGCTATCTCATTGGCCGCTCTGATACAGATCTTTACTTTAATGACTATCAAGGATTTAGCGGTCTGAAAATCGGCTATGAGAACAGCGGTACAATGATTGATTCTCTGCAGTCTTACAGCAGAACTTCCGGTTTCAGTTTCCAGGGTGTTGGATTCAACAACGGCATTGACATGTATAACGCTCTGGATACCGGTGAGATTGACGCCTTAGTACAGACCAACTATCTGGAGATTCCAGAAAACCATGTCATTCTCGCAAAATGTTCTTCCCTGCCGGTCTATATTGCCACAAGTAATAGAATCCCGGAGTTAAAAGCCGAGCTCGATCAGGCAATGACAAAACTGATCAGCTATGAGCCAAACTTCAATACTCTTCTGTATCAGAAAACATTTAAGGGAAGCTCCGTTCAGATTGCGGGCTATACGCAGGAAGAAACAGCTTATCTGCAGACCAGTCCAGTTGTATATGTTGCATATGAAACTAACTGGAAACCATTTGAATATGATGAGAACGGTGAAGCATCCGGCATCACACCTGATGTCATCCGAGCAATCGGTAAAGAGACCGGCATCACCTTCAAATTTATTGAATCATCCTCTACCCAGGAACTCTACGACAGCATGGGCAGCAAGCCGTCCGATCTCATCATTGCAGTAAGCTATGATTACCTCTGGGCAAACAATCATGATTTGATTGTTACGCAGCCATATGTCTCAGGTTCGATTATGCGTGTAACAAAGAATGCCGATGTGGATCCTTCATCAGTTGCCATTGTCAGCGGCACCTATCTTGCAAATGAGATTGTACAGGCATATCCAGAAATGGAAGCAGTCAAATATGCCACTTTCGATGAATGCATCAATGCAGTAGCTGCCGGGAATGCAGACTGCACTTTCTTAAACTATTATCAGGCAAACTACTATCGTGCCTTAACGGATTATTCATCATTTATCTACTGTCCAGTCGATACAATTTCGCAAAGCATTTCTCTCGGCATCACAAAAGAATCCAATCCAATTCTTCTGGACATTCTTTCCAAGTCCCTGCAGCGCATTCAAGACAACGAACTGCAGAGCATCCTGAGTGAAGATACGGTTATCAGTGAGCCAGTCTCTCTGCAGAAGTTCGTAAAGCATTATCCTCTGCAGGCATCAGTGATTGTAACAGTCTTCATGATCCTGATTGCCATCCTGCTGATCACGGCTGCCGGCTCCAAAGTCAGAGAACGGCGAAATCTTGCCTTAGCACAGGCGAAGCAGGAAGCAGAAGCTGCCAACAAAGCAAAGTCAGAATTTTTGGCGAACATGTCGCATGATATCCGGACGCCGTTGAATGCCATTGTCGGCATGACGAATATGGCTGTCAATGATATTGACAACAAGAAGCAGGCATTGGAAGACATGAGCATCGTCACAGCAGCATCCAAGCATCTTCTGTCCTTAGTCAATGATGTTCTAGACCTTTCCAAGATTGAAAGCGGCAAGGTCGTCATTGCGCAGAGCAGTTTTATTCTGCCTGATCTGATTGTTGAAGTTGAGAAGATGACATGGCCGATGCTCAAGGCAAAGCAGCAGGAATTTACTGTTACTGCTCTCACTGTCCAATATGAATTCTTGATTGGTGATAAAGAGCGTCTCAAGCAGATCCTCGTCAACTTTATTTCAAATGCATCAAAATATACCCCGCCGGGCGGTAAGATCCAGCTGAGCTTTAATGAGACTGCCGCAGAGGATCCACATACTATAATTTTGGAAATGTCATGCTGTGACAATGGCATCGGCATTGCCAAGGAAAATCAAGAAAAAATCTTTGAACCATTCGCACGTGAAATCCGTTCAACAATTAATCCAGTCGAAGGGACTGGACTTGGTCTTGCAATCGTCAAGAAGATTGTGACAGCCATGAACGGAACGATTCAGCTTGACAGTGAAAAAGGAAAAGGTTCTACCTTCATTGTCAAAGTTCCAGTCCGTCTCGATGATCAGGATAAGATGCTGGCGCAGTTTGATGATGTTATGCACTATAAAGTGCTGTTCATCGCGGATGATCAGCAGACATGTGAATATATTTCCAAGGTGTATCCACTGATCAACAAGGATGCATGTGATGTCGCGGATAATGAACAGATTATGAATGATACAGCAGTCCTCAAGGATTCCTATGATGCGCTGCTTGTGATCAGTGAAGACAACGCACCGGCAGTTGTTGCAAAGCTCCATCAGAAATATCCTTCTGCCAATCTCATCTATGGCTGCAATATGAAGATGATTGATCAGGAAAAAGCAGTGCTGAATGCTGGTGCAGATGCAGTATTGTACCGTCCAGTCTTCCGTTCCACCCTGTTTGAAGAATACAGGACATTGAAGATCAAGAAAAATGCATCTGTCGGAAGCGACACTTATTTAAAAGGCAGACGTGTGCTGGTTGCCGAAGATCAGCCAATCAACTATGCGGTTGCCGAATTTATGCTGAAAGCTGCAGGTGCAGAAGTACAGAAAGCTTCAACTGGACAGGAAGCAGTTGACATGTTCCTGGCATCCTCTCCTGGTGAGATCGATATGATCTTCATGGATATCATGATGCCGGTCATGAATGGCTATGAAGCTGCCAAAGCAATCCGCAGTTCTGAGAGGAGCGATGCATCCTCCGTCATCATTGTCGCGATGACTGCCAATGCCTTCTCAGAAGACATCCAGAAGTCATATGCCTGCGGCATGGACGGACATATCAGCAAGCCAATCGATGCTGCCGTGGTCAAGGAGACTTTGATTCATATCCTGAGCTCACGGAAAAGCTGAGCATAAGAAAAGGGACGATACATTCATCCGACGATGAGTGCACCGTTCCTTTTTTATTAGAACTTTCCTGCCTTCGCTGCTTCCTGTACTGCAACCGCAACAGAAACGCTGGCACCGACCATTGGGTTGTTTCCCATGCCGATGAAGCCCATCATTTCAACGTGTGCCGGTACAGAAGAACTTCCTGCAAACTGAGCATCACTGTGCATGCGGCCCATTGTATCCGTCATACCGTAGGATGCAGGACCTGCTGCCATGTTATCTGGATGCAGTGTTCTGCCAGTACCGCCGCCGGAAGCGACAGAGAAGTACTTTTTTCCCTTCTCCCAGCATTCCTTCTTATAGGTGCCTGCAACTGGATGCTGGAATCTGGTTGGATTGGTTGAATTGCCGGTAATGGATACATCAACGCCTTCCTTCCACATGATAGCGACACCTTCACGTACGTCATCTGCACCATAGCATCTGACCTTGGCACGCTCGCCCTTGGAATATGCTGTTTCAGACAGCACTTTCAATTCACCTGTATAGTAGTCAAACAGTGTTTCTACATAGGTAAAGCCATTGACTCTGGAAATGATCTTAGCCGCATCCTTGCCCAGTCCGTTCAGGATGACCTTCAATGGTTCTTTTCTTGCCTTAGATGCATTTCTGGCAATGCCAATCGCTCCTTCAGCAGCCGCAAAAGATTCATGTCCTGCTAAGAAGGCAAAGCACTTTGTATCATCATCCAGCAGCATCGCTGCTAAGTTGCCGTGTCCCAGTCCGACTTTCCTATCATCCGCCACAGAGCCGGCAATGCAGAAAGCCTGCAGGCCTTCTCCTAATGCCTTGGCAGCTTCCTTGGCTGTACGTGCATTCTTCTTGATGGCAATCGCTGCGCCGACTGTATATGCCCAGCAGGCATCATCGAAGCAGATCGTCTGGATTCCTCTGACCATGCCGGCAGGATCAATCCCCGCATTGTCACAGATGGTCTTACATTCATTGATATCCTTGATTCCGTACTGCTTCAGCACCTCGTTGATCTTATCGATGCGGCGCTCATAGTTCTCGAATAATTCTGACATTCTGTTCTCCTCCTATTCATGACGAGGGTCAATGACCTTGACCGCTTCGTTGTAACGTCCGTATCTGGATTTATTCTTGGCTAATGCTTCATTGGCATCCATGCCGCTCTTGACTGCTTCCATGAATTTGCCCATGTTGACATACTCATAGCCGATGATCTCATCGTTCTCATCCAAGGCAATCTTATTGATATACCCTTCTGCTAATTCTAGATATCTTGGTCCTTTGGCTCTGGTGCTGTAGCAGGTGCCTACCTGGGAACGGATGCCCTTGCCCAGGTCTTCCAGACCTGCGCCGATGTTCAGACCGTTCTCAGAGAATGATGACTGGGAACGTCCATAGGAGATCTGCAGGAACAGTTCACGCATGGCTGTGTTGATGGCATCACAGACCAGGTCTGTATTCAATGCCTCCAATGCTGTTCTGCCCACCAGTGCTTCTGAAGCCATGGCAGCAGAATGTGTCATGCCTGAGCATCCGATGGTCTCAATCAGTGCTTCTTCAATGATGCCGTTCTTGATGTTGAGCGTCAGCTTGCAGGCACCCTGCTGAGGTGCACACCAGCCGACACCGTGTGTCAATCCCGAAATGTCCTTGATCTCCTTTGCGTAGACCCATTTCCCTTCTTCCGGAATTGGTGCACATCCATGCTGACCGCCGCAGTGGACCGTGCACATGTTCTCTACTTCTTTTGTGTAATCCATATGTCCTCCTTGTTAGACATTTGAAATTTGTTCTCCCCTGCTGATAAACAAAAAAGCTGACAACCATCTGATCTCACATAAAATGAGACACAGAAGTCATCAGCTTATTCAGCAGTTTGGGATACTTCCCCGGGGAGAACTTCATTCCCTATCAAGATGATAGCATAAATCAGACTCTATCAGTGCATTTATTTTTCCAACAAAATCAGCGGCACCGTCAGTTCCTCTTTTGTAAGGCCTGCATGCATCCCAATCAGTTCATGATCCTTGCGATGATAGGCAAGTGAATAATCCTTGACTGCAATGCCGAGATAGTCACCGACAAATTCTCTGATCTTTGGATGTTCTGTTCCTTCTCCGAACAGATGTCTGTCCAGTACTTCCTGCTTTGTTAACAGAACAAACTTATCCTGGAATGCCTCAGCAAAAGCCGTCTTGAACTGTTCCAGACATTCCGGTCTGACAAAGAAGCTGAATGCCCTTGTTTCAATGGACGGTTCTCTGACCAACATCTCAATGAGGTCAGGATGGTCTTCCAGATAGACCCACTTGGTATCAATCAGGCCATGGTCGGCCAGAATCACTGCCGTGGTGTCTTCCATCTTTGCATACATTTTTTCAACCTGGTCATTGATCTTGACGATCGTCTGATGGACCTGCGGACTGTTGATGCCGTATTTATGGATCAGATGATCTGGATTGATCCAGTAGCAGTAGAGATAATGCCTGCCTGGCTTAGCAGTGATCCGCAGGACCTGACGGCAGGAAGAACCGATAGAATAGTTGAAGTAATGGGAACGCATCGAGATCGTATCTGCCTTGACGTCTGGGCACGCATGATGAATCTTATCCGTGACATTCTCATAATGCATGCATGTTTCTGCCAGGGACTGCTTCGCAGCTTTTTTACCGTTGGATGTCAGCCGGTTCGAGAAGGTAGATACTGTCGTATCTACTTCCTTGAAATACAGCGTCCATCCCAGCCAGCCGTGTTCAATCGGGGCTAAGCCTGATTGAATTGAAGTTGTTGCGGCCACCGTTGTCGGCGGAAAGACAGAGGAGATCTCTGTACGCATATGCGTACGCAGAAAAGAATCTGCCGGCAGATGTTTCTCCAGAAGATTGACACCCATGCCGTCAAACAGCATGACCACAACATTTCTTGGATTTCTCTTCAATGCATCATCCAGGATTGGCTGCGTCGGATGCCCGTGATTGTCTGCGCCATAGTGATGAAGGACAGATGAAGCAACTGAAAGAATACTGTTGTTATAATCGGGAACAGGAAAATCAATCATGATCAATTCTCTTCTCTTTCATTTTGTCTTCAATATCCCACTTGGATGCTAACAGCAGCAGGACTGCACTGAGCACTGCCGGGACCCGCCAGTACAGGGCATTGAAAGAAAACACAGTCTTTGTTGATATTGAAACAGAGCTTGCACTGTAGTTGCATGCTGCAATCGTCCAGATGACGGCAGCAGAACCGATGCCGGAGCCAATCTTGCAGCCAAAGCTGTTGGCAGAAGCAGCCAGACCTTCGACCCGGATGCCGGACTGCTGCTCCACATAACGGACTAGATCCGGTGCCAGGGTATACAGCTCACACATCACAGCAGCAGAACCAAATCCCTTGATCATGCCGCCTGTTAAAGCAACTGCTAATGAGTTCGGGACAAAGGAACCGACAACATTGCCGGCAAAGACACATCCGACGGCTAACATCATTGTCTTTCTCTTGCCCAGTTTCTTGGCAAAGACAGGGGTCAGCACCAGGCCGATGCCCATGGTCACCATTGGCAATGAAGCCAGCAGGGAAGCATAGTTTGCATTGCCTAAGATCCACTGTGCATAGTATTTGCCGACAGAACTGATTGATAAGCTCATATAGTAATTGATCAAGAACATGCCTACAGCGATATAGAAATACTTCGTCTTCATCAATGCCTTGAAGCCGGCACGGATATCTGACTTTCCCATCGCAGATGCTTTTGCAGGACGGATCTCTTTCTTCTCACGGATATTGAAGAAACAGATCATCTGTGCACCTAAGGCAAAGACGGCCAGCACACCCACCAAGAGTGTCCAGGATGACTGCTTGTCCGAACCTCCCAGCATACTTAACACAGGAATTGCCATCGCTGCCGCAATTGAACCAACGCTGGTAAAGATAGAATCCAATGTACTGATCTTGGTCTGATCATACGAATCATTGGAGATCAGAGGCATCATCGCATTGAAGCTGATGTTGTTCATGGTATAGAAGATCACGGTAAACAGGAAATACAGAATGCCGATCCATGTCAGCGCACTTGTCTCTGACTGTCCCTTTAGAAAGAACATGAAGAAGAACACAATGGATAACGGGATCAGACTGAGGCCAAACCAAGGTCTGGCCTTTCCATACTTTGTGCTGGTGCGATCAATGATCACACCCATGCCGATATCTGACAGGCCGTCAAAGAAACGGCTGATCAGGATGATCGTACCTAAGACGCCGTATGCCCAGCCATTGCCGCTGAACTGCAGGCAGTCGGTCGCATAGATCGTGATATAAGAAGCTGTAAACACCCACAGAATATAGCTGCCCATGTTGCCAAAGGCATAGAATATTTTCTCTTTCAGCGTTGTCACAACTTTTTCCATGATCATTTACCTTCTTCTAGATGTTTGTCCAGGAACTGGAATAACGCTGTTTCATACTGGTCTTTGCCAATATAATGTGATGCCGCGTGACCCGCACCAGGAATCAGCAGCAGCTGTTTTTCATTCCCGCATGCATCATACAGCTTCAGTGCATTCTCCTTCAGCACATAGCGGTCTTCTTCCCCATGAATGAACAGCATCGGCACTTTCGCATGCTTCACACTTTCCAGCGGACTCTGTGCATCTACAGATAATCCAGTTTCATGATGGAACATTGCCAGCACCTGAAAAAGGGTCAGCTTGATCCTGACATGCATGATCTGCGGAATGATGTATTCCAGCTGCTGACGGATATTGGCAAAGGCACAGTCTGATACAATGGCCTTGACCTGTTCCGGCAGATCCATGTCTGACATCATGCATGCAGATGCACCGCCGAGCGATGTACCGTGAATGATGATCTTGTCATCTGGATTCTCTTTTGCCAGATACTTCACCCAGCGCAGCGTATCTCTGCTCTCCATGATGCCGAAAGTACACCACTTTCCTTCACTGCTGCCGCAGGCACGGTTGTCCATCAGCAGGACATTATACCCATGATGGATATACTTCAGGCCGACACTGGCATACCCTTCATATCCATTTGAACTGTGGCCATGGATCAATACTGCTGTCCTGCCGATATTGGATGGATTGACATAGTAATACCCTGCTAAAGAAATGCCGTCCTCTGCCTTGAGGTACAGCTGTTCAAATGGAAGCTTCTTCAGAAGAGCACGGTGTGCGTTCCTGTCCTTCACATAACCTAAAAAGTCCGGTCCCATGAGGTACTCAAGAGATGGACTGATCTTAGCGTTATCCTTGTGAACATTTCTGCCAAATGTCTTCAAATTTACAATGTAGGAGATTATGCACATATTTTACCTTTTCGGCCTGTATGCATGCCTGAATATGTAACATATTATAGGCTTCAATATTGAAAAATGTTCATTTTATCAATGTATTTTCCAGATGCGGGGAATGTTCCCTTTTCCATCCGTCCTGTTTCCATCTTCTTTTCATATCACAGAAATGAAATGTAAACATTTTCAGAAATGTTTTTGTAAAAACATTTGACATTCGATGAACTTTCCACTACAGTACTGTTATCTTCAATGAACAAAAGAGTATTCGGTGATGTCCATCAGCGAGCTGGAACAGAGTGAAAGTCCAGCGGCACCAGAATCGAAGAACCGCATTTGGGAGAAGTCTTTCTGAATCACAGTAGGAAAGAACGTAGAACCGGCGTTAACGGATTGAGGTGGTCGGCAGCTGATTTGCCGGCAATCAGAGTGGTACCGCGATCAAAGTCGTCTCTGGAGATATCCAGAAGACGGCTTTTTTGTTTATCACAGGAGGTGAGCCAATGGAAGAACGACGAATGAACAGCCTCAGCACAAACAACACACAACACATAGAAAAGGGAGAGAAAACTATGAAAACATTCAATAAGATCTTCAAGACAGCAATCGCTGCCGCATCCGTATTAAGCATGACTGCCTGCTCGGCAGCTACAACAACGACTACAACAGCATCTTCATCTACTGCTGCAGCAGCAAAGAATATCATCATTGCCATCTCACCAGACTATCCGCCATTTGATTCCTTGAGCGCAGACGGCAAGCTGGAAGGCTTTGACTATGACATGGGCGAATGGCTGTTCAACTGGCTGAATCAGAACGGCTACAACTATACACATGAATGGAAGCAGATGAGCTTTGATACAATCATCTCCGCTGTCCAGACAGACCAGGTCGACTTAGGCATCTCTGGATTTACCTATGCTGAAGACAGAAAGGTCCTGTTCTCTGATCCATACTATGACAGTGCACAGGTCGCAGTTGTCGCAGCTGGAAGCTCCATCACAACAAAGGATGATCTGAAAGGCAAGAAGATTGGTGCTCAGTTAGGCTCCACCGGTGAGACATGTGCCAATGAAATTGAAGGTGCAACTGTCCAGGCAGTCGAAGACATGGGTGTCATCATGGAAACATTAAAGAGCGGCGGCATTGATGCTGCAATTCTTGATATCGCTGTTGCAGAGAACTATGTGGCAACCGGCAACTTCAAGATGCTGAACGGTTCCTTATTGGATGAGAATGTCTATATCATTGCCAAAGAAGGAAATACAGAACTGATGGAACCAGTCAATAAAGCACTGGCTGCCTTCCTTGCAAGCGATGACTTCAAGACTTATAAGGCAAAGTGGATCAACGCAAGTAACTGATCATGAGTGATATTTTCACATCAGACAATATTCTCTTTATGTTAAAAGGTGCGGGCTACAGTTTGTTGCTCGCACTTGGTGCGATTGCTATCGGATGTGTCATCGGCATCCTGATTGCAGCCGCTAAGCTGTCACAGTCAAAGAACATCGGCATCCTGATCCTGCGCTGGCTGGCTAATATCTATGTTGAATTGTTCCGCGGCACTCCTATGCTGCTGCAGATCTTATTCTTCTATCTTGGCGTGCCTGTCTTATACCAAAGACTGACCGGTTCCAGACTGAATGCCAATCCATATGTTGTAGGCATTCTTGCTCTGAGTTTCAACTCTGGTGCCTATCAGGCAGAACTGATCCGTTCCGGCATCCAGGGTGTTGATAAGGGCCAGTGGGAAGCATGTGCGACCCTTGGCATCGGTTATGGCACAATGATGAAGGAGATCATTCTTCCACAGGCATTTAAGCGCATTGTACCGCCGCTTGTTTCTGAATTCATTACATTGATCAAGGACAGTTCCTTGATTTCCAATATCGGAGCGCTGGAACTTTTGTACTCCGCTCAGGTATTGGGTAAGAAATACTATGATTATCTGGATCCGCTGATCTTGGCGGGCATCATGTATCTCTGTATGACTGTCATCACATCATATCTTTCCAAGAAAGTCGAAAGGAGGTTCGCCGTCAGTGATTGAGGTAAAACATTTATATAAGAAATTCGGTGAACTGCAGGCGCTGGATGATATCAATCTAACGGTCAATGATGGAGATATTGTCTGTCTGATCGGTCCTTCCGGATCTGGCAAAAGTACACTGTGCAGATGCATCCACGGGCTGGAGACCGCTGAAAAAGGTGAAGTATACCTGAACGGCGAGCTGATGGACCCAAAGAATAAAACAAAATATATCGAGCAGCGTAAGAAGATGGGATTTGTCTTCCAGCACTTCAATCTGTTCAACAATAAAACAGTCCTGGAGAACTGCATGCTGGCACAGACCACTGCAGGAATTCCAAAGAAGCAGGCAGAAGAAACAGCCAAGATGTATTTAACAAAAGTCGGACTGTCTGACAAGTATGATGCCTTCCCTTCCAAACTGTCCGGCGGTCAGAAACAGAGAGCTGCCATTGCCAGAGCACTATGCATGAATCCAGAAATGATGCTTTTTGATGAACCTACTTCAGCACTTGACCCAGAAATGATCAAGGAAGTATTGGAAGTCATGAAAGATCTCGGCAGACAGGGCATGACAATGATCGTTGTCACACATGAAATGGGCTTCGCCCGTAAGGTAGGCAATCGTGTCATCTTCCTGGATTCTGGTAAGATAGTAGAAGAGAATACTTCTGAAGGCTTCTTTGCCCATCCGCAGACGGACCGTGCACAGGACTTCTTAAACAAGGTATTCTACGAATAGATATGCAGATTGCTGATTTTAAAGTAGAACAGTGGATGAATGACTACGAGGGTAAAGCTGTCTTTAACATGACAGATACCTGCGTAAGTCCTTTTACGTTCCAACAGCTCACAGCTATGGATCAGCAGGGACTGCTTTCTAAAGTAAAGATGGATTACGGCACTATTACCGGGGATATCCATCTGAAGGAAGAAATTCTCAAGCTGTATCAGAGCGGTACAGTTGATTCCATTACAATGGCACAGGGATGCCTGCAGGCTAATGAAATGGTCATGGAGACCTTATTGGAAGCAGGCGACACAGTTGTCACCTATACTCCTTCCTATCAGCAGTTTACAGATCTGCCGCGTTCAATCGGATGTCATGTAACCACCCTGCAGTTGTATGAAGAAAATGGATGGCAGCCAAGGAAAGAAGAACTGGAAGCTGTCTTTGCCGGCAAAGTGAAACTGGTCATTCTCAACAATCCCAACAATCCGACCGGTACTGTCTTTCATGAAGACTACCTGCAGGAACTGTATCGGTTGGCGAAAGAAAATCAGACTTATATTCTCTGCGATGAAGTATACCGCAGTCCTGATCAGCCGAGTATCTGCGATGAGTATGAGAAAGGCATCTCAACTTCTTCATTATCGAAAATGTTCTCTCTTGCCGGGCTGCGTTTAGGCTGGATCAAAGGACCTGCTGAAGTCATTGCAGCTGTCAATGTTCGCCGGGATTATTCCATTATTTCGACCGGTCCATTGATTGATGCCCTTGCCCTCATAGCCCTCCAGAATAAGGAAAACATTCTGGCACGAAGCTGTGCAATCATTGATGCCAACAAAGCATCTCTCACTTCCTGGCTGAAGGACAATCCCGCATTCAGCATCGTTATGCCGCAGGCAGGCACTGTTGGTTTTCTGAAATATGATGCACCAATCGCAAGTGCAGATTTTGCCAGGTACCTGCTGGATCAGACCGGTGTCTTCTATGTGCCGGGATCCTGCTTTGACAGTGAATCTCATCTGCGTTTAGGACTGACAGCCGACCATGCGCTCTTTCTCAAAGGGCTTCAGATTACTGCCCATTATCTGCCAATCGAGTAAAAAGGAAGTGCTCATCAAGCACTTCCCTTTTTTGATTGTTTCTCTTTGATGCATTTTGCCAGAACTTCAAACATCAGCTGCGCATCAATCGGTTTTGCAATATGCGCATTCATGCCTGCTTCCATGCACCGATTCACATCTTCATCAAATGTATTTGCGGTCATCGAGATGATTGGGATTGTCTTGGCATCAGGTCGGTCAAGGCAGCGGATTGCCCTGGCTGCTTCCAAGCCGTCCATGACCGGCATGCGAACATCCATCAGAATAGCATCATAAGTGCCTGCCGGCTCTGCCGCAAAACGGTCAACACCAATTCTGCCATTTTCAGCTCTTTCAATTGTCACTTCCTTCGCAGCCAGCAGCTGTGAGGCAATTTCAGCGTTCAGTGAATTGTCTTCGCACAGCAGGATGTGTTTTCCTGCCAGGATTGAAAGATCCGCCGGCTTCAATGCTTCATCGTTCGGCATAGTACATTTTGGATGCGTCAGATATAAATCAACTGCTGTTCCTTTATCTTCTATGCTGGTGATCTTGATAGTCCCGCCAAGCAGGTCGACCAGTTTCTTGACAATGACTAAGCCAAGACCGGTTCCATTCTCATGTGAAATATATTCACGCTTCTCCTGATTAAATGGTTCAAACAAGTGTTTCTGGAATTCACTGCTCATTCCGATTCCGGAATCCGCAACAGTATAGTGACATGCAATCTTCTCGTCATCGTTGCTGACCACTTCCATCTTCAATGTCACTGTTCCGCCTGCCGGCGTGAATTTCACTGCATTGGAAAGCAGATTCATAAAGATCTGGCTCATTCGTACAGAATCCACACATACTGTCGTCCAGCAGGGATCATCTTCCGGCGGAATATCAACAACGAAACGGATTGGCTTACGATGAGCAAGCGGCTCAATGGTTGCCAAGACATGATCAATGATCTCATGATTGCTGACAGGCTGCGGATTGAGTGTCATCTTACCTGCTTCAATCTTCGACATATCGAGGGCATCATTGATCAAACTGAGCATATACTTTCCAGACTGTTCAATCTGATTGATATATTTTTCCTTTTCTTCTGGAACATCTGTATGCTGCAGCAGCGTTGTAATACCCAAGATGGCATTCATCGGAGTACGGATATCATGGCTCATATTAGAAAGAAAATCTGTCTTTGCCCGGCTGGCAGCCGTCAGTTCAGCATTCTTCAGCTCAATCTGTCTCTTTGTCCTGCGCAGAAGGATTGTAAAAATAATGAAAACGATCAGCAGCATGGACAGCAGTCCAATCATGATCTGATTTGAATATGTGCGCCAGAAGGATTCCGGCTGATTGATGACTTTTGCTTCGGATGGTAGCAGGGCTGCTTTCAGGCTGTACTCTTTCAGAATGTTGTAGTCAAAGTAATACATCCCCGGAGTGTTGTATTCCATTGCCGGTTTTTCAGCCAGCGGATCAGTCATCATCGTCACAAGCATGGAAGCCGCAATCTCACCGCTCTTTTCAAAATCCACGACATACCCGCCCAATGCCCCTTCACCGATTCCTGCCGTCGTCAGCCGGAAGAATGGTACGCTTGCGTGCTCCCTGACCATCGCATACCTGTCATATTCATTCAGGATGACATTATTCTTCAGCTGCCCCATAGAGACAAAGAACACGATATCATCAGATGTGAAGAAAGACAGTTCCTGACACAGGTCATTCTTGTCATATTCGGAAGTATTCAGATAGCTGACATGATATCCCTTAAAATAATCCCGCTGTTCATTCAGCTGACTGGCAATGCCGAGTCCATTCTCTTTATTATCGAAGATGAAAGTAATATTCTTCGCCTTGGGAAGAAGCTTTTGCGCTATCTCGATATTTTTCTGATAGTCAACCTTTTCCACTACACCTGTTACATACGGATCCTTTGATGCTTTTTCCGCATTGCTGATATTATCAACAGCCAGAAAAGTAATCGGTATCCTGGCGAACAGACTGTCTTTATACATTTCAACAAAGTTCAAGGCAGCATCATCGCCGACAATCACGCCGTCATATTTTTTTCTTGTAGAAAGCTTGTAGTTCAGCAGCTGATAGTATTCCCGATATCCCTTTGTGTAAGAGGTATTCTTCGTATCCATAAATTCATAATTCACTGCATATGCATCTGAGGTCAGTGTTTCTGATACCCCTTTGATCTGCTGTGGAACTGTTCCCCAGGAATAGGAATAAGAGCTGATATAGAGGACTCTCTTGGGGTCATCTGAGGCATGAACAGACAAGGCTGTCAGATTCAAGGCAAGCTCTGCCACGCAAAGAAGTGCTACAAGTAATAAGCGCAGTATCTGTTTCATTTTCATTCCTCTATTCCGCTCCTCAGATGTGATGCAAAGTATGGTATTAATTATTCCTACTCACATTATATAATACCTCCATGCATGAAAGCTACTGCTGCCTGCAGATTGATCCGTCTGCAGGGCATCTTGAGGACCAACTGTGTGAAACTGTGATACAAATAAAGGACTGAATATGAATATGGAGGAGAACATGACAGAAAAAAATACAATGCCGGTGATTTTCACTGGGCATGGAAGTCCAATGAATGCTATTGGCGAAAATAGAGCCAGAGATGGCTGGAAAAAGATGGGAAAGGAACTGGGTCAGCCGAAATTCATCGCTGCTGTTTCTTCCCATTGGATGACGGAAGGATTATGTGTCCGAAGAAGTGATGAAAATCCGCAGATCTTTGATATGTACGGCTTTCCAGACGAACTGTATCAGATCCATTACGAACCAGCTGGATCGACCATGCTTGCCGACCGTGTGCTGGAAGCACTGGACGGCACTGCTTCAGTCAACAATGACTGGGGCATTGACCACGGCATCTGGTCTGTACTTTGCAATATGTATCCAAAGGCAGATATCCCAGTCATAATGATCAGCACGGATACGACGGCTTCGCCAAAGGAACAGTATGAGACTGGCAAGAAACTGGCACAGTTAAGAGATGAAGGCGCCTTGATTCTTGCAAGCGGAAATATCGTCCACAATCTTGGCATGGTCAGCTGGGGCAGTGATCATGGCTATGAATGGGCCGAAAATTTTGACCGTACCATCAAGGCGGCTGTCCTCACCCATCAGTTTGACATTCCTGTCAACTATCAGGCCCTGCCGAATGCCGCAAAGGCAGTTCCTACTTCAGAGCACTACAATCCATTCCTGGTCGCTTTAGGTGCCGCCTCAGCAGATGATCAGGTGACAGTCTGGAACGACTATCGTGAACTGGGCTCCATGTCCATGACATCCTACCGCTTCGGCTGATTGAAATAATCACATCTCATCAAGGAAGGACACTGCTGTAAAAAGTGAAGCTGAACAGCGGCATCTGCACCTTTGTTTCTCAAAAATCCGAAGTAGTATTATATCGATATTGATGGCATGCTCACGGAAGAGATCCACAAATAAAATAACAGACGCTTTCGATGTAAGGTCCCGCTTTACATGGAATGCGTCTGCTTTATAATAAATTCATTGAGGTGAACCTATGAAAATTTATGCATTTGAAGTCAGAGATGATGAAACAGAATATTTCAATGAAATGGCAAAGAAATACAATGTTGAGATCAAGTGTTCTGCTGACCGCTTATCTGTTGCGAATATTCCTTTTCTTGAACCAGGTTCAGCAGTCACGATTCTTGGACAATCCCATATTGGTGAAGAAGAAGCTTCACTTCTGGAAGCACAGAAGATCATTTACTTAACGACTCGTTCCATCGGCTACAACCACATCGATCTGGAAGCAGCCAAGCGTCATCACATTCATGTATCCAACAGTGCCTATGCCCCAAATGGTGTAGCTGACTATACCATCATGATGATCCTGCTTTGTCTGAGAAAATACAAGCAGGCATTGTGGCGCACCCAGTGCAACGACTATTCCCTGGATGGTCTGCAGGGCAGAGAATTAAAGGATCTGACGGTCGGCATTTTAGGAACCGGCAGGATTGGAGCAGCGGTTGCCAAAGACTTGACAGGCTTTGGATGCCGCATGATTGCCTATGACCTGCATGAAAATCCATCACTGAAAGGAATTGTTGAATACATGTCTTTGGATGAAGTCTATGCTCAGGCTGATATCATCACTCTGCACATGCCTTTATTCGACAGTACATATCATATGATCAATGATGATTCCATTGCCAAGATGAAAAAAGGCGTTGTCATCATCAACTGTGCCCGCGGTGCACTGACCGATGTCCACGCACTGACCAGAGGCATTGAAAGCGAACAGATCGGTGCACTAGGAATTGATGTCCTTGAGAACGAAGAAGATATTGTTCACAAGAATCTAAAGACAGACATCTTCTCCAACCGTGATATGGCCTACCTGCGCCAGTTTAAAAATGTCGTACACACCCAGCATATGGCCTTCTATACAGACGCAGCTGTCAAATCCATGGTGGAATACGGTGTCAGCGGCATCATCAGTATGGCTGAAGGAAAACAGAATCCTCTGCAGTTATGCTGAAGGCTCTCAGAGAATCTCTCCAAGAGCCTTTTTTTAATATGGTTTCTGTACAAATTTGCCGAAGAACTCTTCCGACTGCACGACATTGACTATTGCACTGCTGTCTACCTTCAATACCGCCCGGATGATCTCATGAGACTGATAGGAAGAAACTACTGTTGTAATCATTGTAATCGGTTTGTGACTGTAGCCGCCGTAACTGTCTGTGCATGTGATGCCGTGCTGGCTTTCAGCGACCAGTGTCTTGAGCACATCTTCACAGTGTTCTGTCATGATCTGCAGAGTTACACGGTTATATCGTGTATGGAAGGCAGTCACAAATTTTGTTGCCACAAACTGAAATACAATTGAATATCCAGCATTGATCCATCCTTTGGTAAAACCGAAAATAATGATCATGCAGGCATTGAAGACAAACACTTCACGCCAGACCGCACGGCCATGACGGTTGGAGAAGTAAAGTGCCACAAAATCTGTGCCGCCGGTCGACCCATCTACTTTCAGAGCAATGATCGTAGAGATGCCGGACAGAACACCGCCGAAAATGACCAGCAGAATAGGATCCGTAAACAGCGGCGGCATGTTCACTATTTTTATGAAGAACGAAGATGCCACAACGTTGATCAAGGACAGAACAATAAACCTTCTGGATATTGATCTGTAGCACAGAATCACAGCCGGAATATTCAGCAGCAAATAGATCAATGAAATACTGATGGGAAATCCAGCAGCGCTGCTGACTGCATTGAGCAGAATTGCGAGACCCGTGAATCCGCCTGAGATCATATTGCCAGGCAGAATGAACATATTGACTGCCACTGCTCCGATCCACGCTGAAACAATCATCGCTGCAACAGACACGATGTTATATACTTTTGTATTCTTTGTGATGTAATCCATATCAATATCTCCGATCAGTCTTGAGCGTCGATCAATTCTTTCATTCTTTTATCCAATTCATAGAAATCGATGATCCGTGCCTGCCGATGATATTCTTTCTGATGAAAAAACAGCAGTACAGCAGGCATAGAGAAAACATTCAGCTGCCCAGCAGCCTCCGGCACATCATTGACATCAAACGAAACAGATGGAAAAGAGAGTTCCTTTCTCATCTGGTCGATTTTCAGTTCATCAGCCTTGCATACACCGCAGTCAGTTGACGAAAGATACACGAGCAGGATTGGTTCCTGCTGCAGCTTCTCTGTCAGTTCATTCCAGCTTTTAATCTGTTCCATACGCCCTCACTTCAGATTTTCACCTTTAAAGAGCCATGCGGTATGACTCTGGTTTCACTATACGCCGCCCGTCCCTGCTCGTGGAAGACCCTTGCATTCATGTTCATCGGATCAATCAGCACACATTCATGAGCTTCAATCAGATAATCCCCGAACACAGTTGATACATGCACTTCTTCTTCACCAGTATTCTTCATAAAAACGGGGCTGAATCTACCCTTCCATTCTTCGAACTGAAAACCGTTCTTCTGATATGCATAGAAGCGGAAACAATACCCAAGATCTGCATCTGACACTTCCGTCACATCCTGAAACAGCCCTTTGTGCACATCATAGGAACTGACTGTCTTTTCATGACCATGCAGTTTCAGTACAAGCTCTTTGAATCCATCTTCAAAAACAATCACTGCACATGTACTGCATGATGCAGGTATTTCTTTCTCATTCTTTGTCTTTTTCCCGCTTTCATACAGGATCTTCTGACACAATCCTTCATCTTCCGGCCACAGATAGTCATGCAGTGCCTTCTTCAATACTCTTGCATCTACTCTTTGATGGTCTTCGAATTTCGCACAGTACTGACTGTGTCCGGTCGTCATGATCAAAGTCTCATCGTCTCTTCGGATATCCTTTAGCGTTGAAGTGGAGATCCACTGTCCTTCAATAAAGTGAGGATGTCCATATACATTCCCCCACACTCTGTATCTGTCTTTGTTTTTCTCAAAATACCAATTTTCTAATCTATACATGTCGGATGTATTCTACCATAAAAACAGTCATGAACAATGTCCATGACTGTTGATTACTTTAAAATTGCCTGCTTGAGTTTTTCTCTAAGCTCTTCGTATTCCGTATCGCTTAAATACTTCTGATCCGGATTCATTGCAAATGTTCCGCCCCACTCATATTCATCTTTGTATTTTGGGCACAGATGCATATGCAGATGATGTCCTGTGTCTCCATACATGCCGTAGTTCAGCTTATCCGGATGACATACTTCATGGATTGCCTCTGCGACTCTAGTCACATCTTCAATAAATGCTTCTCTGTCCTCTTTAGACAGTTCCAGCATCTCCGACACATGATGCTTGGATGCAACGATGCATCTGCCGGGATGAGACTGCTCTTTGAACAGATATACTGTTGAAGCATTCAACTCACAGATCTCAATGCCAAACTTCGCAACCAATTCTCCCTTTGCACAGTACGCGCAGTCAGGATGTTCCTTCGCCATATCAGTCATTTCAATTTCTCCTTGGATTTCAAGTACATTCTAGCACAGTCATTTCTCCATGCTTTTGGTAAACTTTTGTAAATCTCTTTAATACCGAAAAATGACGTATGCCGAAAAACAGAGTATGATAATACCTGAGGTAACTTATGAAGAAGATATTGAAAGCATTATTTGCAGGAGTTCTAGCACTCTCTTTAACATCATGTGCGGCAAATTCTACGGAGTCCGCTGTAAAAAATACCGTCAACAGCTATTTTGTATCATTAGAAGAGGGCAATCTGGAAGATGCATATAAATATGTCAGTTCAAATGCAACCACAGATTTCTCTTCCCTCAAGAGCATTGAGGAAAGCATGAATGAAATGATTGCGCAGTATGATGTCAGTGACAGCACTAAGAAGCTTTTTTCAGATGCATTCAGTCAGATCATCAAGCTCTGTGTCCAGTCTCACAAGATAACAAAGGTTGAGAAAGTCTCTGATACAGAATACAACGTATCGGTAGATGCCTCGATCCTGGATTCCGATACAATTTCAGAAGCTGTACAGAATATTGACTATAATTCCTTCATCAGCGGTATTTCCTCCCAAGTCATGGATAAATACACCAGTGAGGGTGAAACTGCTGCCGCCGAATACATGATGTCATCGATGGCCACCTGGTTTGCGACAAACTATACAGATGCATTGAAGAATCTCAAGGCTTCTGCAAAATCCGTCATCATCACAGTCGACAAGGAAGACAGCGGCTGGCTGATCACCAGCATGAAAGATCAATAAAAAAGAGGAGTTCATTCAGCCATGACACTGAGTGAATTCCTTTTTTACTTCTTCTGATACTTGCTTAAAACCTCATATACTTTTTCAGGATCGACCGGTTTCGTCAGATAGTCATTCATGCCTGCTTTTTTTGCGGCTTGGATGCTTGTATCAAATACATTTGCAGACATTGCGATGATCGGCACGGTACCGGCATCACTGCGATCCATTCGGCGGATCTGTCCCGCTGCTTCAAAGCCGTCCATGACAGGCATTTGAATATCCATCAGTATGACATCATACTGTCCTTTTTTAGATACCCTGAACTTTTCCGCGCCTTCCGCGCCATTGAAAGCAAACTCTGTCTCAGCGCCGAGGTGATTCAGGATCCTTGCGGCAATCTCACGGTTGATCTCATTGTCTTCTACGACCAGAATGCTGAGATTCAGCCGATGCGGCAGATTCAGAGAAGCTGATAGTGTCTTCGATTCTCCCTGGACCATCGGTGCTGTGCCGGAAGGAAGCACAAGAGTCACAGTAACGGATGTCCCTTCATTCAGTCTTGACCACACTTCAATCGTTCCGTTCATCAGATCAATAATTCTTTTTACAATTGCAAGACCAAGTCCAGTGCCGCTGACGCCATGTTCTTTGCGGTATTCACTGTCTTCCTGTGTAAATTCCTCAAACATCCGTTTCTGGAATTCCTCGCTCATGCCGATGCCTGTATCACTGATTGTAAACTGAACTTTGACCTTATTTCCCGGCAGGCGCTGAGTCTGTGAATCGTAAGTGACTGTCCCGCCTTTCGGTGTATATTTCACCGCATTTGAAAGCAGATTCATTGTGATTTGATTGAGGCGTACCTTATCCACGATGGCGGTCGCTCCGATACTGCGGTTGTTCAGGATCTTGAATGTCAGTCCTTTATCTGCACACATCGGGGCAAACATTCCACTCACATTCGCTATATATTCTTCATAAGGATAAGGTTCTGGATAGAGTTCCATTTTTCCGCTGTCTATCTTGGAAACATCCAGGATGTCATTGATCAATGACATCAAGAATGCATTAGACCCTTCAATTTTCTTAATATCATCCATCAGCTGATCTTTGTGATCAATATCTTCTTTTGCGAACTGCGTCATGCTGACGATTGCACTGATCGGCGTACGGATATCATGACTGATCCTGGATACGAAGTCAGTTTTCGCATTATTAGCAATTTCCAGCTTTTTCATCGTTTCCGTCAGGCGTTCCAGCTGGCGCTGTTCCTCTTGATATGCCGCTGTAATATCTGTACGTGTCATCAGGATAAAATCACGCGCCTCTGCCAGCCAGATAAATTTCAGCTGCTTGCGCAGCGGCTGCTTTTTAGCAGAAAAACTTGTATATGGATAGATGACTGATCCGTCTGTTTCCAGCTTCTTCAGAATGTTTGCATATTGAAGCTTATCCAAGTGATTCTGCGTCTCTGTAGGATTTGTCTTTCCAATTATGAGCTGCTTCAGAACGGTATTGTAATCAACAGTTTCATAAGAACGTACAATGTCAGCTTTCTCTGACATCATGATCTGTTCCACAGTCTTTTTTCTGCGGTCAATCAGTGCAACAAAATCATAGTCATCCAAAGTAATCCGCTGAACGACTTTTTCCAATTTCTTATTATGTGTAACATTGACTGCATAGATGACTGCCTCAATGTCATTATTGACCGGGTTCTCGACCATGGAGACTGTTCCCTTGATCCACATCTTTTCACCAAGATGGTTCAGGATTGGATAGACAATGGTTTCTTCTGTAATGCCTTTATAATATTCTTCCAGCAGTGCCTTCTGTTTGAAGACCATGGCAAAACGCTGCTGTATCGCCTTGTCCATGATCATCTTTTCAACCGAAGCAAAGAAACTGTCACAGTTGTCCAGGTCGATTCTGTTCCAAACTGCCCGGCTTGAACATTGGCCATCACCAATTGTGTTTCTGGTCAGATTTGCTGCATAAAGTGCCAGGGCATCGGGATTGGCATTCAAAATCCTTTGATACTGTCCTTTGACTTTGATCTTTTCCAGATTTTTCTTTTCTGTGATATCCGTCAGATAAAATGCTGCAGCATCGTAATTGTACCAATTGATGTCAAATACATCATGTTCATACCAGCGTCCCTGCGGAGGTACATAGTTCTCTGCCACATGAGCTTTTCCATTCTTAATCATCGGCAGAGAGCACCATGGGCATGGTTCATCTATGTTATTAAGATACTTATGACATTTCATACCGACATAATTGCGATTATCACTTGTTTTTAATGCATAATCATTCATATACAGAAGTTCATGAGACTGCTTATCAATGACGTAAATAATGTCATTCAGACGGTCAACTAACGTCTCAAATACTGCTTCTTCACCAGAAAGACTGCTGAAATAGGCCATAATGACCGGTTCCCCATTCATTTCCCCCATGTATTTTGCCTCTACACGAAGCCAGGTCATGAACCTGTCTTTATGGTAAATCCTGAAAGAGAAGACTCCGCTTTCCTGGTTCTTCACCATTTCATTCAGCTGACGCATTGATTTCTCACGGTCTTCTTTCACGACCATATTGACGAAATCTCCTTGAACAACTGCATCAAATTCTTCACGGCTCATTCCTGTGTATTCCTGAATCCTTACATTGCCGTAAAGTGAGTGAAGACTCTTGCCATCCCACTGATAAAGGCCGGTATCGTTAATACCTATTTTTTTGACCGCTGCAATCAGATTTTGATCAACTTCCATAGGATACGCTCCGATAAATTCCTGATAAACTACCCAAAAATTATAGCATATTCAATTTCAGTCAAATCTTCACATGCTTGTATTACTCAGTCTGTTCCAAAGAATTTATCTTCTTCTGTCATATGGATATCTTTTCTTCTTTTCCTGATAAGAATACCTGATTACTTCACTGAAAATCACTTTGCAAATTCACCCGGTTATGGTATCATACTAAAGCATTGAGTGTTTAGCTCAGTTGGGAGAGCACTTCCTTGACGTGGAAGGGGTCATGGGTTCGAGTCCCTTAACGCTCACCATTTTGCCGCTTATTCAGCGGCTTTTTTAATGGCTGCACCGGGTATTGCGTCAGGAACCCATTTACTGCTTATACTTTCTATTCTTCTTCGCTTCTTGAACCTCTGAACTGGTTGCTGTCGCATACCAGTTGACAGACATGTTTTCATTCCTATATCCCATCATCTTCTTATGGCAGCAGGGGTCGTTCCATTCGCACAATTGTCAGCAGAGAATGACTTCCGTATCAGGCCGGCATCGACTCTGATACCACATACCTTTGAGACCCGATATAAGAAATCTGAGATGCAATCCGAATGGAATGGATTCCTATCATAATCCGCGAATATCATATCGTACACGAAATATTCCAGTGCTTGCTTGATGATGTCCACGCCTGCATCGAACACCGGAAGTACTCTTCTGAACGGTAGTGTCTTCGTCTGCTTCTCCGTCATTTTTTCAATGAAACACGTTCCATGATGACAGAATTGTATTTGATCTTGTCTGTTGCGGCTTCTTCCAGGACATCATCGAATACAGTGTGCTTCTCCAATACCCTTCTCAACAGCTTCGCATCTTCTGGAAGTTCATCGCTCCGGAGCAGCAGATTGAAGCACATCCGGGTCATCTGTCTCTCAGCTTTCAGATCTTCATGCATGGACTCGCTTTGTTCCATGATCTTCTGTACGGATTATTAATCGCTTACCTTTAATCAGATGCCCAGCCGATTTCAGTATGTAAAAAGATAATGCTTTTCTTATACTGAAAGGTCTATTACGACACGTATAGCACGTGGTAATCAAACAATATTAAAACGGTCATAGTCTTATATGGGACTACGGCCGTTATTTTTATTATCAAGCAAATCGTTTCTTTATACGGAGCACTTCTGCCACCCCAGCAATTGATGTCAATTCAAGTACCAGCCAGCCAAATAAATCTGTTGCATCACCAGTTGGTGGTGTCATCTCTGCCAAATCAATAGTTGCTGTGATATCGCCGTCTTTATAGACAGCTCTGATTGTGTGAGCGCCTGCCTTCAGTGTACTGCGGAAATCTTGCGTGAAGGAAATATTGGTATCGATTCCCGTGACAACATACGACGACTCATCAAGAAGGACACCGTCAAGGTAGAGGGCAGTCAATGCACTTGCATTACCGTTGATGTTGATTACTTTATCCGAAGAATCAGATAGTAATTGATAATCGACGGTAAGGAACGAAATACGATTCTGTCCAGTCAGACTAGCATACTCGTCACCAATGTCCCCTTTGAGATAATCCTGAATGTATTCAATCAGGATCTGGTTATCAAGCTTGACACCATCCTGCAGAATCTTGTCATTGAGGAACATATTCATACCGCCGCCAGCAGATTTGATGATGTAGTTGATGGATGCTGCGGTATATATATGCTGCGGATCAATTGGCAGGTATTTGCCGGTTGCTTTATCAAGTACTTTGACGTTCTCGACTCTGCGGGCACCGGTGACAGAAATAAACATTCCCTTGTCATCTGTCTGCACTGTAGACTTAGTTTTAGCGTTGATTGTATACATGATACCGGATACCTGCATCATTGCTCCATTTTCATCCGGATAGTTCTTAGCACCCATCTCAAGGGCATCCAGCAGCTGCTGGCCTGTAACTTCGACAACGCAAACAGTATTGCCGAATGGTTCGACGTTGATGATCTGTCCATAGGTAATATCACCTGCGGGGATATCTTGTCTGATTCCACCGGCATTGGCAAATCCGACATCCGTACCCATCTGGATCCTGTACGCATCTGCACACAAATCAGCCAGATTCGTTTCAGCATTACGGACTGCACGTGTAGAACCATCGGGTGTCATGATGGTCAGTTTTACATTGGAATGAGCGACAACTTTATTCAGAAGAGTATTGAACTGGTCATTAATCCCTGCAATGTAAGTGTCTGTATCTGAATCTGTCGTACTTAGACCTTTCAGCAGCTGGGTCGTCACAGTGTCGTTTACCGGATCAATGACCAGTTTCCCTAAAGCTGCCAGCTCGGTTCCGGTTGAGGTCAGAACAACAGTATTTCCAATCTTGTCTTTGACATTTTCACTTTCAATTGTACTGTGCGAATGCGCATCCAGTACTACATTGAATCCTGTAGTATTGGCGATTACCTCCTTTGAGGTCCATGGAGAAGATTCTGCATCTGTGCCTAAATGGGACAGTGCCACGACATACTGTGCTCCTTCAGCTTTTGCGTCATCAATCGCCTGCTGCACCTTTGTGTATAAGTCCTGACCATTGTTGCCTTCTGCAAAGGAGTAGAGATAATTACCATTGCTGTCCTGGAAATAAGTTGGCGTTGACTTGGTGAAGGATTCAGGTGTAGTGATGCCGACAAAGGCAACCTTTGTGCCATTAAAATCTTTGACTGCGTATGGTTTGATATTATCGATTGCAGTACCATCTGCTTTTGTAAAGTTGCAAGAAAGATACTGATAAGAAGCACTGTTGATGTTAGTCAGCAACTGTGCCATGTCATAGTCAAATTCGTGATTGCCAATTGCCGCAAAATCATAGCCGACATGATTCATGATGTCGATCAGGGCTGTTCCCTTGGTCAGTGTACCAAGTGGCGCACCCTGCGAGTGGTCACCAGCGTCAACCAATGCAACATTGGTATACTGCTCCTGCATCGCCTTCTTATAAGCAGCAACTGCTGAGTAGCCAATGTTTGTAACTTCTGTTTTCTCTTTGTTCATGACCTGATCGTATGCACAATGTACATCATTGGTATACAGGATGACAATCTGCTTGTCATCAATTGCAGCGACTTGCATCAAAGTAACAGGCAGCAGACTCAGTGAAAGGACAAGAGATGCTAGAAACGTAAAGAACTTCTTCATAAAAATCTCCTCATATAAATTATTCTTTAAACAATGATGCAAATACTTTTCTGAACACTTCAATTTTGATAAGCTTTGTTACTTACAGGAATATTCTGAACAGTACAGACTAAGAATGAATACCAAATCATTTTAATTATAATGAATCAAAGATGTGAAGATATCTGGTGCAGTGATTGATTCCTTATAAATTGTCCTGCTGTTTGGTCTGGATTTTACTTTGTATGGGATATGCTGCAGTCAAAGATATTTTGCGGCATCCATTATATGCAAAATCGATGTAGGCGACATTTTTTTAGAGATGTTAGAGTAATGACTTTGATTCTATATTCAGCTTCTGCATTCTGCTGAAACTGAAATTATCTTGTTAGAAACAACATGTTCTGACACTGCCAATGAAGTTGTACTGCTCGCAATGAAAGACGTATGCGACGTGATACAATCATTAGTTTCCTGTCAGTCTCTCTTCGCATCAAATATACAACAAATTCGCCAAATCAGCATCTCATCAAGGCTCCACAATATTAAAGTTCGGTGTTGTGTTCAGACTAAACTGATTCAAGTTATCCATGATAAGCTTGAGCAGTTCAGTATTTCCTTCAATTTTTGCCACTTCGTTTAGCTTGCTCAGCTGATTCTGCAATATGTAGAATATAGCATTCTTACTAGTAGTAATGGAGAGCGCAGCCTTTGTGTCTGCTGCATTTTCATATTGCAGTACAGCACCATTTTTGAATTGAAGGATAAATCTTTGTTGGGTATCAGCGATGGTGATGTTGACTGTAAAGTCATAATTGGCCATTGCCTGCTTGTCGAGCAGAATGCCAATATAATCAAAGATATTGGCAGCGGTCATATTCTTGGTCATATCCATGTTCTGTTTAGCCTGCTTTGTACTGCCCGTTGCGTTTCCGGTACGCAGTTCCTTAGCGCCCGATAGATATGCATTACGCCATGTGCCTGATTCTGCCTGATAGCCCAGCTGTTCCAATGCGTCGGCACAGAGAAGCCGCGCTGCCTGATTGTCGGGATCAGCAAAGACGATGGTATTGGTCACCTCGGCGACCCACTGGAATTCTCCTGCATCATAGTCTTCTTTTGCCTTGCGCAAAACAGCGTCCACGCTTCCGAGATCCATATATTCCACCCATTTTTGTGCGCTTTCGGTAGGTGTCAGCGGATTGAGATTCACTGGATTTGCGTCATACCAACCCATATATTTTTGGTAGACCGCCTTTGCATCATGCGCAACCGTGCCGTAGTACTGACGTGTATACCAGTTTTTTGCCAGTGCATCCGGTAATGAAATCATGTTAGAAATCTCATCCGAGGTATAGCCCTGATTGATGTAGGTCAGTGTTTGATCATTGATAAATTTATATACAGCTGCGGTATTCACCAGATAATCATTGACAACTTCATTGCCCCAATGCGGCCAGTTGTGGGACTGAAAAGTAACCTCTACATCCGCACCGTAACGAGTGATTGCTTCGCAAATATACTTTGCCCATGCCGCACCGTCGCGCACCTGGGCACCACGCAGAGTATAGAGATTATGCAGCGTTGCAGTGCAGTTCTCCGCTACCCAAAGTGCTTTTTTCTGTGGGAACCAAGTATTCATCTCTGCAGCAGCTTCCGTACCCGGTGTCATCTGAAATTCCAAATCTATACCGTCTATGGTGTAGGATTCACCCGTCTGCTTTATTTCATAGGTAGGATGAATGTACGAGATGCTGCCTACCGACTGTCCCATACCGATGCCCATTGCCATGGAGCCGATGACAGAATCATCCAAATACACGCCATATTGATAAGTCGCGCGACGGCTCATTGCCTGCCCCACATATACATTTTCGCTGATGGCATGTTCTTCAAAACCTTCAGGTACAATGATAGGAATTTTTCCGCTGGCTAACTGATCGGTAAGTGACAGGTTCGTATCTGCTGCCTGTTCCTCACTTATGATACCCTTGATTCCGCCAAAGTGGTCGATGTGGGGATGAGAAATGATGATTGCAGTAATAGGTCGCTGGCCAAGATTTTTTTCTACCAACTGCATAGCCGCCTGCGTGCATTCTACGCTCATAAGCGGATCAAACACAATCCACCCTTTGTCACCCTCAATCAGCGTCAGATTGGCCATGTCGTAACCACGCACCTGGTACACACCAGACATCACTTCAAATAGACCATATGCGTGATTATTGATCGTATTTTGCCAAAGACTTGGATTAACAGTATTCGGTGCGGTCTTGTAATCAGCAAGAAAGGAATAGGCCTTCTGACTCCAGACCACATTGCCCTCTTCATCAATCAATTCCAGATCCTCAGGTGCATCAATCAGACCCTTAACAGCAAAATCTGCTTCCTGAGTATCCTCAAAATCCAGCTCCGAATACAAAGCAGAGTTAACCTTGATCGTGTTATCAGCAGCGTCCTTTGCGTCCTTGGTCAATCCTAGCTCCTCGATCAAACTAGTCGTGCCAGTTTCCTCCTGCGTGTCTGCTTGCTGAGCACATCCGGTGGTAAGAGAAAAGGCAATAGTCAGTGTTATCAGCATTGTTATTATTTTTTCCATAGTTATGATCCACCTTTCTGCGTGTTCATGGTACCTAGCCTAAATGTTTTTTGGATAAGACCTTCCAACACTGATTCCATTTTCCAAGGGAGAAAATACGATCAGATTAGTTTTGAATGTCTGCCTCTTAATGCATGTAGCGAGAATATTTTTTCAAGGCAGCAGATGTTCTTTGAGAACAAAGCTATCTGAAAGAAGAATTGATTTCTTACCAGTTTAAATTGTTCATTATATCCATGACAATTCCCGTTCTACTGCCTCCAGCAACTCGGATTTGTTTACAAACCTACAATTTGAAGAATTTTATAATTATTGCAGCACCATGGTGACCGACGGTGCTGTCCAGCTTTCTTTTACAGCCTCAGTATCAGGAAGATAGATGCGTAGAAACAGATGAAAATCACCTGTACCCACCGGAAGCCAATTTGCTTGCTTTTCCGGAGCGGTGTCTGAAAGCTGGATGTCCAACGATCCATCCTCGTTAAGAACAAACGCAGAGCGATCATTGATACAATACCGGTTCAACTCATTTGCAATCAGAAAGTCATCGCTGCCATAGGCAGTCACGGACCAGAAACCACCTTCCTGTATTGGCGGCAATGATTCAAAATGCAGCACATAATTATTCTGCCCATTCAACGCTTTCTGATTCACATCCACACCTGTCTTGGCATAAATAGCGACATCTGTCGGGTTTGCCCCTAAACCGCCAAGTGCAATCATCGCGCGATAGTCGTAAGCTGTTCCGAACCGTCCAATCGGATCTCCAAAGTAATTCCAATCACCCAGCTTAACCTGATATTCTGCTCCTTTAGCAACCACAATTTCCTTCATTTCTCCAAGCATCTGTTTCCAGTTGGTCTGGATATCGCCTTGCAGCACGCTGACATCAAAAGTTAAGCCAGAACCGATGTTTAATGCAGCGAAACGTGCTAACACATCTGCATCTACATCGGGAGACGGGTTAGACGCCATCAGTTTATTGGCAGCGGAAAAATACTGTTGCGGCGACATGGAGAGAATAGCATTTATTGGAACAGCATTGTTTTCTTCCTTATATTCTCCCTTTGGAGGAATATACTCCTCACTGCTTTCATAACAGTTTAATGGTAGCAAGCGCATGCCATTTTGAATTGTTCGGACATTTTCCATGTCGTCCTCATCATTTATCAAGGTGCGAGTGATAAGCCATGCCATGCTTGTAGGAATTTCAACAAGTGTTACACCTTCTGGAACTGCACCAGTATAACCGGTGAGTGCCAGAAGATAGCTGCCCGATTTAAGAATAGCAGGCGTGTTCGTCCAAGCATCCAGAACCTGTGTCATACAAAATCGATCTGTTTCAGGCAAAACAAATATCATAGGACCATCTGACAAATCAAGCCACGCTTGTGTGTAGATAGTATCGACATTGGGTGTAACTACCATCTTGGAGTCGGCGTTCGCCAGATTCTGTGAGTGGATGAGTTGATTGACCGGTGCATGCCCTGCTAAATCAGCTGTCTCTGTGTTAGTAGATGATTTCATCGTCAAGTTCATCAGCACCAAAGGGAATGTGTAGCGATACGCTTCTGACAGCAGCCCCCATTGTTCAGCTTCAGTCATTGTTTTTTTTGTACATGCACTGCTCCATACAAGCAGCACTGCCGCAATGATAATTACAAGGAATTTTTTCATGCCTTTATCTTCCCAAGACTTTATATCTTTTAGTTATCCTATGTATAAGTAACCTTTTGTATTAGTTAATCAGTTTTATTTCTGTGCTTCTTTTTTTGCCAATACGCTATCAGAACACCTCCGAAGACAAAGAGCAGCACAAGCCAAAATGCAATGTCGCTATTACCGTCAGAAATGTTGTCGTCGGAAGTATTGTTGTCGGAAGCATTATCACCGGAAGTGTCACTGTCAGAAGTGTCGCTGTCAGAAGTATCACCTTCGGAAGTGTTATCTTCTGAAATATTGCTATCGGAAGTGCCGCCTTCCGATATATTGCCGCCGGAAGTGCTGCCTTCGGAAATGCTGTCGCCGGGAATATCGCTGTCGGATGTATTGTCGCCCGAATCACTGGAACTTCCGCTTACCTGGACGGATATATTGGAGGATAACCCGCTGATGGCGTCATAGGCAGTGATGACTGAGCTGCCGTCTGCGTTGGCAATCAGTGTGCCATCCTGAGAAACTGAGACGGCGGCAGGATTGGAAGAAACGTAGCTGATTGACTGGCGGGTCACACTGATTGGCATGGCTGCAGCCTGTACTTTTTCTGTATCGCCGATGCTCATAGAAAGGGAATCAGCACAATCGAAGGCTATCAAAGCAGCTTCTCTCTGGTTGAGCACCGTCACAATACCGGCAGAGTCCTTGTCCCCTTTCACACTTAGTCTGACCGTAGTGCTGCCAGTCTGGTCCAAATCAGCAAAGGTAAGCTCATTCAGCGGCAGAGTTACAGTACGGTGCTGGCCGGGATCCAAAGAAGAGAGAGTATCGCTGCCTAGTATCTTGGCATCGTTTCCTGCGTTAGCGGCAGAGATAGTCAGCTCGCCGGTAGATAGGTTGCCCTGGTTGAATAACTCCACTGTTGCTTGAGGTGTACCTGAGACATAGGCGGCCTTCGCAGAGGTAATCACCACGTCAGACTCCTGAGGAACATCATAGGAACGCGTGACGGTATCACCGTCTGCAGAGAAGGTTACAATAAGCTTTGCGCCTTCTGTGTTCGTAGGCGTCCAGGCAACTGGCAGAAGAACAGTCCCACCAGAGAGCAGAGAGGCAGCATAATCCTCATCCAAAATGGTCTCACTTGCACCGTTTTGCTGTGCTTCCACGGTTATGTGGTAGGCAGTCAGATGGCGCATGCTGTTGTTTTTGAGTTCCAGTGTGAAGTTGCCTTGAGTACCGTCCCGCGGCGTAGTCTCGTAAGAGATATCCGATCCTAACGCCAAGTGATTTGTGCGTTGGTATTGATAGAACATGATCTGATTTGGTGAATACTCCACCGTGCCGTCTGCACTTACCTTCTGGTCAAATATGTTGGCGGTAAGGTACATTGTCTGGTTGGAATCGAAGACGGCGGAGAACTCATCGATATTGCGTCCAAAGTCGGTAAGCTGCACCGGCTCGCCCCAGCTGGTCTGCTGACCATCGTTATCCAGCACAGCGCCGTAAAGTTCTTGTTGACCTACGCCGTCTTCACCGCCGGTTTCCGACCACAGCAAGTACAAGGCATTGCTATTGCTGTAGAGCTTGTAGCTGCTCAAGTTGTAAGATAGCTGACCATTGGTGAACTTCTTGACAGCCGGAGCCAGATGACCGGTGTATAGTCGTTCAAAAATGGAGTTATGGTAGTTCTCCGCAGTGATACCCAGCTCTTCCGCATCGCTTTGGCTGAGTTTATACCAGTCGGGATTGCTTCCTTTATCAGTTGAACTTTGTACCGCCGAGAGAATGTCATTCCATACACCGCTGTCTTGAATTTCCTTCATGGCTGAAGTCAGGTTGATGGTGCAGAAATCTGTTCCGTCGCTTACCCAGGACAAAAGAAGCTGTTCTTCCTGAACGTCGTCATCTTGGCACTGGAATACTGTCAGCTGCGGAGAGACGTCCGCCTTGTAGTCATTGGTGATGCGGATCGGGTAGAAAGACTTCTTTTTGGTAAGGTTAGTCAGCATGAGATAGACGTCTCGATCGTCCACCGTCTGCAGATTTCCATCGGCGTCTACGGTATAGGTCATCAGAGAGAATCTGTCACCATTGAAAGTGCGCACCTTGGAATCAAAGTCCAGAATCAGAGGATCGTTAACATCCTGGCAAGGAATGGTCAGGTAAGTCTCCTGTCCCCACTTCTTTTCATTCGCGTCATACTGGCGGAAAGCCACGGTCGTATAGGTGGCATTTGGGTCAGCCAGAGACTCAGCATCTCCAGCCAATATATTATTCAAGTCACGTTTGATGTAATAACAGAAAACGTCACCATCGTTTGTCAGAGCAAACTTTGCATTGTTGTCCATGAAGTTGTCGTCGGTGAGAACGGTTTTATCACCCATAGTTCCCGAGGCAATATCATAGACACGGTAAGCCAGTTCCAGCGAGTTAAGCACATCAGGGGCGGATGCGGTTCCCGAGAAAGCACGGTTAGCATCTGACCAGCTGATCAGGCATTTACCATCATTAACATAGACATGGGGATCGGCGTCGGCGGTACCATTATCGTCCAGCATAACTGGAGCAGACCACGTTCCATCCGTATTCACGCTGTAATAAAGGCACATCTGATCGATACCTGTGCGGCTAGGATCCCGGTCTACAAAGACAATCATCTGCCGACCCTCGCTGAGCTGAATTAGCTGCGGCTTTGTGTGGGCGGCGGCATTATTGAGAAGAACCTGATAGCTCGTGTCGCCTCCTCTGAGCTTAACGGAGCCAAATGTGCCCAGATCAGATGAGCCTACATCTGCAGACTCCAAAGAGAAGGAATTTCCGCTGCTCTTTTTCCCTGGACCCGTTACGCCGGCCTGTTCTTCATACACGCCATTGCCATAGGTGGCGGTGACGAGGGTGTAGTTAAAGGAAAATAACAACAGATCCAACCCGATGCCGCCGCTTGTATAGATCAACAACCCATCCTTTGTGATATCACCCTCACCATAGGACGTGTCATTGTCGTTGGGGTTTTCCACAACGATGTTCCGGTAGTTGATGCCAAAGGTGACAACGCCCCGGGCACTGAGCACTCCTAAAAGTCCTGCGCCTACCATGGCTTGCAAGTTTCCATAGACCATGAAATCCTTCTGAGGTGTCATGATAGTCGCGAGATTATCCACCAGCGTGACGTCGGAGGAGCTGATTGTGGTCTGATAATCTTTAGGTACAAAGTTTCTATTCATCTGCAAGCCGACAGTACCAGTAATTTTCAAGTAAATAGGCACGCCGTAGACAGACCAGTATTGTAGATAGCTGATGGTATCGCTGCCGCCGATAAAGAACTGTGTGGACACCATCTCATACTGGTTGTTTTTCGTGTTGAATGTATAGAAAATCTGAAAGAGCACCTGAACGTTGACGGTCAGCTTTGTGCCGGACAGCTTGGTAGCCGCCTTAGCATATTTGTGCTTGGAGGTACTCTCCTTGTAGTCCTGATCAGCCTGCTTGATGATATCCTTATTGTCCTTGAGGCTTTGGTCGTAGGCCGCTATCAACTCATCTTCGCTCTTCCCTTGACTCTTCAGGTCTGTTTCCTGCTGATGCACGTCGTCTATGAATTTTTTGACGTCTTCGCTCATGTTGTCATAGTTTTTTTCTGCGGCGGCAATGGTTGCACGGGCCTGCTCCAAGTTGACATCACCGGAATATTTTGCTAATGCGGTGTCGGAAATCTGATTGGAGATATCCCCCACTTTATTGAGGATGCTATAAGCAGTGAGATTGTCCACATTGGACGCAGTAGGTGTGAAGTAAAAGCTAAGATAATAAGGGGCAGCCGTCTCATCTGAGAGTAATGTCTTGTTCCATGTCAGCGTGCCGGAAGAGACGCTTGAGGAGATATTACCTAGCATAGGTACATCCATAGCGTTTTCACTGAGGGAGGAAACATCATAATACTGTGGCTGCGGATAGATCGTAGGAAGATAAAGAGTAAGTCCTGTAAATACATCAGCATACTCACAGTCATAGGAGGTCTCACTCACCGACTCTGTATTGGTAACAGGATCTGTCAGATACGTCTTTACCACCTGAGATTCACTGTCTACCAGCCGGACATAGAGCATATCACCCGGATCAAAGGCAGTTTCCATATTCTTAAAGCGGTAAGAAAAAACAGTCTGATCTTTCGTTTCGGCCTCCACGGCGAACTCCTCCGACGCACCTTTGTCTGAGATGCGGGAAAAGATAACCTTCTTGACACCACGATTGTTGCGATTCAGGCTGACTGTGACAGTCAGACCCTTTTTTTCGATAGCAATTTCGTTGTTGCGAGTGTCCACTAGAGAGTCCGCGATGCCGTCACTGTCTACCGCATAGTCCACTCGGGCTACGTAAGGAGCAAGCGGAGAACGCATTGGCAGCGAAAAAGAAGCAGTGGTCTGGATATAGCCGTTTGCGGTGACGGTCTGCTCGGTGGATTGCTGGCTGGATTCGTCATATACCGTCTCCAGATATGTAAATGTGCCCGCGGTAGAGGCGGGTTTGCTCAGCTTAACATATTCCACCGAGGTCACGTCGCCATTTCGCAGCTCAACGCTGACGGTGTCGCCATCCAAGGCTTTAATTCCCTTGATGGAATACTTGCCATCGATATCCGTCTGGGCGGTGTAGCGGGTGGTACAGGTCAGCACAGTCTCCGTGATTGTATCGTACAGTCTGTTGTCAGTGGAGCCGGCTGTCAGGGTGACATTCATTGCAGGGGCACCATTTATAGCAGTGGCACTGTCACGGACGGAGTTGCCGCTTGTGCGCACCACGCCGCTAATAGCAAAGGTAAGCAGGTCAGCAGGATCCACCTCCTCCACATCCACCAATATGATGTTGTCTTCTGTTCGATTCTGGGCCACTATATCCAACGTATAACCGTTGACCATCTGGCCAGTGCGCAGCACTGTGAACACAGGGCGGTAAACCTTGTCATAAGGCCTTCCGCCCCGAGGCAGGACAGTGATTTGATAGACCTGGCCGTAGGTAGGAGTATATGCATCAGGACTCCTGCCGTCGTTGATTTTCAGGACGTACTCGCCTCCATGTCCTCTTACAGTTATAGGAAGCTTATTATTATCCCACGCGCCCTGCAGCCGAAGTTTTCTTTGTGCTTCGTCGGTCATACGAACAGTGATGTGATTATCTTGTTTTGCAAACCTCGGTGAAATTACATACTTCTCATCCGTGAGCTTCAGTGTATCGGTATACATGGTTCCGTCCATTTCCGCCTGGGTATCCGAGGAATTGACATAGCCCTGGATGCGGCAGCCGTCAGAATAAAAGCCATCAACGGGCTGACTGGCTAGAGAGAGGACGTCGCCCTTATGAAAATTCTTACCTGTGCCAACAGTCAATGCACTGTCCGTGAAAGAGCCAAATTTGTCAGCGCCCACATCTACAGTCACATTTTTATAGGTGAAAATGGGCTTGATCTGCAAATTTGTTACGTAACTGCTGCCATCCATCGCCTCGCCCTTGCCGTGTGAGTTGAGCACCTTGATAAAATCATCGTCAAAGGCAATGTTCTGAAGGTTGCTGCCGCTTGGCGTATAGGTAAAGGTCGACTGCTTGTCGCCAACCCCCATGGTGATCTGATATCCTGTCAAAACGCCCTCGATAGGTCCGTCAGCCGTGGTGGAAGTGACAATGAGCTGCAGATTTTGTCCAGCATAGCGGGTCTCATGTCCCACACCAAGTTCCACCTGTGCAGGAAGGCGGCTACCTGTGGTGCCGTCAGCATTAAGATAGGTCAGCGCATCCGGCTGGAGCAGGGAAATCTTGAACTTGCGGTACATGGCCACTGCGCCGTAGATGTACAGCTCGGTCTTAGGAGTACCGTCGCCTTGATCGCCCGCCCAGAACTTGAACTCATAATTCTGATCTACGGGATATCCGTTGCTGTCCACCATAGACAGCTTGGAGGTCAACTTCCGTTCATCCATGTCTGCCTGGCTGAGTTTGATGACATTTTGCTTGATCTGCACTTTTTGCGCGTCATAAGGAACGCGCAGGTCAAAGCCGCCACTTGCTTTGCTGGCACGGTAGTCGCAGCGGTAATAGAGATCCGCCATGGCGTACTGATATTTCAGAGAATTAAAGGCAGGGACATTGCCTGGCAGATAGCAGGTGGAAAGCCCATTGTGACTGATCTTGGCACTGTAGTAGTACAGATAGCCCACACCTTTTTGCGCCGCGTCGTCAATCAGCTCTTTCTCGGTATCGTCATCTGCGTTATCCGCGGTCAGGAACTTGCTCTCTCGATTACCGAAGTTGCCGGGATTCGTCCCCTCAAAATGATTGAAGCTGGCGCTGTTAAGCATATAGAAATAGGTGCCTACTGCGACACCGGCGCTATCTACGATGCTACCTGTGAAACTGCCGTCATACACCACCTGATAGGATTTCCCGTCAATGGTAATAGGGAAGTCCAGAGAGTCCGTGCTTGCAGTGAGCATGGTCAGACTCTCTTCTAGAGGACTTATCAACTGCGCGGTGTCCTCCGCAGCAGGGATGATTACGGTGCAGTGAATGTTCTCGCCTTCTTGACAGCCCTTCAGGTCATAAATTTCCAACTCAAAGATTGTCTCCGATCGGCTGGCGGAAACGGGAATTGTCAGTTCTACTTCTTGATTGTACGGTGCAAAGGATATCTCCTCGTCAGCAACAGCATAGTTGCTTCCAGCCACTGCACTTCCGCCCGACACAGAGCGTACCTTTGCAGTAGCCAAAGAATAAAGTGCATCGTCACGTTTGATGGTGACAGTCACGCTGCCGCCGTCAGCTTGGAAGGTGTCGGCTGCAAAGCTCACCTTGGAATACACTACTGGTTCATCGTCCACAATCGTAAACTGCACTACTGAGATGTTGCCAATATCATAGCCATCGCCTGGAGCGGTGAGAGTACATTGGAGCATCTCGCTGCCCTCGGATTGGCTGTCGTCCAGAATCCGCAGCACAACGGTCTTCTCCGTCTGCCCGGCTGCGAAGACAATTGTGGTCTCCGAAGATGTCTCTACACTTCCACCCATAGAGTTGATATACTGCTGCGCAATAACCTCATTCAACGGCTGCGCCTCGGTCTGAGATATCTCCCGAGTAGAGAGGCCCGTCTGTTCTTCTTTCAGCTGGGCTAGACTTTCCTGACCGTTGACATCGGCTTGATCGGCCTGATTGGCTTCATCAGTCTGCTCACTGTTGGCCGTGGTTTCTTCATCTGTTTCATTATCAGCTAACAATTGATCGTATTGTGCTTTACGGGCAGCCTGCTCCTGTGTATCAGTTGACTGCTCCAGAACGGTGCCGTCGGTTTCAAGAGTCTGCGTATCCATTCCTTCCACAGAAATGTTATAGTCCTCACCGTAGGCTGCAGAGACGTCCACTGTATGTAAAATCACAGATGTCTCCTCTGTTTCGCCTGAGCTGCGGGTGACGATAAAGCTGTATGTACCTCCCTCATCAACGTTTGAGGAGGCACAGGCAATAGAAATTTTATTTTCGCTGTCCTGGGGATCCTGATATACCAGCGCACTCTGTTCTTCCGGTTCCTTGGCAAATGCCATGGTAGGCACAATCTGTACCAGCATCACGAGACAGAGCAATGTGGACAGAACGCGGCTGCCTGTCCGACCACGATGATAAAATGTCTTGTTTTGAGACCTTTTCATAATTCATCCTCCTTCAGAAATATCTTTCAGGCTGAGTTCTCTCATCCTGCAAGTCCACTGCATAAATCAGCGTCACGCCATATTGTTTCAGGCAGGGATACTGCTCCTGCAGATTGCCACCTTTTTTTCGGCCATGCCTAGGCAATTTTGCACGCTGTACTCAAGCAAATCGTTACTATGCGCATTGAATGAACTAAATAGAGTCAGCTAGTCAAATGTACAGACTACATAATTAGAAGCTACTTGTATCAACTGGCAGAATTCCGATAGTAATGTGATACTCAGCACTCAAACCATGATTAAGAAACTAAATGCCTACACTTAGCGAAATAATATATTATTTTTTCCATTCAAAACAAAACTCTTCCTAAACGGCGCGAACTCTTCCTAAACGGCAGAAAGCGGCGTTGAAGCAGACATTTGATTCCGATATAATTATGAAGGACTGGTAACGCAACATGAGGATTGCAATCTGTGATGACATCATTTCAGACCGTCAAAGGCTGGTTGATTATATTAAGCGATACATCGGAGAAAATTGCATAGATGATCTGGAAGTGCGGGAATACGACTGCGCCGAAGCTCTGTTGGCAGACAAGATGATGTCTGATATTTTGTTTCTGGATATTTACATGAAAGCAACCAACGGGATGGATGCCGCAAAACAGCTTTTGGCACAAGGTTATTCGGGAAACATCATTTTTACCACAACATCAAAAGAGTTCGGCGCCGCGAGCTACGAAGTCAATGCACTGGATTACCTTATCAAGCCGTTTTCTTACGAACGGTTCCTCAAAGCCATCAAGAAAAGCGGAGACACTATGATCTCCGCCCTTTCATATATTTGCATCCCCAGCGGACGGCAGAGTGTGAAATTGTTTTTGCGGGAGCTTCTTTATGTGGAAACCGGAATTCACTGTCTGCTGTTTCATACAAAACGCGAAACACTCAAGTCACCCCTGACCATGACAGAGGCTGAAGCGCTTCTGCTTTCATATAAAAACTTTATTCGCTGCCACCGCAGCTACATCATCAATTTGAACGAAGTTGAGAACGTGACTGACACGACAGTACTTCTGACAAACGGAGATCGAGTTTTGCTGAACAGCAAAAATGCCGCATCTCTGCGTCGACAGATTGCAGATTTTATATGGACAGGGATGGAGGAACGGCTTAAATGATATTATTTTCCTGGCTTAGTAAGTTGATCATCGGATCGCTGTTTTTGTGTATCTTTGCAGCACTGCTGATTGCTTATCTATGGGATTATTTTCGTCTGTCAAAACGTGTCGTTCTGATTGGCACAGCAATCTACTGTACGCTAGGAACATGGCTCGATTTTTTTATAGCGGAAAACTTTGGTTATGGATTGGAAGAGCAGTTTGTGATTCTCATTGTCGTTGGAGTTATCCCCTATATAACTTTTTTCTTCCTAACATGTATCCCGCTTCCTCTGTACCTCTATTGTCTCGGAAGCGTTTCGATACAAGCTTATTTCATCAGTGGCTTGATGGAGGCTTTTGGTATCACGCAGTCTACGCTTGTTGCGGCTCCTTTTCTTTCCGCCCTGGGATGTATTGCATTGTTCGCCCTGTTGGATACGTTGATTATCTCCGCTTTTCGACATTTTGCCGCGACAATATTTCGTGATAACCCAAGTGCAGAAGGATGGAAACGACTAATGTTTGCTCCTCTCAGCGGCGCTGTAGCACTTGGTGTATTCTATTATCTGACTGATTTCACAACCGGAAACATGATAATCCTGTTCATTTTTACTGCTTGCTATACTGCGCTGTTTTTTTCAGATGTTGTTGCACTGAACAACCTTAGCATTTCAATCCGAGTCACGGAAGCGGAAGAACGGCTGGAAAGTGCAAACATGATTCTAGCATCACAAAAGGAACAATATAAAAAGCTGTCGGATTCCATTGCTCAAACCCGTCAGGCACGTCATGATCTGCGCCATCATATGAACGTAATCTCCAGCATGGTTCAGGCGGACGACAAGATACATCTGCAACAGTATCTTGTTGAATATGGTCTTACATTGCCAAACAACGAGCATACATTCTATACCGGAAATTATACAGCCGATATGATTGTGGGACATTATTTATCTGTAGCTAAACAAAATGGCATCCGCGTAGATTTCAACTTATACATTCCAGAGGACTGTGTTATCCTTGACACGGATCTCTGCGTTTTGATGGGCAACTGTCTAGAAAATGCCATTGATGCTTGTCAGAAACTGCCAGAAGAGAAGCGCTTTCTGCGAGTGGAATCTGTGGTGAAAAACAAATATCTCGCAATCACCATCGCCAATAGTTATGACGGGAACATATCCATGCAGGATAGTGCCTATTTATCTGATAAACGGGGACGCAGCAACGTAGGCATTGGACTTGAATCGGTGAAAGCAGTTGTTAGAAATTACAACGGAGAGATGAAGATTCAAGCGGAAAATGGTGTTTTCACAGTGTATATCATGCTGAAAATGTTGGAAAAGGATAAGACCCCTCTTCAGCAAATAAACTCTGAGAAAATCCAGAAAGAGTAACAAATTCTCAGAACAACTCCGTTTCTATCAGAGAAGTTTGAGTACATGCTTTAACTCAAACTTACGTTTAATTTATATTGGTCTATTTTTGATTATCTTGTAAATCAGTATCCGTTTTGAAACTTAAAATGCCCTTATTCATAATATTTCGGAGCGCGCTAGTGTCAAATCAAAGGAACGTTTGATTAAGTAGAAAAAGGCGTTTGCAAATAATGCGAATTAAGAAAGCCGGAATCTCCGGCCTTCTTATGTTGTTTACTTGTCCTGCAGCACAATATCTATCAATGAGATTGCTACAGCAATGCTTTTTTGATCAAATACAGATATTCATTGCTCCAGATGTTTGAGGTCTACGAAACCCCATGTTATTTTAAAGCTTCATCTGAGTGAACCTCATTTAATTTTGGAGCGTCTAAACAAGGGAGCCAAAGGTGCCAGTTTCATTCAATCAGAAATTATTTATTCCGTTCTTTTTTTTTCTTCATAGATAAGAATACAGCAGCAGACAGCAGCATGCTTATCATAAATGTCCATGCTGCAATGCCTGAGCCTGCGGCTGACTTATCACCCGTATCCGGAGCATCATAGGATTCACCGGTCTTGTCAAAGAAATGTCCCGCATCCTGACCAGAAATATCAGGACGGATGTATTCTTCTGGCTTGGAAGGATCTGGTACTGCTGCAGGCGTATCTGCCTTCTTGATGTATCCAATTGCAAACGGTGAGAGACTGTTGACGTGAATCTGAAGGCCCTCTGAAGTCTTTACATAGCTCAGTGTCTCTGTCTCTCCTGCATGAGGACCTGTCGTGAACATGTGAATAATCTTGAAGTCGTCATCTGCGCCGGCACCCTCAGGATACTGCAAAGTAAACGTGATCCCTTCCTTAGGGAAGTTATCCTTCGTTGCATTGATCCATGTCTTGCCGTCATCGGTGCTGAACTGCAATTTGACTTCATAGACCTTGATATTGTCTGCTTGAATATTACTGTCTGCATTGTTAATTGTGATTCGCATTGCATTGTCTATCTTGGCAGGCGTATCGAGATTGAGGTCTGTCCTCTTCTTGATGTCATCAGGTATGGGTACATGAGAGACATGGCAAGGAAGTGCTGCGGGGATTCTTTGAACAGCTCAGTGAAGAACAGCGTGCATCGATCGAATGCGTCACAGCTGACGGTGCCAGATGGATCAGCGAGACGATGGAGGAATATATCCCCAGTGCATATCTGTGCCTGGACAGCTATCACATGGTGGAATGGGCACAGGCAGCGATAGATGAAGTACGGACAGAGGCATGGCAGCGTGCACGTGCAAACAATCATGAGCCGAAGAAGGGCCGTGGAAGGCCAAAGAAAGGCGAAGAGAAAGACAGGACAGCAGACCAGATCAAGAACACAAAGTTCACTCTTGGGAAGGCTCCTGAGAACCTTACGGCGAGGCAGAAGGCAAAATTGGAATTCATTGCCAAGACAGACAGGAAACTATATAAGGCCTACCAGCTGAAGGAGTATCTGCGGACACTGATCCACCTTCCCCTGGAAGAGCTCGAAGGATCATTGAAGGACTGGCTGTGGAAGGCATCGCATTCACAGATCAAGCCGATTTATGAACTGCAGAAGAAAATCAGGAGACATTATGAGGCGATCATCAATACTGCCAGGTATCATCTTTCCAATGCACGCATAGAGGCAACGAACAACAAGATCAAGCTGACTGTACGATTGGCATACGGTTTCAGGAACATAGACAACCCGCTCGATATGATCATGTTGAGATGCTCGGACATTCCTGTCAATCTACCTTATAAAGAGCTTGGTCCTGCCCACACTTCCTGATGAAGCCTCAGAAAAGAGCGGAATATCTCATCCGCCCATTACCTTGTAAAAATTTATCCTTAGATTATTTTTCTATAATTTTTTCTGTCGGCTGCCTCCTGACCTCTTGAGAGGAGGTAAGTTCGTGGAACATTTCATAGCCTTTTTAATCTCTGTTGTTGCAAATCTAGCCGCCTACTATATTTGCAAATGGCTGGGCAGAGATGCAGACCTATCAGCCAAGTAACAAAAAGGAGCAGCTGATGACTGATCCTTTTTCAGTTGTTGCTTCATAACCTTTTGCCAACTTTATTATAGCAAGAATTTATTTATTTATTTATTATAAAAGCTGCTAAAATTGAAAGAAGAAAAATTAAGTTAAATACCCAAAATAATTTTTTATAATTTTTCGGATTGATTGTTCTTCCAAATTGAGTGTATGGTTGCAACAAAATGGACATTAGTAAATCTCCAATCAGGAAGAATACAAAGATAATTACTTTTAACATGATCGAGGCATTGTAACATCAAATCTTCCTTCTTTCAACATTTTCCAGAAGGTATCCCATGCTTGAGTTAAAGTTAATTGAGTTCCATAGCGAGAAATCCATAATGATACACTTTGATAAATTTGAGGGTAATTTGCTAAAACAAAAACTAAGATTGTTGCCGCAACTCCAGAAATTGCACATTCATCTACGTTATCGGTATTAGGAAAATATTGTTCTTCCTGTGGCGGAGCATCTGGAGAAATTACATCAGATGCATAAACTGGACGAATAGCTGTAAATGAAATAATCACCGTTAAAAATGCTGCTAATAATTTCTTCATAATTTTTCTGATCTAAATATTTCCTGTTCATCGATTCATATTTTGTTATTCAGGCACTATTCATTTCTTGAATAACTAAAGACCGTGCCAAATTTGACACGGTCAACATTTCGTATTCATCGATTTTACTGTCAGTTCATTTAGCAGTTATTCTGTCTCTGCCATCAGCCATTGCGGAAGGTCATTGATAATGATGCCGTTGAAATCGTATTGTTCATGCCCTGTTCTAGCAATGATCATCTTAGGATAGGCATCTTTAATCGCTAGAAGAGGAGAATATTCTCGTTCAAAAGTATCTTTTTTCGAAATATCATCGCTGACCTGGATATATATTTTCTCATCTCCGCGGCACGCAACAAAATCAATTTCTTTCTTGTAGAGCTTTCCTACGTAGACATCATATCCTCTCCGCAGCAGTTCAAGATAGATGATATTCTCATACGCCCGTCCAAAATCCATGTTCCTTCTTCCATTGACTGCATATCGGAAACTTGTATCGCAAAGATAATACTTTTCGTTATTTCCAAGATATTTCTTTCCTTTCAGGTCATATCTTTTCGCTTCATAGAATAAGAAAGCACGTTCGAGATAACGGACATATGTGGATACCGTTTTTCTGGTGATGACACTCGTATCTTTATTGAGCTCGTCGGTAATATTATTCGGAGAAAGAATATTTGAAATATTGTCCATCATAAATTCTGAAATATGTCGTAGCTCTGTGACATTCCGTATACTATATTTTTGGACAAGATCTTTCAGAAGAATCGCGTTATACGCATCTTTAATATATTCTGTTCTCTTTTTCTTATCGCTGTATATATACGAACCTGCCATCCCACCAACACCTACATATTCATCAAAATGGCGGCTGTAATCATTTTCGTAGCCATAATATTCCATGAATTCAGCAAACGAAAACGGAAATACTTTGACCTCCATTGTTCTTCCGGTAAATAACGTTGCCAGGTCAGAACTCAATAGAAATGCATTGGATCCTGTCAGATAGATGTCGAACATATGTTTGGAATGAAGGCTGTTGACTGCTTTTTCAAAGTTGGGGCAGAGCTGTACTTCATCTATCATCAGAACATTATGTTTTCCAGGAACATGATGGGTCATCGCGTATTTATGAAGAGCGTGATATTCCAGCAGAGCTTCATTGTCCAGATCCTGTAGATTTACAGAGATCAGATTGAGTTCGGAATCATTTGTTCTCAAATATTCTGAATATTCCTCCATGAGAACAGACTTGCCACATCTTCTGATACCAGTAATCACCTTGATATCGGGTGTATTATTCAACGAAATAAGCTGGTTCAGATAGCGGTTTCTTTTGATATAATCCATGTTATATATCTCCCTGAACACATAATAACACATATATTACCAAATAATGAAAAAAATTCATTTTTCGGTAATAGAATTGCCAAATGGTGCATTTATAGGCTTTTTAAGCATATTATGATGACATTAAGAATATGTTCCGCCTTATGCTGTCAAGTCAAGAATTGTCGCGATGACTGGGACGGACCAGATGACAACTGCCGCAATCGCAAGCTTAGTCAGCGTCTTTGTGATTGGCTTCTGTTCTCTCTCCTGTTCATCCATGAAGAACCATTTGGATCCGGAGATCAGTGCAGATACAACAAATGCAACTGGTACGAACCACAGCAGGAACTGCCGCAGCGGATCCAGATACGAATTGATCGTACTCTGTGCTGTCCCTGTATCAAATCCAGCGTTGACTGGCATAACTGACAAAAGGAAGCACATGATGCTCCCTCATAGCAATGGAGCACTGTCGAAAACCCTATGGGCAATAGAACAGTGCTCTGATGTATTGAGGGGGAACTATGACCGTAATTAATACAAAGGACTACAAGATTGTTGGTGAACGTATTCATGAATTACGCATCAGCAAAGGTAAGACATTGACCGATTTGGCCGAAGAGATTGGCTATACCGATCAGACAGCCTTATCAAAAATCGAATCTGGAAAACGTGGCTGCCCACGATCTAAGCTCTTTCAGATTGCTTATATTTTTGATGTGGATCTGATGTATTTCCTTGAAGGAACCGTTGAAGGAAAGAAATATCAAAGGGAACTGGAAAGATATACAGCACTTAGGAAGACCAGCAATCCTTATTATGAAAAAAATCATCATTTGCACTGAGAATATAGAGAAACACCATTTAATCATGTTTTCCTGACATTACATCTCGATATCGCA